>CAZVXA010000019.1:3670-49461 GCA_964630955.1 uncultured bacterium | reverse complement strand
CGAGACCCCAGCACCGAGACGACCACGCGATCGCTCTCTCCAGAGGCAACCACGCCAGCGGGCAACTTCAGGTCGCTCACGTGCAGGGCATCGCCAGCCTGCATATTGGAGATATCGACTTCAATGTAGTCAGGGATGCCGGTGGGGGGGCAGTGAACCGCCAGTTCCGTCAGAACGGTATCCAGGGTGCCACCACCTGTCTTGACGCCGGGGGCTTCTCCCACAAAGTGGAGGGGGAGAACCACGTCTACACTGCTTTGAGAGGCAACGGAGAAAAAGCTGAGGTGGTACAGCTTACCTTTCCAGGGGTGAGACTGCACTTCGCGCAGCAGGGTTTTGCCGCTCCAGCCCAGATCCTGGATGTTCAGATTGACGATGGTGTTGTTCACAACCACCTTTTTCATCATCAGCTCGGCGCTCTTGGCGTCTACCGTCAGCTCGACCGAGTTGGCCCCGTCGTGCCCATAGAGCACCGCCGGGATTTGTCCACTGCGGCGCAGCGCGTTCGTTTTCGCCCCCTCAGGGCGTTTCTTTCCTTCGACTGTCAGTTCCATGATCTTTTATCCGTTTTGAGCAAACATTTGAGCAACAGCAAGCTGGGCCGCAGACCCCAATCCCCTATCCTACACCTCTGCAGGGGCAGGTGTGCCATTTGTGTAGAGCAACGCTCGTTTGGGGCCGTGGATGGGGTCTTCCACAATGATGGTCTGGTCGCGGCTGGCCCCCAGTGAAACGATAGCGATCGGCACCTCCATCAGTTCAGCCAGATACTTGAGGTAGTCCAGCGCTTTGCGGGGCAGATCGTCCAGCGAGCGACAGTCGGCGGTGGACTGCTTCCAACCGGGTAGCGTTTTGTAGATGGGCTGGCAGCGGGCGAACTGGCGGGCGTTGGAGGGGAAATCTTCGTAGCGCTGACCGTCGATCTCGTAGGCGACGCAGACATTGATCTCGTCCATGTCGTCCAGCACGTCCAGCTTGGTGATGGCGAGGCAGTCCAGGCCGTTGATCCGCACGGCATAGCGGCCAATCACCGCGTCGAACCAGCCACAGCGCCGCTTGCGTCCAGTGGTAGTGCCAAATTCTGCGCCGCGATCGCACAACTGTTCTCCCAGATCTCCGTGCAGTTCCGTTGGGAATGGCCCTTCACCAACGCGGGTGGTATAGGCTTTGGCCACGCCAATGACGCGATCGATCATGGTTGGGCCAACCCCTGCGCCGATACAGGCTCCCCCCGCGACGGGATTGGAGGAGGTGACGTAGGGATAGGTGCCGTGGTCAAGGTCGAGCAGCGTCCCCTGTGCCCCTTCAAACAGGATGTTGCGCCGCTGTTTGTAGGAATTGTAGATGTGCAGTGAGCTGTCAATGACATGGGGACGCAGACGATCGGCGTAGGCCATGTACTCGTCAATCACGACTTCGGGATCGAGTGGGGTCAGACCGTAGAGCTTTTCTAGAATCCCGTTCTTGTAGTTGATCGTCCAGCGCAACTTTTTCTTTAGTCCTTCGGGGTCCATCAGGTCGATCACCCGAATACCGATGCGCTCCGACTTGTCGGCGTAGGTAGGCCCAATTCCTCGGCCCGTGGTGCCAATCTTGTGGTTGCCCCGCCGCTCCTCCGACGCCTGGTCGATCATCCGGTGATACGGCATGGTGACGTGTGCCGTTTCGGAGATCAGGAGATTCTGGGTGGAAATCTTGAGTGCTTCGAGCTGGTCGAGTTCTTCGATCAGCACTTTGGGATCGATCACCGTCCCCGACCCGATAATGCACTCGGTGTTGGGGTAGAGAATCCCGGAGGGAATCAGATGCAGTTTGAAGGTCTGATCCTGCACGACCACCGTGTGTCCCGCATTGACCCCGCCCTGATAGCGTACCACCACATCCGCCGACTTGCTCAGCAGGTCGGTAATTTTGCCTTTTCCTTCGTCGCCCCACTGGGCACCGATCACAATAACGTTAGCCAAGGGTTTAAGTTGCTAGAATTTTACAAATCGCGCAAACTCCCATTATCTAGAGTCAAAGTTCTCTCTGTCAATGGCAGATTCGTGGTTCGTCATCGGTCAAAAGTTTTACTGCTATAGCAATCGATGTTTGGGTCAGAACAAGGGGGAGTGGGGGCACCGCCCCCATGCAGGGGTACACCCTTTGCCCCCTGCCCCCCGTCTTGAAACCTTTCGGTTGCTGTAGGATCAGGTCTGTCTGGCCTGCCTGGATTGTCTGGTCTGAAGCTCCGTATGCTTTTACTCCTCAACCGTTTATCTCCTTAGGAGGTTATTCGTGGCTCTATACGCTGAACTGCATCGCCACCTGGGGGGTTCAGTTGTCCCCCGTGTCCTATGGCGCTATTTTGAACGCAATCGTGACGATCTCTCTGGTCGGTTTTCAGACTATCCCGATTTTGAAGAGTTCTACACCAAACCCCGCAATACGCTTGACGAATACCTGGAACTGCACACCCTGGTGGAAAGTGTCCAGACCGACGAGACACTGCCTTACTTCATCTACCGTCTGATGCGCGGGGCCTACGTGTTCGAGAATCTGGCCTATATGGAGCTGCGCTATACGCCGTACCTGCGAACGCCAGAACACCTGACCCAGTCCGAACGAATCGAGCTGATGTCGGCAATTGTTGACACTGTGGGCAAGGCCAGTCACCTGGGTGAATACCCCATCGTCACCAGCCAGATTCTCTGTATGCACTCGCGTTTACCCTATGAGGTGAACAAAGCGATCGTTGACCTGGCCGTCACAAAACAGCAGTATGTTTGCGGCATTGACCTGGCGGGGGGGGATAATCATTACCGCGATCGCCTCCAGGAGTTCATTGACCTGTACGAGTATGCCCGCAGTTTGGGCCTGAATACCACCGGACATGTCTATGAAACTGAAGAGGGTTGCTACCCGGAGCTGCTACCCTACCTGATGCGCGTCGGCCACGGCATCCAGATCCCCCTGCAGCATCCCGAACTGCTGCCGGATGTGGCACGTCGCGGTCAGTGTCTGGAGGTGTGTCCCACCACCTACCTGAAAACCGGAACGCTGGAGGACCTTCACCAGCTCAAAGTCGTGTTCGATCGCTGCTTTGAGGCTGGGGTAGACATCGCCATTTGCACCGACAACGCCGGACTGCACAATGTCCGACTACCGTTTGAGTACGAGAGCCTGCTGACCCATGACATCATCGGCTTCCAGCAGCTCCAGGCGTGTCAGGATGCGGCCTTCCGCCATGCTTTTGCCTGGAAGTACCAGCAGCGGCCAGAGCGGATTCTGAATCAGATTCTGCAAGCAGACGCGTTTGCGAATATCTAAATAACTGGAGTTTTGACTATTTTTCTGCCATGCTGCGAAACGCTCTCTTAGAGAGCGTTTCGCAGCATAATTAGCTTTAGCGCCGATTTTTTCAAAAGTCCAGTAAATAAACAGGAAGCCTGGAGGCATTCGCCCCCAGGCTTCCTGTTTATTTAGATGTTTAAGCTTCGCGCTTCAGCGCCATTTCAATCTGCCTGAATTCTTGCTCCAGACGGGTTTTCAGCTTCTCAGGGACGGGACGATTGGGATAGGAGGCGTAGTGGCCAGCCAGGGAGTTCAGCGCGGTGCGCATCGTGGTAAAGGAACTGAGCTTCAGCAGAGCAGTCTCTTTGCGGTAGCGAGCGGAGAAGTCGTTGATCATCTTGCGGGCTTCTGTCTGGGCATCTGCTTTATCCTGGGTGCCATCGGGCAGTGTGATCGCTGTTCTCAGGGTTTCAATCAGGGCCAGGGTATCCTGCCGATAGTTGCCCGACAGCCCAGTGGGTGCAGAGGAGCAGCCTGTTAACCCGATCACTAAAACCATTGCCAGCGCAAGCAGGCGAGACAGAAATGTTTTCATAGAACCTCAACCGTGGAAGGACGAACCCTCTGCAAGAACTTTATTTTTCTTAACATTCGGGGATCAATACTAAGGCAATCTTATCTCGAAGCGCATCCAGAGAGATAGGGCTGATAGGGATATACTGCAAAACCCATATGAGGTGTAGGTCAAAGCGCAGCCTTGACCTACACCTCATATGGGTTTTGCATCTCAGTTAATGTCGTTGCCGTTCTTCCGCTCGTTGAGCTTCAGCATAATCTCGGCATGGACTTCGCGGGTAATCGGGTAAAAGTAGGTCAGGAATACCCCTGCGATCAGGCAAACGGTCGGCAGTGGGCCGACAGCAAATCGGATAGCCATCAAAGCTGAGGCGGGCTGGGCTGGATCGGGCTGACCGGGCAAACTTTCGATAAAGCCTGACCATTCCAGCGCCTGCCCGACCAGAAACAGCCCCAGTGCCAACCCTATTTTTTGCAGCAGCACCATAAAGGAGTAGAACACGCCTTCCCGCCGCTGCCCGGTTTGTAGTTCGTCCAGCTCGATGATGTCTGGCAACATTGACCAGGGAATCAGGTAAGCAGTGGAGACCCCAACCCCGGCGGCGATCGCCAGCACATACATCATCACCAGTTGACCCGGCTGCAAAAAGAACAGACCAATTTGCGCCAGGATCCACACCCCCATGCCCATGAAATAGACCGCTTTTTTGCCGACCCTCTTACTCACGGCACTCCAGATAAACAGCATGACCAGCGCCGTCCCCTGCACCAGCAGGATCGTCAGGTTTGAGACCTGATCGGAGAAGCCCATCCAGTTGATCACAAAATACTTCAGGATGCTGGCGGTGAGTTGAAGCGCCAGCCAGGAGCAAAGGTAAATGCCAATGACATAAAGAAAGGGGCGGTTACTCAGGGCGATGCGAATCTGCTCCATGATCGGCAGTTCGGCTTCTGCCTCGATTTGAGCAGCAGTGACCGATCGCCCCAGAACATGCGATCGCGTTCCCCAGACGCACCAGTAGATGGGGAGTACTGAGATGATCGCGCAGGTCAATCCAATCCAGATGTACTGCTGCTCCAGATTGGGGACGAGGGCCGCGATGCCGATCACCAGAAAGATGGAAATAATACTACCGCCGATGGAAAAAGCGAACCGGAAACTGTTGAGGCTGGTGCGCTCATTGTAGTCCTGTGTCAGTTCGGGGGTTAGAGCTGTATACGGCAGGTTCACCGCTGTGTAGAACGAGTTGAACAGGACGGAGATCGCAATGTAGTACCAGAACAGCCCCCACTGGTTGATGTTGGGGTCACTGCTGAAGCGGGGCACCACCCACTGCAAGAAAAAGAAAATTCCGAAGGGAATCGCCCCGAAGATCATCCAGGGGTAGCGACGGCCCCAGCGGGATTGAGTGCGATCGCTCAACACCCCCACAATTGGGTCATTCACCGCATCCCAAATCTTGCCAATCATCAGGACGCTGCCCGCCAGACCCGCACTCATCCCGGCAACGTTGGTAAAAAAGAACAGCAGAAAAAATGCCAGGATATTTGCCGTTACCGCAGGTCCAAAATCCCCGGCTCCGTAAGCCAATTTCGTTGCGAAACTCAGCTTTTGGGGTTGAGCCTCTGGGGCATTGGCAGAATGGGTCATATCGCAATCCTAAATGGTTTGTGAGAAGGGGCACGGGCTGCGCCCGCGCCCCTTCTCACAAACCATCTCACAAATCAAATGGGACTGCTATAGTCTGTAACAAAATCAGTAATCCAGTTGTATTATTCTCTGCGAAGCAAGTGGGCGTGGAATAAAAGTCGAAACCCGAAAAGCTGAATCGGGCCTACCGACGTAGGATCTTGGATTAAATAAAACCGAATATTTTTTGATAGAAGGGCAGCTAAGCCGCCCTTCTATCAAAAAATATTCCAGGTTAATTTATTCGTGATCCTTGGATTCAGTCGTCCCTGACCTGAATCGTTACAGATTTTGCAGTTTCAGCGTTTTGCAGGGGTCTGCCGTCATAGAATACCTCTCGCGTTCCACTTAAGAAGAACATGCCAGATTTCTACGTTTCCTGGGATGACTACCACGACACCATTGAGCAGCTCGCTGTCCAGATCTACGAATCAAACTGGGAATTCAACCAGATCGTCTGTTTGGCCAAAGGAGGACTGCGGGTTGGAGACACTCTGGCCCGTCTGTTTGACCTGCCGCTGGCCATCCTTTCCACTGCTTCCTATGGCGGCGAGGGTAACCGGATGCGCGGCTCCATCACTTTCTCAGATGACCTGGCCAAGACAACCGCCAATCTCGGCAGCCGGGTGCTGGTGGTCGATGACCTGGTGGATTCTGGTCAGACGCTGAAACGCGTGCTGGTGTGGCTCGACCGCAGATATGGCTTCTATATTGATGAAATGCGCACCGCCGTCCTCTGGTATAAGCATTGCTCTGTCATCAAGCCCGACTTTTACGTCCGCTACTTCCCCAACGATCCCTGGATTCACCAGCCGTTTGCGCCCTACGAAGCGATGACCCCCGCAGAGTTGGCCGCCAAGCGATCCGTCGAGTAAGCGAGCATCGGTTAGGGGCGTGGCATTCGGCAGATAGGTCATGACAAAGGGCAGAATAGGTAGGCCGAATGCTGCGCCCCTACAGGTATTCCTTCAAAAAATCCAGCGGGTCATCCTCCCAGCAGGGTTCCGGGTGAAGAAAGAAGAGAATGCGGAGAATTTCAGCTTCCACTTCATCAATTTTCTCCTGCTGAAACAGATCCTCCAGCACCGCCAGATCACGGTTACGAAGCGGCATCAGGGGAGCAGCACCGCTGTAGATGTCGCCTCCGATCAGAGGCATTCCCCCAAAATTGGCCGCATCTCCATCGGGTAGGCGATTTCCAGCGGGACTGGCGTCGATTTCAGATTCATTAGATGACTGCGAAACCCCAGGCCACTCGCTGGATTTGTGGGCAACTACTCCTTCAGGAAACTGAGCAGCAATCGCCTGAGCACGGTAATCCTGACGTTCCACCAGGGACAGGTCACCATCTGCATCAGAAAATACCGTTGTCATGAAGTCCCTGGGTGTCTACGGCTACAAGCAGAACTTTTCTTATAGATTATCAGGAGATTGCAAATCTGTGTAAAGAAATCGAAAATTTTCCTGAAGTCAGAGAAAATCCTGATTTCCGACTGCATTCTCCAGATCTTTTGCGTCTGACCATTGAATCTCCACCCCAAACACCGCAGCAAATGCCTCGACTAATCGAGGCCGCACCACCTCAACGGTTATCCCTGATTGCCATTGCTCAAGGCTACCCACGGGGCGATCGCCAATGCCGCAGGGCACAATCTGGCCGAAGCCCCTGAGGTCAGGACAGACGTTTAGCGAAAAGCCGTGCATCGTAATCCATCGGCTCACTTTGATGCCGATTGCCCCCACCTTTACCCCCTCCACCCAGACCCCGGTCAGTCCCTCAATTCTTTCTCCCTGCAAATCAAATGATGCCAGCGTCTGAATCAACACTTCTTCCAATTG
The DNA here is from genome assembly GCA_964630955.1 of uncultured bacterium. Lineage (GTDB taxonomy): Bacteria > Cyanobacteriota > Cyanobacteriia > Elainellales > Elainellaceae > CAZVXA01. The sequence continues at coordinate 42,083 of CAZVXA010000019.1, read as the reverse complement.
ACGGAGATACCAGTGCAGATCCCTTTGGTATCGGTTCAAATCCAGAATGGGGTAGCCCACTAGTTGACCGGGGCAGTGGTAGGTGACTTCTCCCCCTCGCTCAATCCGATGCACCTCCGCAGGGCTCTGCGCCAGGTCAAACTTAAGAAAATCCAGGCTGGCTCCCTGCCCCAGTGTATAGACGGGGGGATGTTCCAGCAGCAGCAGCACGTCGGGTGTGTCTGGGTGGTCTTTGCGATGCTGGACAAGCGATCGCTGCCATTCCCATGCCAGCCGATAGGTTACCAACCCTAAATCATAAGTTTTACAAAGCCTCTGAGAAGTTAACACATTCGTAATACAGCACTTTGCGCTGAGATAGAACCAAAGTTTTTGTTAAGAGCCGCGTGGAGCACGGCTCTTAACAAAAACTTTGTACCACACACGCTTGCAAAGCGCTGTATTTAAAGGAGTCGCCTCAGAAATTGAATCAGGAGCCAGGAAATTTCAACAGTGGTTTGACGGATACCGTCCCCCCAACAGCCTGGTTCAAATCAAGAATTATCACAGGATGCAAAACATTTTTAATGTGACCGTCGCCCAGAATACAAGATGCTAGGGTGAATGTATACCCAATGATTTGTGGGAGTAGCTTTATGAAGCTTGTTATCCAGGGCAAAAACATTGAGATTACCGATGCCCTTCGTGAGTATGTACGTCAGAAAGTTGAGAAGGCTGTTAATCATTTCCAGAACCTGACGACCGAAGTAGACGTGCATCTGTCGGTTGCCCGCAATCCCCGGATCAACACCAAACAGACTGCTGAAGTGACGATTTATGCCAATGGTACTGTAGTGAGGGCAGAGGAAAGCAGCGAAAATCTCTACGCAAGCATCGACATGGTGGCAGACAAGATCAGCCGTCAGCTCCGTAAATATAAAGAAAAGCGGCAAACCCACACTTCTGTGAAAACAGCGGAGGTCGTTGTTGAGAAACCTGTGACAACCGAACTGTCAATGGATCGGCAACCTGAATTGCCCAGCCAGGTGGTGCGCACCAAATACTTTGCGATGCCACCGATGACAGTACAGGAAGCACTGGAACAACTTGATCTCGTGGATCATGATTTCTATATGTTTCGAAATGCTGAAACGGGTGAAATTAACGTCATCTATGAACGCAATCATGGTGGCTATGGCGTCATTCAGCCGCGCAACAGCAACGGTCACAGCAACGGTAAGATGAGCGTCAAGGCGACCAATACTGCCCAACAGTCTGTACCGAAAGCTGCGAAGGTTTGATCTCCAAACCCTCTCCTCCTTCAAGGCTACGGTTTCACACACGTCTGGCTGACCCCCTCTAACTCCCCCTTAGGATCGCGAATAAATTAACCTGTAATTTTCGTGGGATGGGTATCTTGCCCGTCCCGGTGGGTGTCTCATCCGCCCCACAGGTTATTGCGTCTGCGATTCTAAAGGGGACTAGGGTGTGTTTGAAAGCCCAGTAGATTCTTGATTTTACGTGCGCGAAGCGCGAAGCGCACTTATACGTTTTCGCGTCTCTCGTGTGCCCCTGCAGCGCAGGGGCACACGAGAGACGCGAAAACGCTAATAGGAGAGGTGAGTCGAGGACATTTGTTGTTCTCTCAAATACCGCCTTAGAATCGTCCTAGATCCAGTAGGAGTGGGGCGATTTCTTCATGTATACCTATGCATTTATTCATCGCATTGCTTCTATCACCCTACCGGAGGGCATTGCAGGTCAACTACAGACGTTCGGCGCAGGCAGTATAATCGCGATCGCCGAACCCAACCTCAATCTCGAAACCCTGCAATCCACCGATGACCAACTGCTTCAGGCGGTTCTCCAGCACGATCGTGTCATCCGTGATCTGTTTCTGCAAACGACGGTGCTACCGCTGCGGTTCGGTACTCTCTTTGTGTCAGAGGAGAAGCTGGCTGAGCATTTGCAGACCCAGGAAGCCGTTTATCTTCAGCAGCTTGATCGGTTAGCAGGGCAGGCTGAGTATACGCTGAAACTCGTGCCGGGCGATCGCACCGAGTCTCTCCTCCCGGCTGAAACAAGTGGACGGGACTATTTTCTGGCTAAAAAACAGCGCTTGCTGGAGCAGCAGATTTATCAACAACAACAGAAACAGCAGTTCCAACAGTTGCAAGTGGCGATGCAGCTTTTTCTGCAACAAGACCTACCCAATGCTGCCAACAAACTCATCTTTGCAGACCCACAGGACAGTATTGAGCGCATCTATCTGTTGTACCCCCGCTCAATCGAATCTCGATTGATTGAAGCGCTAGAAAACTGGCGGTGCATCTGTGCTGATTGGCATCTCAGTTTGGGCGAAGGACTACCACCTTACCATTTCGTTTAGCGCTCTATGGATTAGACTTTTGACTAACCATGGCAATCCTATTTGATTTGTGAGAGGGGTGCAGGGGGAACCCCTGCGTGGGGGCACCGCCCCCCACCCCCTGCTCACAACCGATTTAGGATTGCTATAGCGTCGATTTCTCCTGAAAAGCTGACGCCGTCAGCGTGTGCGCTTAGCGACTCTCGCGTGCCTCCGCGCCGCAGGGGCACGCGAGAGTCGCTAAAAATAGGTTTTTGGATCCCGCCTGGGTGTCGTCCAGGCGGGAATCCAAAAACGCTAAACAGATCCCCGTCAGCTTTTCAGGAAAAATCGACGCTAAAACTAAATATACTGCGAAACGCTCTCTCAGAGAGCGTTTCGCAGTATTGTAGGGAAAATAGTCAAAACTCCAGCGCTTATAAGAAACTCTTCTGATTCACAATCCCCTCGTGGGTAAAATCCGAATGCACAACAATTTGATTCCGCCCTAGAAGCTTTGCCTGGTAGAGCGCCTGGTCAGCCGCAGCGATTAAATCTGAGGGCAACAGTCTGGCACTATAGGGAGCACTGGCCAATCCTAAACTGACGGTGACATAGGGATAAACTTTGGAACCACGATGGGGAATGTGCAACTGACGAATCTGATACTGAATTCGCTCCGCGATATAGAAAGCCGTTTGGGCAGTTGTATCGGGCAAAATAATGGCAAATTCCTCGCCTCCGTAGCGAGCCACCAGGTCGCGACGGCGTACCGCTCTGCGAATCGCCTCGGCAATCTGTTGAAGACAGCGATCGCCCGACTGATGACCATAGCAATCGTTATACGCTTTGAAAAAATCTACATCACAGAGAATTAGCGACAGATCTTTTCTTTCCCAGAGTCGCTGTTCCAGATAGTGGTCAAAGGAGCGACGATTTGCAACTTGAGTCAGGCCATCCGAGCAACCCAATTCTCTCAACTTGTGGCTGTAATACAGACCGCTGACCATCGTTGTCCCCAGCAAGCCGAGCGAAGGTGCGGCGATCGGCACCCACCAACCATTGATGAAAGCGGTAAGACCCGCAGTGTACAGTGCAGCCGCACTGAGCAGGAGGGCAACGCTGATGAAATAGGATGAGGGCACTCGCCGGGGCAGGTGGGGTTGCAGAAGCTGCTGACAGATGACCGCGCCCATAACAGACCCTAGAAAAATCCAGATCCACTCCAGCGGTTCTGGGAAGGTTCTGATTAAGCGTTCTTCTCCTAATGCTGCACTGATCATACTACTGGCAAGATTCGCATGGACAAAGATTCCTGGCGTCGTTTGCTCAGCGTCATAGGGAGTGTAAAAGAAGTTATCAGTGCTAACGGCGGTTGAACCGATTAACACAATGCGATCGCGAATCTCATCTTCTGATATCTGATTTCTCAACACCGACAGCAGTGACACTGCTTTAAATTGCTCCAATTCTCCCCGATAATTCAATAGAATCTGATAACCACCATTATCAATGGAAGCGTAACCGCCGCTCCATTGCCGCAGGGGGGTAAATACTGCCTGACCGAGCTGTATCGTTCGGGAGTTTGGATCGAGAATCTGAGGCGTAATTCCTTTTGACTGAAGATACGTCAGGGCCAGTCGAGTTGCCAATCCTGGTTGAAGCTGTCCTTCAGGCGTGCGAACTGCAAGTAACCCCCGGCGCACCCGCCCATCACCATCCAGAACCAGATCAGCAAAACCAACCTGACCGCGTTGTGCCAGCATTTTCGGAGGCGCAATGTGCTCTTCACTAAACTTCTCGATACCCACTAGATTAGGAGTTGCAGCAAAGACCTGCTGCAGGAGCTGGTGACCCGGTTCAACGGGTACATCCCGGTACAAGCCTAATCCAATGGCTTTTGGCTGATAGCGATTGAGCTGTGTTATCAGGTCTGCTAAAACCGTGTCGGGTAACGGCCATTTTCCGATTTCAGCCAGATCACGTTCTCCAACGGTGACGATGACAATTCGTGAGTCTTTTGGCTCCTGGGGCCGCAATCGGAAGAAGGAATCCAGCGCTGTCCACTCTAGTGGTTGCAACATCCCTGTTGTGCCAAGTGCGATGACCGCTCCTGTAACGCCCGCAGCAATCGCCAGCAATCCCGCTCCCTGTTGTACCCACCGTTTTACCCTTGTCTGCATACGTTACTGCCAATTTACGAAAGGTTCGGTTGCGACTGTTTCCAAGCCCACGACTTCCAATAGTTCAAGCCATTGAGCGGACAGTACTAAATTCTCAGGGTGCGATCGCCGCAGTTCTGCCAGGGTGCCCAGGGTATCAAACCAGATTCCCATCTGATGATAGAATGCTAGCTGCTCAAGCGGCCTCATTCGCAACAGTTGGGATACTTCTGAGGAATTGAGGGTGACTCGTTGAATCCAGCTCTGGGCAACGGGGCTGTTGACCTCGAGGCGATCGCCACAGACTAAGGCAAATGACCACAGGTAGGTTTTACCTGGTTGTAGCGGCGATGCAGTTTGAGGCAACTGCATCGCGACGATACCGGGCGTTTTGCTCAGTGAGAATGTGGCCTGGTGGTGAAGGTTGCCCTGTTCATCCTGCAAGCTGAAGTAGATGGCCTGCGCCGTGGTTTGAGACACATACGCCAGGAAGGTTGGGTGACCCGATAGCGTGCGTCCTGCCTGGTCTGAGGGTGCCAGGAGCGCCAGAACCAGGGGGTGTTCTTCGCTCTGTGCCGTGCGATCGCCAGGGCAGCCCCCCCGTGACCCGCCACTCGCTGTCCGTCTGGGAGCACCTTCATCCGGTGGATTAAATGGATTATGAGGCATAGAGTTGCTTCCTGATCGGTGCTGGGCTATAGCAGGGGTTACCCACACGGGCAACATCAGGAGCGATAGTACGAGAAGCTGGGAAAGTGAAGCGAGCCGCATCGCCAATTTGAAGTTTGCCATTGCGAGTGACCTACAGAAGCTGTTGCTCCTTCGAAAAGACCAATCCTTTGATGAGATGCCACTAACTAGTGTTGCAAACACTCAGTTCTGCAACATGGGGGGCGAGGGCTTCGCCTCCAAGAAGGGGTTCCACCGTTCGGACTTTGGCATGAGTGCTCAGCCGAACGCTGAGCGCTCATGCCGAAGTCCGAACGGTAAACGGGGCACCGCCCCCTATACTTCAACAGCGTGAAAATCACTGTACAGCGCTTTGCAAGCGCGTGAGTTACAAAGTTTTTGTTGAGAGCCGCGTGGAGCGCGGCTCTCAACAAAAACTTTGGTTCGATCTCAGTGCAAAGCGCTGTATCTTCTGGGGTTTCCACCTTAAGGCGAAATAATTTTTTGGGGAAGTGCAGCACAGAGGACTGCACTTTCCTTCATTAAATCAAAAGCCTTTTCGAGTGGTATTGCTGTTTAGGGCATGAGTTTGTTGAGTGGATTAGCTGCCAAACACAGATTCATATCTGGAGAAAGTAAAACCCTTCTGGTGAATAGCGATGGGGTGACATCAGTCTAAATAAAAAGCAGTAACGCTGTCAGTGATCCGTGCCTGTGACCCACCAATCGGCGGTAAAACCTATGCAATTCTGCGGAATTCCTGACTCAGCACTCAACACAATTTTCAAAAATAAACCAGGGCACTTCACATGAGCTAAACAATGATACGGCACACCTCTCACGGCCTACCCCGTCCTACTCACCCTGCCTCAGCGATACAGCCCTTTTCGTCCTGGCGAGGTACGGGGTGCGTGGGGACACCGCCCCCCACCCCGTACCTCACCAACATGAAAAACGCTGTAACTCACCAGCCCATTCAGATCAATAAATATTAATTGAATGCTAAAGATATATTGGACAGAGGGGCAGGACTTCCTTACTGTGGTAGATAGGAGAGATGAGCGCAGAGCGTGCCTCCTAGTAGGCATTTCACTTTCCGTCCGCAGATTATTGACACCGAGAGCACCATGAGCAAAGGCACCCTGTTCGACAAAGTTTGGGATTTACATACTGTTGGCACACTTCCTTCAGGGCAGACCCAGCTTTTCATCGGGCTGCACCTGATCCACGAGGTTACCAGTCCCCAGGCATTCTCCATGCTGCGGGAGCGGGGGCTAAAGGTGATGTTCCCAGAGCGGACGGTGGCTACTGTTGACCACATTGTCCCCACCACCAACCAGGCCCGTCCATTCCTGGACACCCTCGCCGAAGACATGATGGTGGAACTGGAGCGCAACTGTAAGGACAACCATATCCGCTTCTACAACATTGGCTCCGGCAGTCAGGGGATTGTACACGTTATTGCCCCAGAACAGGGACTGACCCAGCCGGGCATGACGATTGCCTGCGGGGACAGCCACACCTCGACCCACGGAGCGTTTGGGGCGATCGCCTTTGGAATTGGCACCAGCCAGGTGCGCGATGTTCTCGCGTCTCAAACATTAGCCCTTTCCAAGCTGAAGGTGCGCCGTATTGAGGTCAACGGCACCCTGCAATCAGGCGTTTATGCCAAAGATGTGATTTTGCACGTGATCCGCAAGCTAGGTGTGAAAGGCGGTGTGGGCTACGCCTACGAGTATGCGGGCACCACCTTTGAGCAGATGACGATGGAAGAACGGATGACCGTCTGTAATATGGCGATCGAAGGTGGTGCGCGCTGCGGTTATGTCAATCCTGACGAGGTGACCTACGAGTACCTGAAGGGACGGAATTTTGCCCCAAAGGGGGACGAGTGGGCAAGGGCGATCGCCTGGTGGCACTCCATCCGCAGCGATGCTGACGCCGAGTATGACGACGTCGTGGTATTCAATGCCGAAGATATTCCTCCCACCGTCACCTGGGGCATCACGCCAGGACAGGGCATTGGCGTCAACGAATCCGTTCCCACACCCGATTCGATGCTGGAAGAAGACCGTCCTCTGGCTCAGGAAGCCTACAGCTACATGGACTTGCAGCCTGATAACCCGATTCAGGGAACCCCCATCGACGTTTGCTTCATCGGGAGCTGCACCAATGGCCGCATCAGCGACCTGCGGGAGGCGGCCCGTATCGCTAAAGGGCGTAAAGTCGCTGAAGGGATTCGCGCCTTTGTGGTGCCCGGCTCTGAGCGGGTAAAGCAGGAGGCTGAAGCGGAAGGACTGCACCTGATCTTCAAGGAGGCGGGATTTGAGTGGCGGGAACCGGGTTGCTCCATGTGCCTCGCCATGAACCCTGACAAACTGGAGGGACGGCAGATCAGCGCTTCTTCCTCAAACCGCAACTTCAAAGGACGGCAGGGGTCCTCGACAGGACGGACGCTATTGATGAGTCCGGCAATGGTGGCTGCTGCTGCTGTGACAGGTAAAGTCACGGATGTGCGGGAACTGCTGTAGTATCGTTGTCGAAATCCAGGGGAGCGATCGCCCATGTCTGACTCTCAAAGCACCACAAGTTCCGATAAGGAGCCCTGGCTGGCTGTCAACCTGTCGTTGTTCCTGCCGGGGATGGGGCAGTTTTACGCTGGACAGCCCTTCTGGGGGGTAATCCTGCTGCTGCTGTTCGCCGCCTTGATCATCTTTAGTGGCTGGTCACTGCTGGCGGATCAAGGAAATGCAGCGCTGGGATTACTCCTGCTGCTGCTGACTTTTCCCCTTTCAGTCAGCAGCATGATCGCTGCCTACATCGGCACCCGCGGGCAGAATAGCTCAACCTTTGAAAGCAAGCGAACCAGCCAGAAAGACCCCTGGATGGCGGTGTTCCTGTCGCGGATTGTTCCAGGTGTGGGGCATTTTTATCTGAAGCAGTGGTTGAAGGGTCTCGGCGTTTTTGCCGCGTTTATGGCGGTCTCCCTGGTCAATCCCATCGTGTCAACCCTGGTGCTGGCGGCGATCGCCTATTTCACCTACATCTCGGCCCCCGCTCGTCGAGAAAGCTCAAAAACAACCATTGCGATCGTTTGTTTGTTAATCGTGTTGTTTGGGTTAGCCACCCCTGATTTTGTCAGAGCAGGCATCTTAGAAACTCGATATATCTCTTCGGAGTCCATGTCGCCAACGCTGAAGCCCAACGATCGCTTCATTGTCGAGAAATTGAGCTACCGATTTGGTGACCCACAGCGAGGAGATGTGATTGTTTTTACTCTACCTGAGGAGATTGCAGCCCCCATTTCCCGATCTGATACTGCTTTTGTCTTCAGAATTGTTGGACTACCGGGCGAGCAGGTGGAGGTGAGGAACCAGCAGGTCTTAATCAACGATCGCCCCCTGAAGGAACCCTATATTGATGCTCCGCCAGACTACAACTGGGGGCCAGAAACCGTTCCCCCTGCGTCGTACTTCGTTCTGGGGGATAACCGCAATAATAGTTTTGATAGCCACTTCTGGGGCTATGTGCCGCGCAAGCGAATTATTGGGAGAGCAAATAAAATCTTCTGGCCGACTGAACGAGCCAAATCCCTAAGATCTGCTTACCAATAGACGGCTGAATTATTTGCGAGGAAGGATTTTGATGAACGTTAAAGAGCGACTGATTAAGGAGATTGAACAGATGCCGGAGGAGCAGCTCCAGCAGGTGTTGGAGTTTGTGCGATCGCTCGAATCCGTGCAATTGCCAAGCAACACAACCGCGATCGTCGGTGCGGCTCTAGCACGGTCAAGTTCCTCACAAGTGAATGAAGAAAAAGAAAAATTGATAAAAGAGATTGAGCAAATGCTAGCAGAGAAGGTGTTGCAGTTTGCGCGATCGATTGAAACAGCTTCTACACATCCTCAAGAGGCAGAAGAGTCAGAGGAAAGCCCGATATGGAAAGCGTATCTGGCTTCCAAACAGGAGCGTGAGGAGGTTTATCGTCGCCTTGCAAACTCCTAAGTTCCCGTCCAAAGCAGATGTCCTGCAAATTCATGAAGACCAGATTGCCAGTTTTGGTGGAACGAATGGAGTTCGAGATACAGGCTTGCTGGAATCTGCGATCGCTCAACCTCAAGCAACCTTCGGTGGACAACTGCTACATCCAACGATTCCAACTCAGGCGGCAGCCTACCTTTATCATCTTGCAATGAATCATCCATTCATTGATGGAAACAAGAGAACTGCTTTTGCAGTGATGGATTCGTTCTTACGAGCAAATGACTACAGGCTGAATCTAACTGACGAACAGGCATATGGACTGGTCATTCGAGTGGTGCAAGAACAAATTAGCAAAGCAGAACTCAGTGATTATCTCAAACAAGTTGTTAAAGCGAACTAATCAGGAGAACCCAATGGTCAGTGAAGTGAAAACAGTTTTAGGACGTGGTGTACCGCTCATCGGAAACGATATCGACACCGATCGCGTTATTCCAGCGCGATACCTCCGTTGCGTCACCTTTGACGGACTGGGAGAACACGCTTTTGCCGATGATCGCACTCAGACCGCAGGTCAGCATCCGTTTGACCAGCCCCAGTATCAGGGCGCTTCGGTGCTGGTGGTCAACCGCAACTTTGGCTGCGGATCAAGTCGGGAACATGCACCTCAGGCGATCGCCAAATGGGGCATCAAAGCACTGGTTGGTGAGAGCTTTGCCGAGATTTTCTTCGGTAACTGCGTGGCAATGGGTGTCCCCTGTGTCACCGCTGGCCCGGACACCGTCCGTCAACTCCAGGAGCGGATCGCAGCCAATCCCCAGGCCACGGTTGAAATCGACCTGGAGGCCCAACAGATTCAGATTGAAGACTTTACGGCACCGATTCAACTGGGCGAAGGCCCCCGCCAGATGTTTATCACCGGAACCTGGGATGCTTGCGGTCAGTTGGTCGCCCAGGCTCAGGACATTAAGAAAACTGTGGCGAATCTGCCCTATGTTGCGTGGAGTGGGTCTTGAGGGGCGATCGGGCGTTGGCTTCGACTCCGCTCAGCCAACGAGCTTCTTTCGACTCCGCTCAACCAACGAGCTTCCTTCGCCTCGTCCCTGGCCTCTGGCCGGGGATGCGAATCGGGAGGCTCTGCCTCCTACTCTAAAGATGGAGGCAGAGCCTCCCGATTGACGCCTCCAGGCAGAGCCTGGGGGCGAGGTAGGACCATTCTCGTTACTGGTCTCTAGCCAGTAATGCTAACTGGAGGCTCCGCCTCCAACTCCGAGCAGGAGGCAGAGCCTCTCAAAGCTCGTCTCCAGGCTCCGCCTGGAGACGAGGGTATTGTCTTTCCACCTGGGCATAACAAGGATTTTCTAGCCACAGCCTCCCGATTGATGCCCCCAGGCTCTGCCTGGAGGCATCAATCGGGAGGCAGGACTTCTTCAGGAAATTTCCAAAGCATCCGCACTCCTTCCTACCCACCATCCAACTCCCTGAGCGGAGTCGAAGGGAGCGGAGTCGAAGGGAGCGACAGGGGAGGGAATAATGCCTATTTGCGTGAAGTCATACTCATGATGTGGGCAACCATTTTCTCAACAGAAATTCGACCTCTTTGCTGGCTCCCCCGGAACTCAGCGCAGCGCTCACTGCGACTGCTGCTGCAAATCCCGTGACGCCTTGAACCATCAGATCAAGCGGCTGGAGCAACCACGTCCGATCGCCCCCCATAAAAGTGAGCGATCGCCCCCCCTCTACTGTTTCAACCCCAATCTCTACCTGGGGCAAATCCACTAATCCCGTGCCTGTGGCCTTCAAATACGCTTCTTTACAGGTCCAGAGTTTGAAGAAGGTCGTTTGTTGCCGATGGGGGGGCAGGTTAGACAGAGCAGTGTATTCCTGGGGAGAAAAGAACCGTTTGGCCAATTGCAGCGCTTCAATGGGGCGATCGCCCTCCAGGTCAACGCCAACCTCACGGTCGAGGGCGAAGGCGACTAGTGCGAGTCCTTGAGAATGGGACAGATTGAAGCAAAGGGGGGTACTGGGATTAAGCAAGCTGGGCTTGCCGCGTGGACTGTAGGCAAACTGGAGTTGGGCTGGAGGGAGATGGAGGTACTCAGAGAGGATCTGCCGGAGAATACCCCGACCTGCGATGAAGTGGTGGCGATCGCGCTCAAAGGCGAATCGTTCAGCTCGCTGCCGCTCTTCGGGAGCCAGGGTTTGCCAGAACTGCTGCCTCGTTTCGTCAGCAACGTTGAGGTCGGCCAGCCAGAGGTGAATGGAATCAGCGTTGAGTGGCTCTGTGTCCACAGCAGGGGATTAATGCGTGATCATCCGCATCCTATCAGAAAGAGCCTTTCAAGGCGGAAAGTACGCTGCACTGTTCTACAAGTCTTTGCCTCGATAAAATTAACCGCCTTACCAGATGGACTTTTGACTATTTTTCTTACAATGCCGTGAAATGCCCTCGTAGAGAGTGTTTCACGGCATCTTTGATTTTAGCTCTGAATTTTCCTGAAACGCTCTCGGCGTCAGTGTTTCAGGAAAAATCGGCGCGATTTAGTCAAAAGTCCAGTTGCCAGACTCTGTAAGATAAAAGCATGATTGGTGCGATCGCAGGACTTTGCGGCTGTGATAATCGAGACGAGTCAGGTCACATTGTGGGGAGCTGTTGCTGTCCTGGTGCATGGGCTGGGAATTTTGAACGCCGCTCATGCGGTGATGACGGTGCGATCATCGCGGGGAGCCGTTGCCTGGGTGATTTCGCTGATTACTTTTCCCTGGCTGGCTATTCCGCTGTACTGGGTGCTGGGGCGCAAGCAGTTTCAGGGCTACTCGGAGGTATTGCGATCGGCCTACTTACAACACCGGGAACTGATTCGGGAGGCTTCTGGCGAAATTGTTGCACATCGAGTGGATTTGCCCCAGGCGCTGGACGACCTGGAGGAGATCGTCCGTCGGATCTCACCGTTTCCTTTTACAGACAGCAATTTTGCCCAGGTGCTGGTGGATGGCGCGGAGACATTTGCAGCGTTGAAGGACGCGATCGCCGCAGCAAAAAGTTACATTCTGTTCCAGTTTTACATCATTCAAAATGACGACCTGGGCAACGAATTTCGCAGGCTGTTGATTGAAAAAGCGCAACAGGGTGTACGAGTTCATGTCCTGTTTGATGAGGTGGGTTCCAAGAACCTGTCCCGTGAATACATTCGCTCTCTGGAGCACAGTGGAGTTCACGTTAGCCCCTTCCACACTACACGCGGTTGGAAAAATCGGTTCCAGCTCAACTTCCGCAACCACCGCAAGATCATTGTGATTGACGGTGTGGTCAGCTTTGTCGGTGGTCTGAACATTGGGGACGAGTACCTGGGGCGGCATCCCACCCTTTCGCCCTGGCGCGATACACACCTGATGCTGCGGGGAACAGCGACCCAATGCCTCCAGCGGGTATTTCTGGCAGATTGGTACTGGGCCACACGAGAACTGCCGGAGGTGGACTGGACGGTGCATTCTGCCGATGAGGATGAGATTGTCCTGATTCTGCCCACTGGCCCTGCCGATAGTTCTGCCACCTGTCCCCTGTTCTATAGCCAGTTAATGAACCAGGCCCAGTGCCGTCTGTGGATGGCCAGTCCATACCTGGTGCCCGATGACCCAACGCTGAATGGTCTCAAGCTGGCGTCATTGCGTGGGGTCGATGTGCGAATTCTGTTGCCGAACCACCCCGACCACCTGATGGTATACCTGGCGGCCTTTTCCTTCTACACTGAATTGCTCTCCGCTGGGGTGAAAATCTATCGCTACCAGCCCGGTTTTATGCATCAGAAAATTATCCTGGTGGATCAAACAATCGCTGGAGTTGGCACCGTCAACCTGGATAACCGCTCCTTCTACCTCAACTTTGAGGTGATGGCCTTCGGCACGAGCGATCGCTTCATTCGTCAGGTTGAGACCATGTTGAGCAAAGATCTGGAGCTGTGCCGCAAAGCGGAAGTGGCGGAGTACGAGAAGCGATCGCTCCCCTTCCGTCTGGCGGTACGGGTGACCCGGCTGCTGTCTCCCATCCTGTAAACGCTGCCGCTTAAAGTATGCGCTTAGCGTCTCTCGCGTACCCCTGCACCGCAGGGGCACGCGAGAGACGTTAAAAATCAGGTTCTCGGATTCCCACCTGGGCTATACCCAGGTGGGAATCCGAGAATGCTAAACAGATACCCCTTAAATGACCTGCAAGTTTTTGAGCGCGCGCCGCAAGAGCGCGGCGCGCGCTCAAAAACTTGCAGGTCATTTAGCGCGAAGCGCTGCATCCTCTACAATGCGATTGGTTTCTCCAGGCGCAATTTCTATGACGGCAACGGCTCCCTTTCCCGATCTCGCAATCCACCGCCAGCAGTTCCCCGCACTCCAGAATAAGATGTATTTCAACTTTGGGGGGCAGGGCACGATGCCACAGGGGGCGATCGCCGCCATTACCCAGGCTCATGCTTTCAGTCAGGAACGCGGCCCGTTCTCCAACGAAATCAATACGTGGATGATGCAGCAGGCGACTCTGACGCGGGAGGCGATCGCCGCTGAACTCCAGGTTTCCCCGACCGCCGTTACCCTGACAGAAGATGTCACTGTCGGGTGCAATATTGCCCTGTGGGGGATCGACTGGCGCGAGGGTGATCACCTGCTGCTGACAGACTGTGAGCATCCGGGGGTGATGGGTGCGGTGGAAGAACTGCGCTATCGCTTTGGGATCAAAGTCTCCAACTGTCCCATCAAGGCAACCCTGAATGAAGGAGATCCGGTGGGAGTCATTGCCCAGCATCTGAGACCCACCACCCGCATGGTGGTTATCAGCCATATTCTCTGGAACACGGGTCAGGTACTGCCGCTCAAGGAGATTGCCGCCGTTTGTCACAACCATCCAACTCAGGTCGCCCCCCCACTCCTGCTGGTGGACGCCGCTCAGTCGGTGGGCGTGCTGCCTCTCAACCTGGCGGAATCAGGAGCAGATTTCTATGCGTTTACGGGGCATAAATGGCTCTGCGGGCCTGCGGGGATCGGTGGCCTGTATGTTAATCCGGCAGTTTTGGAGCGCCTGCGCCCTACCTTCGTTGGTTGGCGCGGTTTGACGAAAGATGCGAAGGGAACTCCGACGGGCTATTTGCCGGACGGACGGCGCTATGAAGTGGCTACGTCGGACTTCACGCTGTACCCGGCAATGCGGGAGGCGATCGCCTCCCACAACCGATGGGGCATTGGGGGCGATCGCTATCAGCGCATCCTCACCCTCAGCGCCTATCTGTGGCAGCAACTCCAGCAAATCTCCGGTGTGACCTGTCTCCGCTCCGCTCCACCGGAGGCAGGTCTGGTCTCCTTCCAGATTGCCAACTGTAACCACCACAGCTTTGTTCAGTCTCTTGAACAGCAGGGTTTTCTGCTGCGTACACTGCTCGACCCGGACTGCATTCGTGCCTGCGTCCACTACTTCACGCTGGAGGCGGAGATTGACCAGTTGGTTGAAGTGATGGGTCAGGAACTGCGGTCGAAGACCCAAATCTGAAGAGAGGCTGTATTGTCTTTTCAGATTTGGGTGTTTGCAGAGACTCTACGCGCGGGTCAATTCCCGCCGCTGTTCCGTCTCACCATGCTGGCGCAGTAATCGCGCCAACTGGCGTCTCATCATGATCCCTGGTTTGTCCAGCAGCATGTGGGACTCTTCCCGCAGTCGCAGGGGAAAATCGTAATCGGTGCTTTCTAAAATACGCCGATCTTCACAACCAACGGAGCGATCGAACGCGGCAACATCTTCTGCGGGGGCATCGGCCTCGCTGTCGTTTCGTAAGCAGAACTGAATGCGATAACAGGTCTGATCTGTCATTGGTGTCGCAAATCCGACGATCAGGTGGACAAGGCCGTTCGGGTAGGTGAAATGGAGCAGGAAGGTGGAAGGCATCAGCCATTTGATGTTGACGATTCTCACCGTCTTGTCATCGGTGATGTGTAGATTCTTTTTCTGGAGTTCGTAGTTGGCAACGGGAATACGCCCCTGCATTTCGACACCATTGTCTAACTCGATCACGTCGAGATTTGGTGCGACGGGTTCCTGTTCGTCGCCAAAGGTCTTCCGATGCACAAAGCTGACGTGGCTGATGTCGAGGGCATTCTCCGTCACGCGAAAGGTATTACAGTTCCACACCTCGGCGTACTCCAGCACCATCCGATAGGTGGGATCAAACGCCTCAGGAATGTGGGGAATCTCGGCGAGGGGATCGCCCAGGCAGACCCAGACATAGCCATAGCGTTCAGTACACCGATACGATTCCACCCGACATCGTTTTGAGGGGACGAGATCGGGGGATTGCGGAATCAAGGTGCAGTCTCCCTGGGCGTTAAACCGCCACCCGTGATAGCCGCATCGAATTGTTCCATTGACCACCGCACCATCGTTGGACAGCGGAACGGAGCGATGGGGGCAGCGGTCTTCCAGGGCAATCGGTTCTCCGGTTTCATTTAGCCAGAGGACAATTTTTTGGCCCAGCAGTTCAAAGGACTGAGGTCCCTCTTTCAGGGCCTGGATTGACAGTGCTGGATACCAGAAGCGTTTAAGGACGGGCTGTTTAGTGACTAACATACTGCTCTCAAGGCATCTAATCTCAAGATATACAGCGCTTTGCAAGGGCGTGTGGTACAAAGTTTTTGTTGAGAGCCGCGCGGAGCGCGGCTCTCAACAAAAACTTTGGTTCTATCTCAGCGCAAAGCGCTGTAGCTGTAGCCACTTTGGTCAGGACAAGGGGGAGTGGGGTGGTGCCCCCCCGCAGGCGCACACACCCTGATCCCCTCAAGGGGGGACACACCCCGGCCCCTCAAGGGGGGACACCCCTGCACCCCGTCCTAAACGCCATGACTACAGTTATATTTCATGTCTGAAATATCTTGCGTTTGAGGACAGGTTAAATAGATTTCTGGGGCCAGTCTGTCAGTTGCAATACATTTTCAATGGCGATCGCCTAATCCAGTCTGTGTTCTGACGTATGCGCAATCAAGCGGTCGATGAGGTTGGAGAACATCAGGAATTCTTGCTCCGAAAAGCATTCAAAAGTCTCTTCCTTCAATTTCAGAACGATAGGAGGCACAACGTCCTTCAGTTGTTTGCCAGCGTCGGTTAGCCAGATGCGGTAAATGCGGCGATCATCTTTGTCCCGTTCCCGGTAGAGAAGTCCTCGCTTCTCCATCCCATCCAGTACTCCCGTTAGCGTTCCTCCAAGCTGCTGAAGCTTCTTTGTTAGTGTGGAGGTAGGAATGCCGTCCTCCTGCCACAGACAGTCCAAAACTTCCCAATGAAAGGGAGTTAGCCCAAAGGGGTCAAGCTTATCCTGGAGGCGACGATTCAGCGATTGGGAGAGGAGCTTGATGCGGTACCCCAAATTGTAGATGGGCGGACGCTGGGGGAGGGGATGTTCCATTCCGAGGAGCAGCCAGAAGCTGAAGGGAAACTAGAACCAGCATAGAACCCGATGTCCCTCTATGTGTATGGGGCTTGCCATAAAAAATTCCAGTAAAGTCTTAGCTTTCGCTTGACGCAGATTAGCCGCGCCAAGCGAAAACTGAGACTTTATTTTATGGCAAGCCCCTAACTGGAGTTTTGACTATTTTTGTGCGATGCCGTGAAGCACGCTCTTAGAGCGTGTTTCGCGGCATTTTTAATTTTTAGTGCCGATTTCCCCTGAAATGCTGACTTCGTCAGCATTTCAGGGGAAATCGGCGCGATTTAATCAGAAGTCCAGAGGGGTAGATATTGGGATTACAGCGTTTTTTATGTCGGGAGGTACGGGGTTTGGGGGCATCGCCCCCAAACCCCGTACCTCACCAGGACGAAAAGGGCTGTAAGGAAGTGGGCGTGGAAAAAGTTGAAACCCCAAAAGCTGAATCGCGCCTACCTACTTAATTTGTCCAGGACTGGGGTTGAAATACAATGGTGTCAGCGGGTGGAAGGAAAGCGGTAACATCATCCGGATCTTCAGATGGATCAGAAGGATGGAGCCGATAAGCGATGGGGTTGGAGGATTTGGAAGTATTGGCTTGCAACAGTGCTATTGTTGCTTCGGAAATGGGAGGAAGGCTTTGGCTTTTATTGCAGACAAAAAAGGCAATAGTGAGGCTGGCCAGACGGATGCGATCGCCATCCTTAAGAGGCGCAACCTTACACACCTGTTCACCATTGACAAAGGAGCCATTGCTACTGTTCAGGTCTACTATTTCAAAGCCACGATCGCGCTCAAACCGGATTGCTGCATGACAGCGCGAAAGCCGTCGATCCGGAACCGCCAACCCCGCCTGCCGCGAATCCCGTCCAATCACCCAGATGTTTTGGGGCTGCGAGAAAGACCGGGTTTTGCCCTGCACCAGATTAGTCATCAGACACACCTGGTCGTCTTCCACGATGGCCTGGATATAGGGAAGAGCAATGCCTGCCGAGGATTTGTTACCAGAATTCTCCAGGCTCAGGAGTTCGTCCAGCAATTCCCGGTGGTGTTCGTAGAGCTTGAGAAACACCTGATAGAGACCCAGTCGTTTCTGTAGCTCAGGGGTCTCTATCGTTTCGAGCGTTTCCAGACGGTGGGAAGTGAATGAGTTGAATTCAAACATTGACGGGAACTCCTGAACACAGTCGCAAGGTGGCATTTGCACAGCAACAGGACACCAAAAACCATGATTGCCTGACGAGGAGTCTAGAGCAAATTCCACGGGGTGAACCACCCTGAAGCTAAAGGACAGTTTACAGTTCTATTTCATCCGTCATCTATCCCAAGGACGAATTCAAACTTTCTTCATCTCTAGCCTAATTTCTCCTGGGGGGGGCCGTAACCGCAAAAATACGGTAAGTTAGCTCAATTTACCTCAAAAACTGCTAACTAGTGGAAATAACCTGCTGAATTTACGGAGTATTTTATGTAATAATTTATGCTTTTGCTGGTAATTCCCGCAGAAAGGTGACCAGTTCCCGGTTGACAGTCTGCGGTACTTCCTGCTGAATCCAGTGACCACAGTGGGGGATGAAGGTCAGTCTGAAGGGGGCAGATACCAATTGCTCCAATCCTTCAGTGTGTTGCTGGCTCAGCAGTGCATCTTCTTCGCCCCAAAGCACCAGGGTCGGCACCGAAATTGGGGGGAGCGATCGCTGCGAGAACGGCAAAACCGTCCGTCCCCAGAACTGCATCAACGCAGTGGGCGAAAAAACCTGACGGTAGTATTTCATTGCCGCTGTCAGAACCCCCGGTTTAGCCAGTGCTGCGCGATAAATTTCGGTGTCCTGGGTCGTGAAGGCTCCTTTACGAATCGCCTGCCCCTGGAGCATTTCTCGAACAAAGGTTTGCAGATTGAGGGAAATCAGCCACTCTGGCAGCGCAGGCACCTGAAACGCCAGAAAGTGCCAGCTCCGACGCAGTTGCTCCAGGTTGCCTGTCAGTTCCTGCACTAATCGGTGGGGATGGGGCGCACTGAGGATGGCCAGTCGATCGAGTACCTGAGGGAAAGTGTGGGCCAGATGCCATGCGATCGCCCCACCCCAGTCGTGCCCAACAATATGTGCCTTCGCATAGCCCAATGCCGAGATTAACCCACGAATATCAGCGCTGAGGGTATCCAGATCGTACCCCTCACTCGGCTTATCAGAATCGTTGTAGCCCCGCAGGTCTGGCACAACCACCTTGAAGTGGCGGGCCAGTGCCGGGATCTGATGTCGCCACGAGTACCAGAATTCGGGGAACCCATGCAGGAGAATCACGAGTTCTCCTTCTCCCTGGGTGACACAGTGTAGACGAATGCGGTTGGTTTCAATGAACTGGTGCTGCCACCCGGTGGAGTTTGCAGTCATGCGAGGAGAGTGTAGCTGAGGATACAGGTTCCTTTATTCTATCGCTGGGATGAGGCAATCGGTAGTCTCGTCTGCAATCCCAAACCTCTTCCCTGGTCTCTACCTCACTCGTCCCTGGCCTCTGGCCAGGGATGCTAACCGGAGGCTCTGCCTCCTCAGTAGGAGGCAGAGCCTCCAAAATGGCATTCCAGGCAGAGCCTGGAACGAGGAAAACGAGGAAACGAGGAGAGATGCGATGATGGTAGCAATACTGATGGGACACTTAAAGGCATGACTGGTTTGAGGATTGTTTCGCTGATCCCCAGTGCAACGGAGATAGTGGTGAGTTTGGGGTTGGGTGACTCGCTGGTGGGGCGATCGCACGAATGTGATTACCCGGAGTTTGTGAAGACGCTGCCCGTTTGCACACAGCCCAAGTTCAATCCGGAGGGCACCAGTTCCGAAATCCACGACCGGGTGACCGCACTCCTCCAATCTGCCCTCAGTGTCTATCGGGTCAAAACAGAGGTGCTGGAAAAGCTTCAGCCAACGCATATTGTGACTCAAGCCCAGTGCGAAGTTTGTGCGGTGAGTTTGGCAGACGTTGAGCAGGCGGCTGCACAGTTAACGCAATCCCATCCCCAGATTTTGTCGCTCCAGCCAAATGTTCTGTCAGATGTCTGGGCAGATATAGATCGGGTTGCAGTGGCCTTGGGCGTGGAGGCAGAGGAGGCGATCGCCCCCCTGAAACAGCGAATCGAATCCTGTCGCCAAACAACAGCAGCCCTGTCAGGGGCACAGCGTCCGACGGTCGCCTGTATCGAGTGGCCTGATCCCCTGATGGCAGCAGGGAACTGGATTCCAGAATTAATCGAGCTGGCGGGTGGCAGGCTCCCCGATGAGAAGCGCTTCGGCAGGGTGGGCAAACATTCCCCCTGGTTGGAATGGAGTGTTTTGACCGAGGCGAATCCTGATATTCTGGTGTTCCTGCCCTGTGGTTATGACCTGGAGCGCACCCATCAGGAGGTGTTGCCACTGGCACAGCGCCCGGAGTGGCGATCGCTCAAAGCGGTGCAAACCCATCAGGTCTATTTGACGGACGGCAACCAGTACTTTAATCGTCCCGGCCCTCGACTCGTAGATTCTCTAGAAATCCTGGTGGAGATTTTCCATCCTGACCGATTTCAGTTTGGGTATGAGGGAAAAGGTTGGCGGAAATTTGCGCAGGTTTAAAGATGCAAACGCCCAGTCACGCTATTTTGAATCTCGTTTGCTTCAGCCAAACGCATCGCTCAGAGACGATCCCTGTCATCGTTGCCGGTGCATTGCTGCCAGATTTGCCGATGTTTGTCATGTACTTCTGGGCGAAGGGGGTTCGCCGTCAATCGGAACAGCAAATCTGGGAAGAAACTTACTGGTCAGACTTCTGGCAGACCTGGGTGGCGCTATTTCACTCGATCCCGTTGGCGGTTTTGGGGGCGATCGCCGCCACTCTCCTGCACCAACCCGCCCTACAGGTGCTGTTCATCAGCATGGTTTTGCATTCCCTGGGGGATCTTCCCGTCCATAACGACGATGCCCATCGTCATTTCTTTCCTCTCACCAATTACCGTTTCATTAGTCCAGTTTCCTACTGGGATCGCAGGCACTACGGAGCGATCGTTGCTCCGGTAGAAAAACTGTTGGTGCTGGCTGCCAGCCTGTATCTCTGGCCTTCAGTGAATAGCCCAATTACACAATTTTTTCTTATCATTGTGAACCTGCTGAACCTGTCCAGTACCCTGTATTTCCGATTCATCCGCCACAAAATCTTTGTTAGTGTTGATCCCCCAAATTAAGGTTTGTCGTAGTTCAGCACAGCCAATTTGGGATATTACAGCGCCTTGCGCTGAGATAGAACCAAAGTTTTTGTTGAGAGCCGTGCTCCGCGCGGCTCTCAACAAAAACTTTGTACCACACGCGCTTGCAAAACGCTGTAGAAGATTTACTACACACTGGACTTTTGACTATTGCTTCCTACCATCCTGTGAAACGCTCTCTAAAAGAGCGTTTCACAGCAAATTCATCAATATGAGATGTAGGGGGGCAGGACCCCTGCCCTCCGTACCTCACCAGCCCGAAAAGTGCTGCATCTACGTTGGGATCATTGCAACTTTAATCACCTTGCGATCGCGCATCTCCTCGAACGCCGACTGTAGCTGCGATAGGGGGCGCTGTTCACTCACCAGTAATTCAAACGGTAGTGTGTGGCTGGATAAAAGCGACAACGCTTCCCGGACGTATTGGGGAGTGCTATGGAATACCCCTTTTAGCGTTAGTTCGCTGTAGTGGAGTTGTTCGGTATTGACGGAAATCGTTGTGTCTTTGGGGCAACCGCCGAACAGATTGACCGTGCCTCCGGGACGAGTGCAGGCGATCGCCATTTCCCAGACGGAGGGGACTCCTGTGGCCTCGATCACGACATCTGCGCCCCAGCCGTCGGTGAGAGATTTGACCAGGGTGGGGACATCTGCGATGGTGCGATAGTTGAAGGTCTGGGTTGCGCCGAGTTTTTGGCCGATCTGGAGGCGGGAGTCGTTGCCGCCAAACAGAAGAATTTCGGAGGGGGGGGGGACGCAGATGGATGCAGATGAACGCAGATACGGTAGTGGATAGGGGTGGGGTATTGGGTCGATGCTCTCTGTCACATCTCGACCATTGATGGGCCGAATGCCATGCCTGTTTAGTGGTTGGCAAAGGGCCGCAACAAACATCAGACCTATCGCACCATCACCAAGAATGACGACGCGATCGCCATCTTTCACATTGGAGCGGGCAACGCCGTGGAGGACGCAGGCAAGGGGTTCGGTCAGGGAGGCAATTGAGTCGGGGAGATCGTCAGGGATGGGGAGCAGATTGTGCTGGACGATAGGGGCGGGGATTTTCAGGTATTCGGCAAAGGTGCCATTGTTGAAGCTGAGGTTGGTGCAGAGGGAGTACTCTCGTTTTTTGCAGAAAAAGCAGTTGTAGCAGGGGGCGGAATTATTGGCAACGACGCGATCGCCCTCCTTCCAATCGGTGACGCCTGATCCGATGGCGACGATTTGTCCGGCTGCTTCATGGCCAAACAGCGTGGGTAGTTTGAGCATTTTGGCGTGGCCACCTCTGCGCCATACCTTCAAATCTGTTCCGCAGGTCGTGGCAACACCAACGCGGATCACGATTTCTCCGGGACCAGGGGTAGGGTCTGGAACCTGCTCTAAACGCAGGTCTTCTTTTCCGTAGAGTAGGGCTGCTAGCACAGGTGGGTCGAGTAAGGGACTAGTGTTACAAACACTAAATTTTGCAACATGGGGGGGGTGGTTGCTCTCGCCCCCAGGCAGGGGCACACACCCTGACCCCCTCAAGGGGGAATCACCCCTTCACCCCTTGCAAAACTTTTTTGTTGCTGTACCAGGTTTTGATCATCTCATGGTTGGTTGTTGCAATCAAATTACAGCACCTTGCAAGCGCGTGAGGTACAAAGTTTTTGTTGAACGCACGCTCAGCGCGGCTCTTAACAAAAACTTGAGTAAGTGGGCTTGGAGAAAGTCGAAACCCAAAAGCTGTTCCGCCCGCACAGCGGGCGGAACAGCTTTTGGGTTTTCAAGCTGAATCGCGCCTACCGACTTAGAGGATGCACGCCCGATTTATCTTAGATGCTGTACTCTACCGTAACGGTTTCTCGTGCAGGATGGTGAACGGGTCGCTCCGTCGCACCGGGGATGGCTTGACGGGTGATCAGATCAAAGACATGTTCGCCGATCGCCGCTCTCACATCATCTTCTAGCGCATGAACCACATCCCGATTCAGGCGGAAGGCATCGTTTGCTTCATCGACAATGCGTTGGATGGTAGCGTCATCAACGGGGAGGGAATTCAGCGCCTGACGATATTTTTCTTTGAATTCTCGCTTGGCTTCCACTGTGGGCAGTTGCTCAAAGTCATGCAGGCCGGTGCCCTGATCGGGTGGCAGGTTGAGGGCCGATCGCACAATATTTTTCAGTGCCTGACCCCCCGATAGATCGCCCATATAACGGGTGTAGCAGTGAGCGATCAACAGAGCGGGATCCGTGTTAGAAATTTCTTTGAGGCGATCGACGTACACCTGACCGATGGGCAACGGAACGATTTGCTCACGCCAACTTTCACCGTAGTAGAAGGCCAGATCGCGCTCCAGATTGGCGGTGCGGAAGATTTCGGGGAAGATCATTGGCCCCACTACTGGATCATCTGCATGACGTTGAAGTTCAGCTTCGAGGGTGCTGTAGACCAGGTACAGGTTGGACAATAGTTTCCGGAATGGCTCCCGCTCGACAATCCCCTTCAGGAAGCACTTCATATAGGCCGTGTTTTCAGCAGCAGTGTGAGACTTTACGGTGCCTTCCCGGAGTTGTTGCGCTAGATCCTGAGTCATGTTACGTTCCTCATTCCTTAATCATCAATTTTTCGGTGATACAGTCCTACAAACAGGTTATGAACAGGAGATGTGAGGGCAACCCCAGGCAGTGGCACACCCCCCGACCCCCTCAAGGGGGGACACCCCTGCACCCCGTTCAAATCCTGCAAAGACTGACTATCGGTTGCTGTAGCGAGGTGTAGCGGAGCAGCCTCAGTCAATATCCCTGAATGGGGGCAAATGCATCACCAAAAACACTCTATAACTAATTAGCGATTAAAAGACGAGAGGTAGCTATAACTTAATAATTGACTGGACTTTTGACTATTTTCCCTGCTGTGCCGCGAAACGCTCTCGAAGAGAGCGTTTCGCGACATATTTGGTTTTAGCGTTGATTTTTCCTGAAACGCTGACGGTGTAAGCGTTTCGGGGAAATCGGCGCGATTTAGTTAAAAGTCCAGTAATTGAGGCACGGTTCAATACGCAAGTTCCCTGGTAGTCCACCAAAGAAACTTTGCCTGGTTCGTGTAGCGCGCTTCGCGCGCCACACGAACCAGGCAAAGTTTCTCAACCAGGCAAAGTTCGCTTAGCGAACTACTAGTCTCGACCATTCCAGAGTGCAATCCCTCCCAGCAGTCCCGTAATATTGGGAACTGTTTTCACATTAGAAGGTAGATCCTGGTCAACCAGTTTGGCATTACCCCCACCAACGTAGAGCTGGTCATAGTTGAACAATCGATTGAGGGTGGCGATCGCCTTCTCCAGACGATTGTTCCACCGTTTCTTGCCAATCTCGTCCAGCGCTTTTTGCCCCAACTGTTCCTCATAGGTTTGCCCCTTACGAAAAGGATGGTGTCCCATTTCCAGATTCGGCACCAGTTTCCCATCCAGAAATAGGGCAGACCCGAAGCCAGTGCCCAGTGTGATGACGAGTTCTACACCCTGTCTGTCGGCTGTTACCGCAAGGATCGCCCCCAACCCCTGCATATCCGCATCGTTGAGCACCTGCACGGGTTTGCGCAATACCAACTCCAGCGTCGTGTCCAGGTTAAAGCCGATCCACGCCGGGTCCAGGTTCGCTGCGGTTTCGATAATGCCTTTCCTGACAACCCCCGGAAAGCCCACGGAAACACGGTCGAATTCCTGCCGCTCTGCGAGGGTTTTAATCACGTCCAGTACAGAGTCAGGGGTGGCAGGTTGGGGGGTGCTGAGGCGATCGCGTTCTGTCAGTGGAGCACCAGCCTCATCCAGCACCATGACTTTAATGCCGCTGCCTCCGATATCCACGGCCAGCGTTCTCAGTTGCGTCCCTTCTTCCATTACAGTCCTTGCAGCACAATAAAGCAGCATTTACCGCCGCTGATCCTTACTATATAGTAGTCCTATTTGATTTGTGAGAGGGTTGCAGGGGTGAAACCTCTGAATAGGGGCACCGCTTCCACACCCCTTCTCACAATCAATTTGAGTGGCCCCAGGGGAATCGAGACATGGCACGGGAAATTCGTGGCGTCTGGTTAACCAGTATCGATAGCAATGTGCTGTTCGATCCGGTCGCTCGCAGCACCGCTCTTCGGGAACTGGCAAACCTGAACTTCAACACGCTCTATCCTTCAGTCTGGAGCTGGGGTTATACGCAGCATCCCAGTAATGTTGCCAGGAATGTAATTGGGTCGATCGTCGATCTCCGTCAACCTGATATTGGGGGAGGCCGAAAGCGTGATCCCCTAAAGGAAATCATTGACCAGGCACGCTCATTGCGGATGGCGGTCATGCCCTGGTTTGAGTTTGGGTTTATGGCTACAGTCATTGTCTCTGAAGCAGAACTGGGCAAAATTCTTTACCCTGACTGGCTCAAGCGTCGGCCCCATTGGTTGACCCAGCGTATCGATGGTTCGCAGATCTGGATGGAAGGAGAACATCCACGGGTGTGGCTCAATCCATTTCACCCGGAGGTACAGACTTTTATTCAGCAACTCATCATCGAAGTTGTTGAGAATTACGACATCCAGGGCATCCAGTTGGATGATCACTTTGGATTGCCATTTGGATTTGGTTACGATCCATTCACGGTGGATCTGTACAGACGTGAACAGGGCAAAGAACCACCTGCGAACCCTCGCGATCCCGGCTGGATTGGCTGGCGGGCCAACAAGATCTCCGATTTCACCCGACGATTGTTCCGCGAGGTCAAAGCCCGAAAACCCAACCTTCGCTTCACTCTGTCGCCCAATCCCTACGCTTATTCCCTCAGTCACTCGCTCCAGGACTGGCACACCTGGCGGCAGGAGGGTCTGATTGAGGAATTAATTTTGCAAGTGTACGAGGACAACTTGAACCAGTTCGCCGCCATTCTGAACCAGCCAGAGGTGAGAGGGGCAATCGGACATATTCCAGTCAGCGTCGGCGTGTTATCTGGCCTCAAGAGGAAGCCTGTTCCCAGCCAGCAGATCCGGCAGCAGGTGGAAGAAATTCGCAGGCGTGGCTTTTCTGGATGCAGTTTTTTCTTCTATGAGACGCTGTGGAACGTCACCGGGGAGACGGTTGAGAGCCGAAAGGCGCTGTTGCGCCAACTGTTCCCCACACCTGCTCTCCGACAGTGAGGGAGTACGGATACAGGTTTGATCGATATGATAGACGTGGCAGAAATCTAGCGATCGCTCCCCATGACCATCTTCACCCTCCGCTCCGCCAAAAAAGACTTTGGCATCAAAGAAATCCTCAAAGATGCCGCCTTTAGCCTGGAGGAGGGGGACAAAGTAGGGCTGATCGGCACCAATGGTTCCGGCAAGTCCACCCTGCTGAAAATCATTGCGGGACTGGAACCGATTGACGAAGGTGAACTCTGGGTCAACTCCGGCGCAAAGATTGTCTATCTTCCGCAACAGCCAGAGGTGAACGAAGACCTGACGGTGCTGGAGCAGGTCTTTGCCGACAGCGGTGAACAGATGGCCCTGGTGCGGCAATACGAGGAACTGTCGGATAAACTGGCCCACGGCCACGGCGATGCCGATGCTCTGATGGCGAAGCTCTCCAGCGTGGCCTCGAAGATTGAGGTGGCAGGCGCGTGGGAGTTAGAAACGAATGCCAAAGTGGTACTGGGCAAACTGGGTATCCAGGACTTTGAGGCGCGGGTGGGGGATCTGTCGGGGGGATATCGTAAGCGGATTGCGATCGCCACCGCCCTGCTTTCCGACCCCGACGTGCTGTTGATGGACGAACCCACCAACCACCTGGATGCCCTCTCAGTGGAGTGGCTCCAGAGCTATCTCAACCGCTTCAAGGGCGCACTGCTGTTAATTACCCACGATCGCTACTTCCTCGACCGTGTCACTAACCGTATTCTAGAGCTGGATAGGGGCGATCTCTCCGGTTATTCCGGCAACTATGTCTACTACCTGCAAAAAAAAGCTGAGGCCGAAGAATCTGCCGTCAGTAGCCAGCGCAAACACGCCGGAGTGCTGCGGCGAGAACTGGAGTGGCTGAAGCGTGGCCCCAAAGCCCGCAGTACGAAACAGAAGGCCAGGATTGATCGAATCCGCGAGATGCAGGCGCAGGAGTTTAAGCAGGCCAACGGCAAGGTGGATATTTCCACGGTGGGGCGGCGCATCGGCAAGAAAGTGATTGATCTGAAGGAAGTGAACAAAGCGTATGGCGATCGCACCCTGATCCAGAACTTCACCTACAACTTCAACCCGGAGGACCGTGTTGGCATCATCGGCCCCAACGGCGCAGGCAAATCCACCCTGATGGACATCATCACGGGACGAGTGCAGCCCGATTCTGGCACTGTCGAAATCGGCAGCACCATCCATATCGGCTATTTCGACCAGCACTCGGAAGATGTGGCAATGAAAGATGACCAGCGGGTGATCGACTATCTGAAGGGCGTTGCCGAACTGGTCAAGACCTCTGACGGCAGCGTGATTACGGCTTCCCAAATGCTGGAACGGTTTCTTTTCCCTCCCAACCAGCAATACGCCCCCATCCACAAGCTCTCCGGCGGCGAAAAGCGACGCCTGTTTCTGCTGCGCGTCCTCATGAGTGCTCCCAACGTGCTGATTCTGGACGAACCGACGAACGACCTGGATGTGCAGACGCTGGCAGTGCTGGAGGACTACCTGGAGGATTTCAACGGCTGCGTGATTGTGGTGTCGCACGATCGCTATTTCCTCGATCGCACTGTAGACAGCATCTTCGCCTTTGAATCGGGCGGTATTCTGCGTCAGTACCCCGGCAATTATTCCGTTTACCTGGACTACAAAGCAAACGAAGAAGCCGCAACTCAAGAAACACAGCCATCAAAGAAACCTTCCGCTGAACCCGTTACAGTTAAACCAACCCCTGAAACAGAGCAAAAGCAACGTAAGCTTTCCTATAAAGAGAAACGCGAATACGAACAACTTGAAACAAAGATTCCTCAACTGGAAGAAGAAAAGTCGGAACTCGAAAAAATGCTCTACAGCAATCCGCCCAGTGACTTTACAGAGATGCAGAAACTAACCGAAAAACTCGCGCATCTCACCACCTCAATTGACGAAGCGACCGAACGCTGGATGGAACTCGCAGAACGGGCGTAATGTAGCGATACAGTGCTTTGCGCTGAGATTGAACCAAAGTTTTTGTTAAGAGCCGCGCTCCGCGCGGCTCTTAACAAAAACTTTGTACCACACGCGCTTTGCGCTGTAGGTTTGTTCTGCTGGCTGAGTGGAGTTAAGCTGATGGCTTCTACCTCCACCCAGTACGCCTTTGAGCAGGAGAACTTTGAACTTCCATTTACTCCTGGCTGCCACAAGCTTTGCGGGAATTCTACTGCTGATATGGCAGGACGCAGAAGGGGCCAGTCAATCCTCGCTGCTGGGTGATCTGCTGGTGCTGACTGGAACCCTGTTTGCGGTGGTCTACGTCCTGCTCAGCAAAAAGCATATTGAAACATCCAGCCCGCTGTAGCTCACCTCTGCTCAGCAGCTTGTGGGACTGGTCGTGACGATCCTCTGCTTCGGTCTGCTGTCAACGCTCAGTCCTGCTGATGAGATCAGCGCTGCGGGAATTTCACTGCCGTTCTGGCTGGTGGCGATTGCCTCTGGCATTCTGCAGTACGCGCTGGCCTTTCTGTTCTACCTGATTGCGCTACAAACGGTTCCCGTCAGTCAGGCTGCTTTCTATGTGGCCCTGATCCCCGTCTTTGGAGTTGTCAGCGCCGTCCTGATCCTGGGTGAGCAGCCCAGCTTCCCCCAGTGGATCGGCGGCGTTCTGGTCGTTGCGTCCTCCTACTGCGCAAACCATCTCAAACCGGGCTGATGTGCAGGGCATTCAGCTCACTGCTTGCGTTCGCGTCTCCACAGCCCAAACCCTACCGCTCCGGCCAGCAGTAGAACGACAGGGGCGATCGCCCAACCTACCCCGCTCTGCTCTGTCTCCATTGCGTCAGACGAAACGGTCTGTGCCACTGGAGTTGGCGTTGTTGATTCAGCAGGCAACGGAGTTGCAGGTGCAGGGTTTGCAGTCTGTCCTGCTGCAACGGTGACATTAAACTCCAGCTCGAAAGGGTCAAAGCTGTTTGGCTGTCTGGGTTTACCCTGTAGCAGCAATGTGTAGGCTCCCACCTGGGGAAAGTTAATATCTGCGCCAGGAATATCTTTGTAGCCCTCGGCTGAGATCGCACGCAGGGCCGGGGACTGAATCGGGCGATCACCCTCCTGATAAGGCTGAGAATACACCGTTAACTGGCAATCGCAGTCCTTCAGCGGAATTAGTTCTCCTCCCTTGCGCGTTAGTGCAAACCAGGTGATGCTGATCTGGCCGGCACGGGGATTGTCATCGGGTTCAATATGTTTGGTGCCACCCACCGACCCAGAGAGTTTGACTTGATGGGCGCTGGCCGGACTGTTTTCTACAGAGAGAACTGCCGCAGGCATGATCAGAACCAGGCTAAGAGTGAAGGGAAGTAGACGCATGGCGTTAAGAATTGGGACTGGAAGGGCGATCGCCCAAAGAAACCGGAGGCTGCTCACTGGCGAGCCGCTGTCGGGTCGTGGGGGAGGCATACCACTGCTCCAGTGCCAGGAACACCCAGGTTTGCCGCACTCGCAGCAGCAGTACTGACAGCACGGTGGTAACCAGCAGCCCAGTGGCCAACCAGTTCAAGGAGGTTAATTGCAATCGCCCCAGGTAGCTTGAGCCGATCAGAATACAGTGCAGTGCCACCAGCAGCAGAGCCGGAACGCTGAGGAGATGCAGCGATCGCCACATCGTTCCCAATTGCCGCTGTGCCCAATCGAAGCTGGTGAATGCGGCGGGAGCCATCAACAGCAGCGCCACCGCTCCCGCCCAGATGCCCCACTGGTGCTGCGGTAGCATGAAGGCGATCGCCGCCAGATTCCAACCCCAGGCGTGTTCAGCCATATGGGCGACATGGGCAATGGATAGCACAAAGGCTCCGACACCGAGGGCGCGACGGTAACGCAGGGGACCCGCCCAAAGCCGACTGATGGGGCGAGCAATCAGGGCTAGCACCAGGCAAATCAGGGCGGTATGTCCGGTGAAATCGACCATTGTGTCGCCCGTTCGAGTCAGGGTGAGAACCCCAATTAGAAGTGTGAGCCAACCCCCCAGACGAAACAGTTGACTGCGGCGATCGCCACTCAGGGCACTGGCAGCGATTCCGACCCCCAGCATTGTCGGTAGTGTCCCCAGTCCAAAGGCCAGCATGGTCGCGCCACCCCGCCAGAGGTTTCCGGTTTCTGCGGCCTTCAATTGGGCGGCATACAGAAAACCGCAGGGGATCAGTCCCCAGACCAGCCCCAGCAGCAGCGGTGTCCACCATCGCATTCTGGCAGAAAGCTGCATCATGCCAACACCCAGTCGATTATGCAATTGCCCCTGGAGCATGGGATGGAGAATCGGTAGGTGGGGGAGTAGCCCCGGCATCACCTGGGACAACCCAAACCAGATCAGCAACACCCCAGTGAACACCGCTACCCCCTGCCGCAGGCTACTGCCAATTCCCGCCATCTGCCCCCCCGCCAGCAGGACGGAACCAATGGCCCCAATCCCTGCCCCTACCATCAGATAACTCAGTACCCGACCCAGATTCAGCAAGGCATGGAAGGCAAACTGCCGCCATCGGGAGGGCTTATGGCTGGTCTGCGACAGGGCAAAAGCTGCCGTCAGGGGGCCACACATCCCGGCACAGTGGCCAAAACTTCCCAAAAAACCCAGGCTAAAAATGAGCAGGTAATCCAACATTAAAAATAATTGTTATGAGGGGCGGTGCGTCTCAAACACGCCCGCACGAACAGAGGAAACCGTTACTACTGCAGTATCAGCGATCGCACGTCCATTGTGGGCGTATGCCCCTCGGTCTGGAGAAAACATAAAAAGTAGGGGCAGACGAATATTAGAAATGCTGCCTCCTAGAGGCTTCGTCTTCCCCTAATTGATTGCTCTAACCTCTATCCTGCAAGAAATTTGCTGTGCGGTCAAAAGACAGCCTGTCAAACTTCTTTTGAAGTGGAGACGATATAATTCTGATGCGCTCACTGCCCATTTGTTATGTCTTCTCTTCCCCCCCATTCTCCCAAACAGCTTTCATTAGGGCCTCTAGAGACCGAAATTCTGGAGATCCTCTGGGAGCTAGAAATTGCCACCGTGAAGGATATTCACGATCGCATCCTGGCTGATCCCGACCGCGACCTGGCCTACGCGTCAGTGACTACAGTGTTGCGTCGTCTGGCTGAGAAAGGCTGGGTGTCGTGCGATCGCGCCGACCGTGCCCATCTCTGGAAACCGCTGGTCACCCAGGAACAGGCGCAGATTCTCAAGTCACACAACCAGCTCCATCAGTTTCTCAGGTTCAGCAATCCAGACATTGTGGCGGCGTTTGCCAACGAACTGGATCTGGCCAGCGTAGAGAAATTAGAGGCGATCGCCCAGCGGATCAAAGCTGCACGAAGAGCCAGGGAGGAATAGGATGCACTTCACGCTGATTCTGCTGGCTATTCTGGTTGCCTGGATCATTCGGCTTGACTTTGGCCTGTCCCGTCAGCAGTCCTGGTTCTCCTGGACGATGCCACTGCTGCAATTCTTGCTGCCCCCGCTGCTGCTGCTAAGCACTGCCTTTGCGGTTCTGCATATGGGCATGGGTGGCGAAATGTTGGGGTTACCTGTGGGTTGGGTGGGGTGTCATCTGGCATTGGGATTCTTCACCTGGGCAGGGGGTACCCTCCTCTGGCGGCTGGTGCAGGCATGGCGATCGCTCCTGTTGCTGAAGACCTACCCTACCATTGAAATCGACAACACCCCCGGTCGCGTTCTTGAAACCTCGGCACTGTTCGCCGCCCAGGTTGGCCTATGGAACTCTCAGCTCATCGTCAGTAGAGGTTTGCTCACTCAACTTTCCACAGAGCAACTCAGCGCCGTCCTGGCCCACGAAGCCGCACACCGTTACTACCGCGATACCTTCTGGTTCTTCATCCTGGGGTGGATGGGAAGTCTGACCGCGTGGTTGCCCAGGACAACGGCCCTCTGGCAGGAACTGCTGCTGTGTCGGGAGATTCGCGCCGATCGGAAAGCGGCCCAGCAGGTTGATCCACTGGTGCTGGCGGAGTCTTTGCTGCAAGTGGTGCAGGCTCCGCTGACGTTGTCTCCACTCACAGAAGCGGCCTTCTCCGATGATTCCTCCCTGCGCCTGGAGGAACGGGTTGAGGCGCTGCTGTCTGAGCCAGCGCAACCGCAACCGCTGTCTCTCTGGTTCTGGTCTGCACTGCTGCTGGCGGGGATGCCGCTGTTGACCCCGCTGCTGCACCATGCTGTGTTGCTGCACTCGTAGGTGATGGCAGCGTCTGATGGGTTGGCGATCGCCCAGCAACACCTCCAGCAGGGATACCTCGCTGAGGCAGAACGGTACTGCCTTCAGGTGGTTCAACAATCTCCTCAGGATGTGCGGGCGTTGAATTTGCTGGCCACCATTTTTGAACGCGGGGGAAAATGGGCTGAGGCGGGTGGCTGCTACCAGCGGGTGATCGCCCTCCAGCCACAGAATCCTGATCCTTATAACCTGCTGGGGAATGCTCTCCAACACCTGAAACGCTTTGCTGAGGCAGTTCTCTGCTACCAGAAGGCGATCGCCCTCCAGCCTCAAACCGTCCGCTTTCACAGCAATCTGGGGGCTGCTCTTCAGGAACTCGGTCAGTATCAGGAGTCGATCGCATGCTATCACCGGGCGATCGCCCTCCAGCCCCATTACCCCGACGCCCACTACAACCTGGGCAATACTCTCAGGAGTCAGGGTGACCTGGTGGGGGCAATTGCTGCCTATCAGAAGGCGGTCGAACTCCACCCGAATTTTCCTGCTGCTTATAATAATGCGGGACTGGCGCTGTATGACCTGTGTCAGCCAGAGGCGGCAGTCGAGCAGTATGAGCGGGCGATCGCTCTCGATCCTGACTTTGCCGATGCCCACCAGAATCTGGGTCTGGCGCTGCTGCTGGCGGGGCGATTGTCTGAAGGCTTCCAGGAGTATGAGTGGCGCTGGCGGGCACAAGGCCCAGACAACCGTCCCCTGCGAGCCTGTCCACAGCCGCTATGGGATGGTTCTAACCCGCAGGGGAAAACAATTCTGCTCCACGCAGAGCAGGGATACGGAGATACGCTCCAGTTTGTCCGCTATGCACCGCTAATCGCAGCTCAGGGCGGACAGGTACTGGTGGAATGTCAGCCGCCGCTTGTCTCGTTGCTGAAAACCGTTCCCGATGTTGACCAGGTCATTCCCGCAGGGGAGCTGCTCCCTCCCTTTGATGTCCATGCTCCCCTGATGAGCCTGCCCTACCTCTGCGGTACTACCCTTGAGTCCATTCCTGCTGTTGTACCTTACCTCACCTGCCCAGATGACCGGAAAACACTGTCCTTACCGGAACTGAACACAGACAGTTCTACTGCCCAGGAAATCGCTTCTCAAGGTTCTTTTCTCAAAGTTGGTCTGGTCTGGTCTGGTAATCCCACCCACCGCAATGATCGCCACCGCTCCTGCCCCTTCAGCCACTTGATTCCGCTGATCCAGCAGCCCAACATTCGCTGCTATAGCCTGCAAAAGGGAAACCGGGCTGCCGATGCGATGCCCCTGATCCGGCGGGGAATGCTGGTAGACTGGGGCGATCGCCTCCACGATTTTGCCGATACTGCAGCGGCGATCGACCGCCTCGACCTTGTGATTACCGTAGATACCTCAGTGGCTCACCTGGCTGGAGCAATGGGAAAACCCGTCTGGGTTTTTCTGTCCTTTGCCCCCGATTGGCGCTGGATGCTGAACCGTGATCGTAGCCCCTGGTATCCCTCGATGCGCCTGTTTCGGCAGACACTCCCAGGAGACTGGGCCGGGGTGGTTTCAGGGGCGATCGCAGCTCTGCAGGAGCGTTCGGTTTAAAGCAGAGAAGCGCTCCCTACCCCAGGGAGCGCTTCTCGGTCAGCTGTGTTCAAATCGTTCGTTAATAGGCCCCGTTCTTGTTCAGTACTACTTTGACGGTCTTCAGGATGAGGGAGAGATCGTAGGCGATAGACCATTTTTCCTGGTAGCTCAGATCCATCTGAACGATCTCCTCGAAGTCTTCGACCTTCGAGCGTCCGTTGGCCTGCCACTCGCCCGTAATACCAGGTTTGACGAGTAATCGCTGAAAGTGGTGTCTCTTGTATTGAAAGACCTCGTCAACGGTGGGAGGACGGGTGCCAACCAGACTCATGTCTCCCTTCAGCACATTCCAGAATTGGGGTAGCTCGTCCAGGCTGGTTCGACGGAGGAACCGTCCGACATGGGTGACACGGGGATCATTCTGGTTCTTAAAGATATTGCCTTTGGCTTCATTTTGAACCAGGTGCTTCAACCTCTCAGCACCCACAACCATTGAGCGAAACTTCCAGATTCGAAAAGGACGCCCATTCAAACCGCAGCGGACCTGACTGTAGAAGATAGGACCAGGGTTGTCGATGAGAATGGCCATCACAATCGGCAGGAGAACGAGGCCCGTGATGAGTAGGCCGACTAACGCTCCCAGGATATCGATCGACCGCTTCAGCTTGCTCTTCACTGAAGGATGGATATTGTCAGGGATTGCGTAGAAACTTCCGGTTTGAACCAGGGTGGATGGGGTAGGAACCTTAAATAGGTTTGAACTGGTGACCACAGCTAGAAGGTGCTCCTCTATACGTACTTTATCTGATTCCCGGATGTGATACAGCCACTATATGAACCTCCATTACAACCTGAGAAGTCCAGCCAGCCAAACTTACCAAAACCTTATAATACGTCGTGCTTCTTGAAGTTTGTTTGGGGCTGTATGCAGTATATCTGGAACAATTGATACCTCTACCAGGGGGAATTTACGGTTGTGCGACTCAGCGCTGTGTCTCCACCCGGGAAATACTGAGATGGTTGATTAAGAACTCCGCAAGCTGGCATCAATGTCTCCGTGGTTCGTGCCGTAACTGTACATACGGCGGTAGCCGTGGAGCTACCGCCGTATGTACGGATGTTAGGACAGGGTGCAGGGGCTTCGACGGCTTTGCTCAGGGCGGAACAGCTTCTTGGGTTTCAAGCTTAATCGTGCCTACCTACTTAACTGGACTTTTGACGACATTGCGCCGATTTTCCTGAAACGCTGACGCCGTCAGCGTTTCAGGAAAATCGGCGCTAAAACTAAAGATGCCACGAAACGCTCTCGTAGAGAGCATTTCGTGGCATTGTAGGAAAAATAGACAAAACTCCAGTACTTAAGCTGCGCCGATTTTTTCTGAAAAGCGAACGCAGTCAGCTTTTCAGAAAAAATCGGCGCTAAAATTGATGCCGCGAAGCGCTCTCTTAGAGAGCGCTTCGCGGCATTGTAGGAAAAATAGACAAAACTCCAGGCTGTAGAGGCAAGGATAAAAAGAATTGCTTCAAGGGTAATGGGTGTCAGGTTTACCTGTTAAACTTTGTTCGAGGTTCTACGGCCTCCGTCTGAAGAATTGAGAGGATTCTGTCGATGCGTCAAATCAACTTTGTCGTCATCTTTGTTATCTGTCTGGCGCTGGTGCTTTTCGGTATTGAAAATACTGAGCCTGCCGTCATTCATGTAGTTGAAGGAGTCCAGCTTCAGGCTCCGCTCTCGATCGAGCTACTGCTGGCAATGGGAATTGGGGCGGTGCTGGCCTGGGTGTTTAGCGTCTGGACACAGCTCCAGCACATGGTGGAATCGGGACGTGAACTGCGGCAGCGAGACTCTCGGATTGAAGAACTGGAGCAGGATGTTCAACGGTATAAAGTAGAGTTAGAGCAGCAGCGCCTTCTGCCTGCCTCTCAGTCGGCTGCACAGGACGTTGAGGTGACTGAGGTCTTTTCAAAATAAGAGAATGTCTTTGTATTGGGAACGGTGGGGAGCTTTGCGCCGCACCATTTTGACGGCTCGATTCCGCTATAAGGCAGTTGCAAGCGCAAATTGGTAGACTGATCATTAACGATGGTTGACCCCCTGAACGGTTGGAGTTTGTGGGTTCCTCTGACTTTGCTGGCGCTAATCCTGGTGGCAGCCGCTTACTTTGTTGGGATTAGTACTCGTTAGCCCTGCCTTTCCCCATGACGCTCTCTCTCGCGCAAAATGCGATCGCCCTCCTTATTGATCTGTCAGAACGCGGAGAGATCGATCCCTGGGATGTAAAGGTGATCGAGGTAATTGATCGCTTTCTCAGCCAGCTTCAGCCAGTGCAGACGCTGGAGGCGGGTCGAGCACCCTACGAGGCAGACCTATCTCAGTCAGGGCAGGCATTTCTCTATGCTTCGGTGCTGGTGTTGCTGAAGGCAGATACGCTGGCGAGGATGGAGTCAGACCAGCAGGAGGAACTGCCACCAGAGGAATTTGAAACTGAGGATTTCGATGACCGGGCGCTGCCCACCAATCTGGAGAAGCGCATTCGACGTCGGGCAGTAGCGCGGCCAGTAGAGAATCGCCGTGTCACGCTCCAGGAGTTGATTGCTCAGTTAGAGCTGATGGCGACAACGGTGGCCGAAAAGAAGCCCCGCAACCGCAAGCGTCGTCCCCGGCCCCATTCCCGCAGTCAGGCAGTCCGGGCGATCGCCCAACTGGCGCACCAGGAAAACCTGTCGGAAATTGCCGCTGCCCTGGAGCAGTTTCTCAGCCAGCACTGGAATGAGGTGAGTCAGGGCGAGGAGTGGATGGAGTTTGAGGCGCTGCTGGATCTGTGGGTAGAGTCGGAAATGGTAGAACTGACTCGTGCTGGTTCTCACCACCCTTCTCCCCAGAGCGATCGCGTGGGTGTTTTTTGGGCACTTCTATTTCTCTCTGCACAGTCTAAAGTGGAGCTGTCTCAGCAGGAGTTTTATCAGGACCTCAAAGTGAGGAGTCTATCGGAGGCCGTCCTGGAAGAGCTTCCCCCCTACGCTCTACCTGACTAGTACTCAGCAGCTTAAGTTGGCCAATGGTTGTTAGTGGGGGGGCGAGAAGCCCCCCCACTAACAACCATTGGTTTATTTCCCCCCGTAGAGTAGTAGATGGTTTGTGAGAGGTGGGGGCGGCTGCACCGCCCCCACCTCTCACAAACCATTCAGGATTGCTATATAAGAGAAGTACAGATTGCTATTTCAATTTAGTTTGATAACTTAATGTAGATTCTGCAAAATTCGGCCCTACGTTTCTGACAATTCCCAGAGACTATGAAAAACTGTAACCAGTGCTATTGATTTCACCCCCTAACCATTCAACGCTATGAAAGCCATGATTCTTGCTGCCGGGAAGGGTACCCGGGTTCGTCCCATTACTTACACCATTCCCAAGCCAATGATTCCCATCCTGCAAAAGCCAGTGATGGAATTTTTGCTGGAACTGCTGCGGCAGCACGGATTCAACGAGATCATGGTGAATGTCAGCCACCTGGCCAACGAAATTGAGAGCTATTTCCGGGACGGTCAGCGGTTTGGAGTAGAGATTGCCTACTCGTTTGAAGGACGGATTGTGGACGGTGAGCTGGTAGGGGAGGCACTCGGCTCTGCGGGAGGAATGCGGCGAATTCAGGATTTCTCCCCATTTTTTGACGACACTTTCGTGGTGTTGTGTGGGGATGCCCTGATTGACCTGAACCTGACGGAAGCCGTCCGCTGGCACCGTGAGAAGGGGGCGATCGCCACCATCGTGATGAAGACGGTACCCAAGGAAGAGGTTTCCAGCTACGGGGTCGTCGTTACCGATGAAAACGGAAAAATCAAAGCCTTTCAGGAAAAACCCTCGGTCGAAGAGGCGCTGAGCACCAGCATCAACACTGGGATCTATATCTTCGAACCAGAAATCTTTGACTACATTCCGGCGGGAGTCGAGTTTGATATTGGGAGCCAGCTTTTCCCGAAACTGGTTGAAAAGGATGCACCATTCTACGCGATCCCGATGGACTTCGAGTGGATTGACATCGGCAAAACGCCCGACTACTGGCAGGCTATCCGCAGTGTGCTAACGGGGGAAGTCAAAAATGTTGCAATCCCCGGTCGCCAGGTGGCACCTGGAATTTATACGGGGCTAAACGTGGCTGTGAACTGGGACAAGGTAGACATCCAGGGGCCTGTCTACATCGGCGGCATGACCAAGATTGAAGACGGCGCTCGCATTATCGGCCCTGCCATGATTGGCCCCAGTTGCTACATCTGTAGCGGTGCAACGGTAGATAACAGTGTCATCTTTGAATATGCCCGTCTGGGACCCGGTGTTCGCCTGGTGGACAAGCTCGTGTTTGGCCGTTACTGCGTTGACAAGACGGGTGCCGCCATCGACCTTCAGGCCGCTGCGCTCGACTGGCTGATTACTGACACCCGCCGTGAGATGCCGACCGATACTCCCGCTGAACGGCAGGCGATCGCCGAACTGCTGGGTACCGACGTGCGGTAGCGGCAATCTGTAAAGAAGTGGCGCGGGGGGTGGGCCCGCGCCCCCTACTTTCAAAGTTAAGTGTTTTTAAAAGTTGAAAAAAAAAATTTTTTCTTTTAAAATTTAATGAAAATTTCA
>CAZVXA010000019.1:0-3660 GCA_964630955.1 uncultured bacterium | reverse complement strand
CCTGGCTACCCCCTAACTGCGGGAAACCGAGGTGCGTTTGCGGAATTCTCTATCTATGTGGGGGGGTGCTCCCCCCCGCGCCACTTCTTTACAGATTGAGTTGAGTTCAAAGAGAGAAATCAATATTGATGCTGAACAACTTGTCCAATAGGCTCTCTTCCTGAGAAGAATTAGAGGCTGACGTTTGAGTCAAAGCGGCGATCTGACTGGTGGGTGGATTCTGTTCCAGGGCGCTGGCGATCGCATCCATGCGGCGCTGCTGGTCGTGAGTAATGCTGCCGACGGTATTGCCGAGACCCGGCGCGTTCCAGCGTCCGCTATCGGGATCCAGGTAGGATCGGGTGCGTGCCCAGAGAATAGCCTCTGTTCCCTGTAAACCCATCTCCTCTGCCTGTGCCAGTCGGTCGATGTAGCCCCCCCTGCTAAGGGCAGCGGCAGGAGACTGGTTAGCCAGGTCAATCCCGTTCAGGACTTGCTCGATCGTCAAAGATAAACCCTTCTCTGAGGCACTTTCCATCAGCTCAGAAGCCTGTGACTGTAGCCGCTTGAGCTGCTTTGCATCTGCTTCTTCCGGCGAGTCGGCCCCATGCTGATAGGAGAAACTGCCCAGGTTCCACACCCCATTGCCGGGGTCAGAGTGTCCACGATAGGCGCGAGTTTTACCACCCCTGGGGGTGCGGGTTCCCTCGGCACTGCCAACAGCGATCGCCACCAGTGAGTTAGAATCCCCCTGAAATAGCGTCAGCACGTTCGAGGGGAGGATGGGGGAGGTGGTTCCTTCAGCAGGCTCAGGAACAGAGGGGATGAGTGAATGGTTAGTTGTTGTTATTACTGTGCTGGCGTCAGCAGTACTGGTCGGTGGAGCAACGACTGGGGAAAGCGTGGAGACAGTGGAAACAGCAGCAACAGGGCTATCATCTGCCAGCCCACCCAGGCTGAAGTTCAGCATCGCGTCAGATGGATGAGCGATAGTCGGGGGCACTGTGCTAGATGGAGTGGTCGTTTCTGGACTCGATGTGAGGGCAACGGTTGGAGAAACCGTGCGTTCAGCGTCCGCTAACGCTGAAGGATAAGGGGATGGACTCACAGCCGATAAAGCGGAGATCGTTTCTGAAGATGCAGGAGCGGCTAACACCGGAGTTGGGGGAGGAGGCAGGCTTGTTAACTTTCCTCCTGTGCCCAGAGGGGCAGATGTATGGGGAACCAGAAGTGCCTGGTTGGGGTCTGGAGATGCAGCAGGGTCTACTTCAGGCGTCACCGTAGGATGCCCCGCCATCTGCATCAGATCTGTTGGAATAGCTGCGCCGTTTGGCATAGTGGCGGCTGCATCAAAGTCCAGGGGGGTAAAGTCGGCTGGTGAAGCTTTTGCGGCGTCGGGAAAAACCAGCAGTCCGGTAGTGAGCACCGCTGCTGAGCAAAGTAGAACAAGATCGGATTGTTTCATCTCAGGTCAGGGGAGTCGATCGATGCACCGTGAGAGCGGGCAGCGGCAGGGGGAACAGAATCAAGAAAAACTGGGGAGCGCAGCGATCGCTACCGCTGGAACACAAAAGAATATCCGGCGTATTCGTTGCCCTCATACAGGACAACGAACCAGGTCTGGGGATCGAAAGCCAGCGGATAAGCTTCACGCTGTGCTTTGACACCCGCTCGCACCTCAATTTCGGGCAGGCGGCAGTAGGGCGCACTGATGACAGACTGAACCGCATCTCTGCTGCTACGCTCCGGAATGGCCAGCAGTTGGGCCAGCTTGTCTCGCGGCAGTACCGCCTGTTGCTGCACAATTTCCTGGCAGACGTTGCTGGGAGAATTGGGTCGTAGGGCAGTTCGAATATCAACTAGAAAACCGACCAGTGCCAGCATCGACCCACCCGCAACTAGATAGCGAATCCCCTGCTTGCGGGGTTTTTTCTGGGGTCTTTTTTGGGATTTACGGGGCTTCGTCATTTCTGCTCTCCCCTACGAGAACTAGACAGGATAGGACAACCAATAGCCATGTGGCTCCAAGAACAACACTCATCGTTTTCCTCCAAGTAGTAGACCAAACGCAATCAGAATCAGGCGATAGCCCAGCAACAAGCTGAGGGCAGGTGCCCAGGTGGAGAGGCCAATGGCGAGCACTGCCGGAGCAACCAGCAACACCAACACCAGCGCCCCCAGTTGGGGTGAATGGGCCAGTACAATTTCCCCCAGGATTCGCAGTGCTGTGGCACTCGCAATCCACACTGTCGCCTCCATTAAGGCCGGGAAAAAACCAGCAGGTGGCCGGAGCAATTGCTGGAGAATGCGCCCGCATCCTGGCGCTGTGTAACCGGGATGAACAGAACGATGGGGTTGAAGGGGAGTGGATTTGAGCTGCATAGTGAACTCTCGCTGTACGAACTCGCTCGATTGACCGTGGGCGATCGCGGTTCAGGGATTGGCTGGGATACCCTAAGGAAGAGGAGTGCGATCGCTCCCAAGATCGATATCCCTGAGAATCGATATCCCTGAAAATGGTACAAATGTACGATAAAAGTACAAAAGTACTATAACGCAAGGATGAAATTTTGAACAAGTGGATCGCTTAATCATGAAGAAACTTTAAGAAGGGCGATCGTGGTAGGCTGTTCCTGCCGATTCCTCTGCTGGCGATGCAAAAGAACTGGACCAACCTGCAACCCCGTGCGACCCCCTATCTGTTTCTGCTGCCTGCACTGCTGGTGTTGAGTCTGACGGTGTTTTATCCGGCGCTTCAGGCGTTTTATTTCAGCTTCACCCAGTTTGAATACGACATTACTCAGCCGCCGACGTGGATTGGCCTGGAGAACTTTCAGCGGTTGCTGGGCGATCGCGTCTTCTGGCAAACCCTGGGCAATACGCTGCTGTATCTCATTGGCGTGGTGCCGATTCTGGTGCTTGCGCCACTGGGTCTCGCAATTCTGGTGAATCGTGCCTTGCCGGGGGTGCGCTGGTTCCGGGCGGCGTACTATACTCCGGTAGTGATTTCGATGGTCGTGGCGGGAATTGCGTGGCGCTGGCTCTACGCCGAAACGGGACTATTGAACCAACTGTTGCGGTGGCTGGGTCTCACGTCGGAGGGTGTTCCCTGGCTGACCAGTCCAAATCTGGCCCTGTTTAGCGTGATGGCGGTGACCATCTGGAAGGGACTCGGCTACTATATGGTGATTTACCTGGCCGGGTTGCAGGGGATTCCCTCTGACCTGTATGAAGCGGCGGCGATCGACGGTTCCGATGGCTGGAAGAAACACTGGGACATCACGGTTCCTTTAATGCGGCCCTACCTGTTTCTGGTTGCAGTAATTTCGGCAATTTCGGCTACTAAGGTCTTTGAGGAAGTGTTCATCATGACCCAGGGAGGCCCCCGCAATAGCTCAAAAACAATTGTGTACTACGTCTATGAACGGGCCTTTCAAGACCTGGAAATGAGCTATGCCTGCACAATTGGTCTGATGCTGTTTCTCCTGATTTTGGGACTGTCGATGCTGCGACTGGCGCTAAACCGTGAAACCTCAGGGTTGTCTCTGTGAATCATCTTACAGTTTGCTTGTAAGTAACTGGACTTTTGACTAAGTCGCGCCGATTTTTCCTGAAACGCTGACACAGCCAGCGTTTCAGGAAAAATCGGCGCTAAAATTAAGTTCGCCGCGAAACGCTCTC
>CAZVXA010000018.1:0-52272 GCA_964630955.1 uncultured bacterium | reverse complement strand
ACAGCGTCGCGCCCTCCAGAATTTGGGTTTTCGGATAGGCTCTTAGAGCGAGACGCTGCGGAGCAGGTCACACAGACAGCTCTGATTCCTCTATGCTTGAAACATCATGGCGATCGCAGGAGATTGTAATGGCGGTTGTTTTGAACCTGGAACCAGTCGTTCACCTGTCTCGCGTTCAGTTCTATGCGCTGTGTGAGGCCAATCCCGATTTACAACTGGAGCGAACTTCACAAGGAGAATTGGTCATTGTGACACCCGTTGGAGGCGAAGGGGGAAGTCAGGAGGCGGACTACATTACGGATCTCAACCTCTGGAATCGCCAATCTGGCCTGGGTAAAGTATTCAGTTCATCAACGATTTTTAGTTTGCCGAAAGGGGGCGACCGATCTCCTGATGCTGCATGGGTGCGTCTGGATCGGTGGGATGCGTTGACATTAGAGCAGCGCCAGGGGTTCCCACCGATTTGCCCTGACTTTGTGATCGAGTTGCGATCACCGACGGACCGATTGAGACCACTGCGAGACAAAATGCTGGAATACCTGGAAAATGGTCTCCAACTTGGCTGGCTAATCAATCCAAAGGGCAATCAGGTCGAGATTTATCGCCCACAACAGAATGCCGAAATTATCTCGCTCCCTGCAACCCTGTCGGGGGAAGTGGTTCTACCGGGATTCAATCTGTTGATTCAGTTTTAACGTAGCCCTCAACCAGTAAATCATTGCCAACCGATCGCCATTTCACCCGTTCCAGCTTCAACGCCTGAGTCATCTCGGTAAAGCCCAGATCACCGACTGGTGAAGGCGCAACTTCACCCCCAATAATTTTGGGTGCGATGAAGGCCAGGATTTTTTGGATAGAACCATCGGCGATCGCGCTTGCCGCCAATGTTCCACCACACTCCCACAGCACTGAGAGAAAACCCCGTTGATTCAGCTCTGCCATTGCTGCTGCTGGTGTAACATCAGGCAATTCCAGCACCTCTACCCCCTTGTCCCGTAAGGCTTGCTGGCGTTCGGGTCGAGTACCGGATTGAGTCAAGACCAACGTTGGAGCGATGGCGGTGTTCCATAGCTGGGCGGTGTCGGGGAAATCGAGCGATCGCGTCAACACCACCCGCAGCGGATTGTGGCCACCCGCACTGTGGCTGGTCAGCAGGGGATTATCCCGCCGCACGGTGTTGCCACCCACCACCACTGCATCGCAACCCACCCGCAGTTGATGAACCACAGTTCTGGAGGCAGGTTCCGTCACCCAGGCACTATGGCCCGTCACCGTGGCGATTTTCCCGTCCAGGGTCATGGCGTATTTGAGAATCCCCAGGGGCCGCTGGTGCAGAATCCGGTAGACAAACGGCTCATTCAGCTCCTGGCAAGCCACTTCCTCAACGCCGACGGTCACCTCAATTTCAGCTTCCCGTAATCGAGCAACTCCCTTTCCTGCCACCAGGGGATTCGGATCCACCATACCCACGACCACCCGCGATACACCCGCCTGGATCACCGCCTCTGAGCAGGGGGGCGTGCGACCGTAGTGGTTGCAGGGTTCTAGATTGACGTAGAGGGTAGCTCCCTGTGCAGCATCACCCGCCTGCCGCAGCGCAAATACTTCTGCATGAGGCTGCCCTGCTCCCGGATGAAACCCCTCCCCGACAATTGCGCC
Source organism: uncultured bacterium (assembly GCA_964630955.1). Classification (GTDB taxonomy): domain Bacteria; phylum Cyanobacteriota; class Cyanobacteriia; order Elainellales; family Elainellaceae; genus CAZVXA01. The sequence continues at coordinate 50,613 of CAZVXA010000018.1, read as the reverse complement.
GTCTTTGACCACCACGCAACCCACCAGGGGATTTGGCGCAGTTTGCCCCAACGCCCGCTTTGCCAGTTCCAGGCAGCGCTGCATCATTTGATGGTCAAAGGAATTCTGGTCAAAAGAAGACTGCTGCAATGCCCCGTCCTGAATTTCTGACCTATAAATAGACCTGACTAAGAATCACTCGCAGGCGATCGTAGTCGTCCTTCAAAATCAGGCTCAGCATACGTCCGGCCTGAACCAGCCAGGAGCGATCGCCCTTTCTGAGCTGGTAAATTTCTCGAATGGCAGCAGCGGTCAGCGCATCGACGGGAGCCTGATTCACCTGGAGCAGGGTTCGCAAAAAGTCCAGTTTTTCACTGAAGACGACCACTTCTTCAGGGGGGCAATAATAAACCGCCTGGTGGATCTGGGGTGGACGGGGGGGCAGATGCTGAAAGAAGGTGGCGTTATTCTCTGGAGAAAAGCCAACGATCGCCGCCCGAAACTCAGTCTTCAGCATGGCGAAAATCTGCGGCTGCTGCTCTCGCAATTCCTGGAGCGACATCCCCAGCGCCCGCGCCCGATGTACTGAGTCGATGGGGGTGGTCGTGGCGTGGTAGACCACTGCGTAAATACAGTTCCCCGATTCTTCATCCAATGCCTTCACCCAGGAACCGAAGGGCGGCATTACTGCAAAGCTGAGATCCTCCGGTTCCAGGCACTGCGCCAGAAATTCCGTCGTTGCCGTCTCGATCACCTCCGCGATGTGGTTCGCGGGGCGCTCCTGGACAGTGAATTGGGGCAGTGGAAGCCGCATGGCGTATTACCTACTTCTTCTTCCGCCCAGCCGTCGCATCCACCGCGTCCAGTTCAGACATATTAAAGGTGATCAGCTTATCCCAGTTGCCGCCCTCAAACAATACGGCCACCTTGCCATCACTGATACGCTGTACCAGACCTTGAAACCCGTAGTAGGTATCGTTTACGTTAATAACTTTAACTGCTGAACCCGGAAGAATCATAATGGTTTAATCATGCTGGACGGGTGTTCTAGTTAAGCTTACAGCTTTTTTAGAAGATTTTTAGCAATGAAATTACCTGCGTAGCCGGAGAGACATCCACATGACGCAGGTAATTTCTTTCGCAGAAATCTCCTTAGAACCTGGACTTTTGACTAAATCGCGCCGATTTTTCCTGAAACGCTGACGCAGTCAGCATTTCAGGAAAAATCGGCGCTACAACCAAATATGCTGTGAAACACCCTCTGCGAGGGTGTTTCACAGCATTGTAGAAAAATTAGTCAAAACTCCAGTTAGAACATTGGGCGCTGCCGCCGGAAATTATGGACGGACTCCACCAGACCGACAGCGATGAAATTGGTCAGCAAGGCAGACCCCCCATAACTGAGCCAGGGCAGCGGAATACCGGTAATCGGCGCAAGACCAATGGTCATGCCAATGTTGACCATTACCTGGAACACAATCATTGACAGAACACCGATCGCCAGCAAAGACCCAAAGTTGTCCTTGGCGTTCTGCGCGATAATCACCAGCCGCAGACAGATCAGCCAGTACAGAATCAGAACGGCGATCGCCCCCACAAACCCCATTTCTTCGCCAACCGCAGAGAAAATAAAGTCCGTGTGTTGCTCCGGGATAAAATTGAGCTGTGTCTGGGTGCCCTGGCTCAAACCCTTCCCCCAGAGGCCACCCGCGCCGATGGCGATGCGGGACTGGATCAGGTGGTAACCGCCGCCGAGGGGGTCTTTGTCGGGATCAAGAAACAGGGTGACGCGATCGCGCTGGTAGGGCTTCAAAACGTTCCAGAGAATATCCCCCAGCTTACCTCCCAGCAGGCTGACCGTAGCTGCGATAAAAGCGCCATGCCAGCGCCAGGGAATCGAACGCCAAGCGGCAAAAACGCTCAGGGCGGTCCAGGCAAACCAGGCAGGAAGATAAACGTTAAACAAAATGGCCGACACCAGCGGCGACAGCAACAGCATCAGCCAGCCAAGTCGAGCGTTGGCCCAGTACAGCATGCCAAGGGTGATCGCCCCAAATACTAGAGCGGTACCCAAATCAGGCTGGGCCAGGACGAGAAACCAGGGGACAGCGACGATAATCAGCGATTGCAGCATCACTGGAATCGTGTTGGCAGTCCGTTCGTGCAAGGTTGCCGCCAGCGTAATAATGGCTCCCAACTTGGCGAATTCAGCGGGCTGGATACTGAGGCTACCGATCATCACCCAGCTCTGAGCACCGTTGACGGTGGTTCCGACAAACAGCACCGCTACCAGAATCAAGTTCATAATGCCGTAGATCACCCAGTGCCAGCGCAGCAGATTGTCGTAGCGCCAGCGAGCGATCCCCAGACACAACACCAGACCCATCCCACCAACAATCCAGTGACGACTCCAATCCATCAACCCCCGGTTCAGTTCGGTGCTGCGAATGGCCAGTCCTCCAATTGCCGTCAGGCCGATGACCGTCAGGATCAGCAGCCAATCTACCTCGGACCAGGGACGCAGAAGTGGTTTCCACCTAAACTGACTGAGAGATTTCTGGAGCATTAAACCAGGAGGGGGAATGGGGAATGGAGAATCGGTGGCCGATCAATCAGGCCAGGGCTGCGACGGAGACGCGTGCCGCAACCTGCTGGGCGATCGCCTTCAGTGCCTTCGCAGAGGCTGATTCCGGGGCCTCAACTACAATGGGGATACCGCGATCGCCCCCCTGCCGCAGCGGAATTTCCAGAGGGACGCACCCCAGTAACGGTAGCCCTAACTCATTGGATGTCTTCTCACCGCCGCCAGAACCGAAGATATCGTACTGTTTCTCTGGCAAATCGGGCGGTACAAAGTAACTCATGTTCTCCACAATCCCCAGCACAGGTACCTGAAGCTGCTGGAACATACGCAGACCACGGCGGGCATCGGCCAGGGCCACAGTTTGGGGGGTGGTGACAATGACGGCTCCAGCCATCGGTACAGCCTGGACCAGAGTCAGCTGAGCGTCCCCCGTTCCCGGTGGCATATCCACAATCAGGTAATCCAGCTCGCCCCACTGCACCTGATAGAGGAACTGACGAATAATCCCATTCAGCATCGGCCCCCGCCAGATCACAGGCTGATCTTTATCAATTAGAAAGCCCATCGAGACCAGCTTTACCCCATAGTTAAAGGCTGGCTCCAGCACTTCGCCTTGAGCGCCCTGTTGCACTTTCACCTGGGCGGTATCCAGACCCATCATCAGGGGCGCATTTGGGCCATAAATGTCGGCATCGATCAGGCCCACTTTGGCTCCCGCCAGCGCCAGCGACACGGCCACATTCACCGCGACAGTGCTCTTGCCAACCCCACCCTTGCCACTGGAGACGGCGATGATATTCTTTACACCTGAGATTCCCTGGCGATCGGGCAGAGACTTCTGTTGTGGCGTTTCTGCAGTCACCTCCACCGCAACAGACTCGACGCCCGGCAAGGTCTTCACCGCCCGTTCACAGTCTTCAACAATGAATTCTCGCAGGGGGCAGGCGGGCGTGGTCAACACCAGGGTAAAGCTCACGTTTCCATCCGCAATCTGGACATTGCGAATCATGTTTAACTCCACAAGGCTTTTGCGGAGTTCAGGGTCTTGCACAGGACGCAGCACTTCAAGAACGGAACTGGAATCAAGCTGAGGCATTGCTATACTCACCCACCCGGTGCATCGCGTTAATGACTGATCACTATACTGACATCCTCCCGACGCTGATTGCATCGCAACGCAGCATGGGGTTCCTGAACTGCCGTTGCCCTTTCGAGTTGCCCCTACTGAGGTCTGACACGCCATGTCCCAACCGAGCCTACTCGAATATCCCGTGACATCCAGATGCCCACTCATGATTGGCTTTCCAGGCAGCAATTCCCGTGTGCCCCACGGTACTCAAACTTCTGTTTGGTTTTCGCAGTCGTTTGATCTGCCTGACTGTTTAGAGCGTTTCCGCGACCGCTTTGCTGTTTTATTTCCCAACCTATCGTTCCGCACTGCGGTTTCAACGTGCTGGCGGCATTTCAACCTGAAGCAGTCCAATTATACGACCAACTGGCCATTTGTCGCTCCCCCACTCCGCTCGCTGCGATAGCAGCATTGCTCCGGGGTGAGGCTCCTCATGGCCACGCCTTTCATCCCGACGCTGACCCTATCGGGTGCAGCGCGGGCCTTCCTGTCTAAGAGGTAAACTTTTGGCAGGCGCGACGCTGTAGCATCGCGCCTGCCAAAATCTGGGTTTTCGATTAGGTTCTAAGCCAGGGTGCAAGGGGTTCCACCCCTGCGTGAAGGCACCACCTCCATGCCCCTTGTCTCAACCAGAACAGCTACAGGTAAGTAGCAGGCGTGATTAAGCATGAAACCCAAAAAGCTGTTCCGCCCGCTGTGCGGGCGGAACAGCTTTTTGGGTTTCAACTTTTTCCATGCCCACTTACTTAGTGGATTTTTGACTAACTTGCGCCGATTTTTCTTGAAAAGCTGACGCAGCCAGCTTTTCAAGAAAAATCGGCACTAAAACTAAATATGCCGCGAAACGCTCTCTAAGAGAGCGTTTCGCGGCATTGCAGGAAAAATAGTCAAAAGTCCAGTTGATTAGAAAAGCGCTCAGGAGAGATTGAGAGAACTCACGCTACAACCTGTCCCTGCGATCAAAATGACCCAGCCCAACAGATCCGAAAATTGGGACTGATGGCGGCGCTGATGGACACTGGGATCAGGATCTTGCTCGGCGGCCTGGGCCAACTCCGCCGCGACGCGGGCAGCATAGGGTCGAATGAGGGACCATACGAGGGGAGAAAGCCAGCCTCGCAGGGTGACGGAGTAGGAAACCCGCGTACCACAGAGAGTCGATTCCACCCGGTAAGTGACTCGCTCTTCGACTCCCGGCAGGGCAATAATTCGGACACTGAGTAACTCTCTGGGCTGGACACGCTCAACAAAGATATTGATACGGAAGGGAAGAAAGCGAGACACAGCCTGATAGATCAGACCGGGCTTAGGAATCAGCCCTTTGGGAACGTTTGTGCTGACAATCATTGGATGCCAGGACACATCAGCCAGGTTAATAATGCGTTGCCAGAGGGCATCCACCGAAGCAGTGCTGACCGTCTGGTAGGTTTCTACCTGAGGATAGGGCCGTACTGACTCCCGCTGTCCCCACTTGATCCATGAACTCAGCATGACCGAACCATCCTCCGTGCTGCCCTAATTCGGCAATCCGCAGCGAAATAAATTCAACCTTGTCTTCCACAAGCTATTGTAGTCGGTTGCCCCATTTCGCCAGGGGTCTCTCAGAAAATCGCAGAAAATTCATCCAAATGATAGGGGAGGGGGGGCGGACGACACAAAATGCAATATTGCTTGCATCGGAAATTGAGGCGGCACAGTACCGTCGCGTCGTGTCACCTCAAATTTGGGGCAAGGTTCTGACCCGGTTGAGTGAGTGTTCGTGAGCTGAGCGCACAAACACTCACTCAACCGGGTTCTCGGACAGTCTTCAAGGAGTACCGGGCGATCGAGTGGGGCGATCGCGGATGGGCCCGTTGTAATCCACTACCGTCCGCCAGTCATTCGCAAAAACGGTGACTACGGTTTCAACGGTCGGTGTCGTAGCCCCAGGCGGGCCACCAACAAAGGTGAAAGTCCAGCTGCCATTCTCGTTATCTACGAAGGGGGAGTCGGCTGAATTACCATGCATCGAAGCCTCAGCTCGGTAGTTGGTTAACCCACCATTAGCCCGTTCCCCCGCCTGTCGAGCCAAATTCTTCGCTTTATTTAGGGGATTAAGCACCTGAGATGAGGCAGCAGGGGCTGTGGCTTCGGATGGTGAGGCATCAGGCATCGCCTGAGCGATGCTTCCCAAACGAGGCAAATCGTGAAGTTGATCTCTAGCAGAAGCCGTCGAAGGTTGAGCGTAGGCCATCCCTCCAGCGGCCATACATGAAAGTGCAACAAGCCACTTAGAGCGATATGTGTGCCTGAAAATTTGTTTCATACAGGGAACTCATGACAAAAATAATCAGCCCTCACGTCGAGGGGTGGCAATCGTTAAGTCGGTAGGTGCGATTAAGCTGGCAACCCCAAGCGCTGTTCCCCTCGCGCAGCAGGGGAACAGCGCTTGGGGTTGCCAGTCTATTCCACACCCACTTACTCTTAATAGTAATCGCGACCTTGTTTTGAGAACCTGTGCAGGAGGGATCAATCCTGAAGCAGGCTGTTAAAAATAATTCACCTTGCTTTACATTGCTTGGCAATTTGTCCGAGGGTGACCATTCCGATCTAGGCTAGATTTCGGGCAAAAACTGAGTTTCAAGTCGTATTCAATTGTTAAATTCAACTCCTTTTTGCTCTGGCACTTTGCCTTCACTCACCGACGACCCACCACTCAAAACCCTTTAGCAAGTCTTTTCAGCATCATGTCCAATCTCCCGACCTCCGAAGCAACCTCCCAAGTCAACATCGCTCCTCCCTCCGATTCGAGAGAAAGAATCAGCCACTTCCTCAAAGACTTCCAGGACCAGATTTGTCAGGCGTTGGCGGAGGCCGATGGATCGGGCAGTTTCCAGGAAGATAGCTGGCAGCGGGAAGAAGGCGGCGGTGGGCGATCGCGTGTTATTAAAAATGGCGGCATCTTCGAGCAGGGCGGCGTCAACTTCTCCGAGGTCTGGGGCAAAGACCTACCCCCCTCGATTCTAGTGCAGCGCCCCGAAGCAGCAGGCCACGGCTTCTATGCCACAGGCACGTCGATGGTATTGCATCCCCGCAATCCCTACATTCCCACCGTCCACCTCAACTATCGCTACTTTGAGGCGGGTCCCGTCTGGTGGTTTGGCGGCGGCATTGACCTCACCCCTTACTACCCCTTCGCCGAAGACGCCGCTCACTTCCACCGCACCCTAAAGCAGGCGTGCGATCGCCATCACGGCCACTACTACCCTGCCTTCAAGCACTGGTGCGACGAATACTTCTATCTGAAGCACCGCAAGGAACCTCGTGGCGTTGGCGGCATCTTCTTCGACTACCAGGACAGCCGCAGCCGTCTGTATCAAGGCCCCCATCCTCAAGGGGAAGCGGCCCAGTACAGCAACACGGTTGGGGAACTGGAAACCCGTAGCTGGGATGACATCTTCGCCTTTGTGCAGTCAGCGGGTCACGCATTCCTGCCAGCCTATCTGCCCATCGTGGAGCGTCGTCGCAATCTAGAGTGGGGCGATCGCGAGCGCGACTTCCAACTCTATCGGCGTGGGCGCTACGTTGAGTTCAATCTGGTCTATGACCGGGGGACAATTTTTGGTCTGCAAACCAATGGGCGAACCGAGTCTATCCTCATGTCGCTCCCTCCGATGGTGCGCTGGGAGTATAGCTATCACCCCGAACCCAATACACCCGAAGCAGAACTCTATGACGTTTTCCTGAAGCCACAGGACTGGGTCAACTGGAACGTTTAGACAAATCAGGAGAGCGTGGCTGAGCCGCGCTCTTTTTGTTGAAGTCAGTTTGCGCAATTCCCCGGACATATTTGTGCGATTTGACCTTTAGGTGGGAAGAATAACTCAAAGATGCTGTGGATAGATGCAGCCCGGTGACGGTTGGCATCACCTGGAGATTCACACAATCCACGAGAGGGATGAATATCGTCATGGAACAAGTTACGCGCACAACTCAGGATGGGAAAACCGTCATCGTTCTGACACCTGCGGGACGACTCGACATTACGACCGCATGGCAGTTCCGCCTCAAGCTACAGGAATGCATTTCACGGCTCAGTCCACATATCGTAGTAAATCTGGGGCAGGTCAACTTTATTGACAGTTCTGGCCTCACCTCCCTCGTCGCTGGCATGCGCGATGCCGACAAGGTAAAAGGTAGCTTCCGGATTTGTAACGTTCACCCGGAAGCCAAGCTGGTGTTTGAAGTTACCATGATGGATTCCGTGTTTGAAATCTTTGATACAGAGGCGGAAGCACTGGAGGGTGTGCCCAGAGGCATTGCCCATCAAGCCTGATGCTTTCGTCCCGCTTCGGCGAGACTGTGGAATAATGGGAAACAGACTTATTTCAAGGATTTCCCGTGAACGACGTTCGGACTGTCTCGGATACTAAACGGGCATTTTATAGCCTGCACACGCGCCCCATCAATTCCATCTATCGTCGGGTGGTGGAAGAGCTAATGGTGGAGATGCACCTGCTGTCGGTCAACGTCGATTTTCGCTATGACCCCATCTATGCACTGGGGGTTGTGACCACCTTCGACCGCTTTATGCAGGGCTATCGACCAGAGCAGGACAAAGACTCCATCTTTATCGCCCTCTGCAAATCAATTAACGGTGACCCCGATAAATATCGTCAGAACGCCGAGCAAGTGCGCTCTGAAGTTTCCCATCAATCCATTGATGGTCTCCTCTCCCATCTCCAAACCCTTCCCTCCGAACCGGGCGACAGCCTGTGGAATACCTTGGGGGCGATCGCCAACAATCCCTCCTTCAGGTACAATCGTCTATTCGCTATCGGTCTCTACACGCTCCTCGAACAGATTGACCCCGACCTGGTCAAAGACGAGAAACGCCGCAACGATGCACTGGAAAAGGTCAGCGAGTCCCTCAAAATTTCCACCGATAAGATTCAGAAAGACCTGGAACTCTACCGCAGCAACCTGGATAAGATGGCGCAGGCACAGGCGGTCATGGAGGACATTTTGAAGGCCGATCGCAAGAAAAAAGAGGAACGCGAAAAAGCCAAAGAAGCGGCCGCTTCTCCTCCGCCTGCATCCTCCCCAGAAGCATCCTGATCCTCAGGAAAGAAAAAACAAAAGCAAGTCTGCCCGCATGGCGGGCTTTTTTCTGTCTGTTTCCCTGATTCACCCACGACTCAGCCCTCTAGCGATCGCAAGATGCCCACCCTACAAAAGCTTGAAACCCCAAAAGCTGTTCCGCCCTCGCAGCGGGCGGAACAGCTTTTGGAGTTTCAAGTTTAACCGCGCCTTCCGACTTGGGAGATAATACAAAATAACTACTACGATATTGTCTTTCATCAGGGAGAACTCAAAGGTTGTCCCGCCACATCTGGGGTTTGACTTTACAAGACCTACTAGATATAGACTCCAGGATCGGTTACGCTTAACTCATTCAAGTGCCCTGTCGTGTGACTGCTCAAAAGTTGCCCATCACTGCACCCCTCAAACCAAATATTCAGTCCCTATGTCCTTCGTTGGCCTACACATCCACAGCGACTACAGCCTCCTCGACGGAGCCAGCCAGCTTGACCAGCTGATTCAGCGAGCGGCGGAACTCGAAATGCCTGCGATCGCCCTCACCGACCACGGCGTCATGTACGGCGCGATCGAACTGCTGAAAGTCTGCAAAGCCAACGGTAAAGTCAAGCCGATCATCGGCAACGAGATGTACGTCATCAATGGCGACATCACCAAGCAGGAGCGACGTCCCAAATACCATCAGGTGGTTCTGGCCAAAAACACCCAGGGCTACAAGAACCTGGTCAAACTCACCACCGTCTCTCACCTCCAGGGCGTCCAGGGCAGAGGTATCTTCTCCCGCCCCTGCATTAACAAAGACCTGCTGGAGCAATACAAGGAAGGACTGATTGTCACCAGCGCCTGCCTCGGCGGTGAAATTCCCCAGGCGATCATGCAGGGACGCCCCGACGTAGCCCGTCGCGTTGCCCAGTGGTACAAAGATATCTTTGCAGACGATTTCTATCTGGAGCTTCAGGACCACGGTTCCCCAGAGGATCGGATTGTCAACGTCGAAGTCGTTCGTATTGCTCAGGAACTGGATATCCGCTTCCTCTGCACCAACGATTCCCACTTCATCTCCTGCTACGACGTCGAGGCCCACGACGCTCTGCTTTGCATCCAGACTGGGAAACTGATCACCGAAGACAAACGACTGCGCTACAGTGGCACCGAGTACCTGAAATCCATCGATGAGATGCGGCAGTTGTTCCGCGATCACCTGACAGATGAGGTGATTGAGGAGGCGATCGCCACCACCCTGGAAGTCGCTGCCAAAATCGAAGACTACAAAATCCTGGGTGAGCCGCGTCTGCCCAACTACCCCATTCCCCAGGGCCACAACGCCGAAAGCTATGTTGTCGCGATCGCCCAGCAGGGGTTAGTCGAGCGGCTCAAATGCAAAACCTTCGACGATGTACCCCAGGAGTACAAGGAACGGCTGGAGTTTGAGCTTCAGGTGATCCACCAGATGGGGTTTTCCACCTACTTTCTGGTGGTGTGGGACTACATTAAGTTCGCACGGGATCACAATATTCCCGTCGGCCCAGGGCGCGGCTCCGCTGCCGGGTCACTGGTCGCCTACTGTATGCGGATCACCAATATCGACCCCGTGCATCACGGCCTGCTGTTCGAGCGCTTCCTCAACCCCGAACGCAAGTCAATGCCGGATATTGATACTGACTTCTGCATCGATCGCCGTGATGAAGTAATCCAGTACGTCACCGAGAAATACGGCAAAGACCACGTTGCCCAGATCATTACCTTCAACCGCATGACCTCCAAAGCGGTGTTGAAGGACGTGGCGCGGGTGCTCGACATCCCCTACGGCGAATCGGACAAGATGGCGAAAATGATTCCTGTGTTTCGCGGCAAACCCACCAAACTCAAGGCGATGATTGGCGACGACACACCAGAACCGGAGTTCAAGCGCCGCTACGAGAGTGACGAAACCGTTCCCAACACTAGCGTCACCTACCGCCGCTGGATTGACATGGCCATGCGGATCGAGGGCACTAACAAAACCTACGGGGTCCACGCTGCCGGGGTGGTAATTTCCTCTGACCCCCTGGACGAAGTAGTGCCGCTGCAATACAACGATAAGGGGTCGGTCATCACCCAGTATTTCATGGAAGACATCGAGGCAATGGGTCTGCTGAAGATGGACTTCCTGGGGCTGAAAAACCTGACCATGATCCAGAAGACTGTGGATCTGATCGAGAAAACGCACCAGCGCAAGATTGACCTGGATGAGCTACCGATGCAGGATATCGAGTCCTACGGTCTGCTGGCGAAAGGCTGGCTGGAGGGCATCTTCCAGCTAGAGTCATCCGGGATGCGGCAGATCGTGCGCGACCTGAAACCCTCCGGTCTGGAAGACATCTCCTCGGTGCTGGCCCTCTACCGTCCGGGGCCGCTCGACGCGGGGTTGATTCCCAAGTTTATCAACCGCAAGCACGGGCGCGAGAAGATTGACTACGCCGACAAAATCCTGGAACCCATCCTGAACGAGACCTACGGCATCATGGTTTACCAGGAGCAGATCATGAAAATCGCCCAGGACATGGCAGGCTACTCCCTGGGACAGGCCGACCTGCTGCGGCGGGCAATGGGTAAGAAAAAACCCGCCGAGATGGAGAAGCACCGGGCCACCTTTATTGGAGGTTCGGAAAAGAATGGAGTTCCCGCCAAAGTCGCTGAAGCACTATGGGAACAGATGGTGCAGTTTGCCGAGTACTGCCTCAGCTACGACACGCCCGTTCTGACTGTGGAATACGGCCCTCTGGCGATCGGACAAATTGTCGAACAGCAAATTGCCTGCACTATCTTCAGCATTGATGCCCAGGGCCATGCGTATACTCAGGCGATCGCCCAGTTTCACGATCGCGGCCAGCAGGAATTGTTTGAATATCTCCTGGAGGACGGCACCACCATTCGGGCGACTCGTGACCACAAATTTATGACCACTGATGGAGAAATGCTGCCCATCGATCAGATTTTTGAGCAGGGGTTAGAGCTGAAGCGCATTGATCTGCGGGTGCCCGCACACCATTGCAAATCCCTGGCATTAATGTGACCCGTGTAGGGCGTTCGATCGAACGTCCTACACGGGTCACATTAATGCCCACCCCAAAATATCGGCAATTTGATGGCAAATCATCATCGGGTTAAAGGGTTTGATGATAGTTCCTGCCACACCCATATCAGCGAATTGAGCGCGATCGCTCGGCAACACCTTTGCCGTCAGCAGAATCACCGGAATCGATTGAGTCATAGGATTTGCCTGGAGTTGTTCATACAGTTGCACTCCATCCATGTCGGGCATTGAGATATCCAGCAGTATCGCTTCGGGCTGCTCCAAACTGCACTTTTCCAGTCCCTCCTGCCCCGATGCGGCCAGAATGGTTTTCCATGCTGCGATATCCTCCAGGGCGGCCTGGAGGATATCGCGGATACTGTCCTCATCATCGATAATTAAAATGCGTCGGGTCATAGTCAGGCATCTCTTCGTCAGACAGCGCGATTGGTAGAGTGAAATAAAAGCTACTTCCCTGCCCCAACTGGCTCTCGGCCCAGATTGTGCCGTTGTGTTGTTGCACGATCGCTCGACAGATAGCTAACCCCAGGCCCGTCCCACCCTTGCGCCGTGAATCGGAAACATCCACCTGCTGAAATCGATCAAAAATTGTTTCCAGCTTGTCGGCAGGAATCCCTCGTCCCTGATCCGTCACCTGAAATAGCACAGTGGGCGTATCGGGATGCAGTTGTGCAGACAACCAGACGGTACTACCGGGGGGGGAAAACTTAATGGCATTGCTCAGCAAATTGGTCAATACCTGGAGAATCGCATGTGGGTCTGCTCTCACCTGAGCCGAGATGGGTCGAACCACCAGCTCGATCGCGACATCCGCAGCAATGATCTGGGCGCTGGCAGCCGCCTGTTCTAACAGTAAGGCGACGTTACAGCGGTGCATAACGAGGGCTGTATTGGCAGAACTAAGCCGCTCCAGATCGAGAATATCGTTCACCAGTTGCCCCAGGCGATCGCTGTCATTCAGCGCAATCGCCAGCATCCGCTTGAACTTGTCGGGCCTGTCATCGTAGATGCCGCTGGCCATTAGCCCTAACGCCCCTCGAATCGCGGTCAGCGGTGTTCGCAACTCATGACTGACCACCCCAATAAATTCGTCCTTCAATCGGTCAACGGTGTGTCGATCGCTAATATCCTGAACCTGGGTCACAAAATAAAGCGGTCGCTGATCGGTGTCCCGTACCAGAGAAACGCTGAGCAGTGCCCAGACCACATGCCCCTGTTTATGGATGTACCGCTTCTCCATCTGGTAGTTCCGCAGTTCCCCACTCAACATTCGCTGCAGATAGTTCAGGTTTGCTTCCAGATCATCAGCATGGGTAATCTCCTGGAACGTCATCTGGTTCAGCTCTGCTTCGCGGTAGCCCACAATCTCGCACAACGCCTGATTCACCTGCAACCATTGTCCTTTCAAAGAAACGATCGCCATGCCAATGGCGGCATCATCAAACGCACTTCGAAATCGCTCCTCGCTTTCCCGCAGTGCCGCCTCAGCGCATTTGCGATCGCTGATATCGGTAACCAGGCTGAAACACCCCCGCACCTGGCCGTCTTCATCCAGATCCGGCACCAACAAACTAGAGAACCAGCGAGTGAGGCCATCCTGGCCTGTTTGTACCACCTCGTAGGAAACCGTCTCACCCGCGATGACAGCCTGCAACTGGTGTTCGATCATCTGGTAGGCTTCCTCCCCTAGAAGACTGCGGATATGCTGACCATGAATTTGAGCACGACTCAAGCCAAACCGCTGCTCGTAGATGCGATTCACAAACTGATAGTGCTGCTCCCGGTCGAGGTAAGCAATATAAACGGGCAACGCATCCGCCAGCAGTCGCACCCTTGCCTCGTCTTGATCCCGTTCGATCAATTTTTGCCGAAGCTGGCGATCGGTCTCTGCCAGATCCGCCGTCCGTTTCACCAATTGGGTTTCCAGGCCACGGTAGAATGCCGCCAGATCAGCGGCCATCCGGTTAAACGCTCCCGACAGTTCCCCGATCTCCCTGACGCGACTGGGGGGCAGGATTTGATTCAGGTTACCACTGGCGATCGCCCGGGCCGCCTGACTCAAGCGCAGCAAGGGCCGAGTCGTTCTCTCTGCCGTCCATCCGGCGATCGCAATGGCCCCCATCAGCGCCATCAGACACAGCAGCACCGTCATCTGGGTATTGGCCCGAATCTGCTCAGTAAACTCCGACTCAGGCACAACAATCACCATTAACCAGTCCAGCCCGTGGGCATCACTCAGGGGCACTACCTGGGCAAACTGCCGCTCTCCATCACTCTGAAACGTAAATTGCTGGGGCTGGGTGATACCAGACAAACCACCGGGGCGATCGCGCAAAAAATGAACCGCATCGCGAATCGAGGAATTCGCGCTATCCAGAGCTTCCAGAAACTGCTCCTGACCGGACTGCCCCTGAAGCTTATAGGGTTCCTCCATCGTGGAGTTGGCCACCAGCCTCCCCTGGCGATCCATGATCCAGATACCGCCCGTCCGACCGATACGGATCGTTCGCAAGAATTTGCTGATGTCCTTCAGACTACGGAGGGCATAGGTCACCCCCATCAGTTCACCTGTTTTCGTGTCATAAACTGGCTCTGAGAGCGCGATCAGCAGTTTATTGGTGTAGACGTGAGAATAGACGGACGTCCAGGTGGCTTTCCCTTCCCTTACCGCAGCTTGATACCAGGGTTGCTGGCGGGCATCAAAATTGACGGTTGTCTGGGTGACCCGGTCGGGTCGGCCATCAGGCGTCATGGTATAGGAAAGATAGCGCCCTCCCCCGTTGGGTGCCACCCGGATGACAAACGTTCCATCAGACAATCGCTCAACCGCCCGGTGTCCCCCCTGTGGATTTCCAAAACCAATAATTGTCATCGGGAACCAGTCATTGAGCTGCATTTGCTCCCACGCCTGCTGCTCCTGGCTGGAGAAATCTTGAAAACTCCAGACACCCCGTCGCAAAGCACTGATATTGCTTCGGTTAATCAGATCGGGCAGCGTCAGATAGATGCTGATCCGCTCTTGCACACGGGTACTCACCTCGCTCTGAAGCTGAGTCACCAGTTGATTGATCATCCGCTGCCCATTCAGCGAAGTGAGATACCCTGTCAATCCGACCACCGTCACAATTTGCAAAACCGCAGGAACCAACAGCACCAGCCTGAAGGGAATTGGCTGTTTCTGAAAATCGATCCACAGCTTTGAAATTGATTGAAGGCAATAGAAAAGGTTCATACAGGAGCGCAGTGTACAACTGGGGGCTGTCCGGCAAAATGCGCTATTTTTCTACATTCTTAATAACGAAAAGCGAGGCATTTCTCTAAATTGGTCTGTCTAAGCAGAGAGAACCCAGAGTAGATGCAGAATTCGATAACTCACGAGCGAGCGTCTTTAGTATCCTACGATAAACGATTCATTCAGCAGCAGAATAAGTTTTTGCAGAGAGAAAAGCGCTTCGCCGCATTGAAACAGAATAAATAGAGTTCATTTCACCGCAGAGGCGCAGAGGGCGCAGAGTAAAATCTTTGCGCCCTCTGCGCCTCTGCGGTGAGTTGCAGATATTACTTCATCACCATCGATCGCAGGCGATTGACAGCCGCCGCCAGTTCCAGCCTGCGAAATACAACCAGATCGCCCTGCGGGAACGGAGTGAAGATATCCAGGCTGGCCTGCTGCAAGTCCTGCATCACGGAGTCGAGGATTGTGCCCAATGAAGTCCGCCCATCCAGATAATGCTGCTGGAGATAGGCGATCGCCCCCCCAATGGCCCGCACCTGCCCCACTTCGACGAGTTGCTCCACCGCCGAAAGATCTACCGTTTCATTGCCAAACACCAGTTCATCCACATCTCGCACCTTAAGTTTGGGCGATCGCTCCTCCGATTGCTCCTCCGCTCGTCCGTTTCCCCATCGCCCCCGCCGTGGTGCTCCTTGCAGCCGTCCAACGGTTGGGATTCGGGGTGTGATTTCACCAAAGCGATCGCCACCCTCCGCCGTCCGTCCTGTTGCAAACTCGGCAGCAATCTCCCTGGCCTGCTGTGTCACCTCCGTCGGTTCAAACTCCGTCATAGCAATCACGGTGTCTGCCACATCGAAATAGTCGCCGCTACCGCCCATGACCAGAATCGTTGAAACGCCAAAGTCCCGATAGAGCTGGCGAATTTTGTCAATGAATGGGGTAATCGGTTCTTTCTCTTTGGCCACCAGTGCCTGCATCCGGCGATCGCGGATCATAAAGTTCGTCGCCGAGGTGTCTTCATCCACCAGGAGCACCTTTGCCCCTGCTTCCAGCGCCTCCATAATGCTGGCGGCCTGAGACGTGCTACCGCTGGCATTGGGCGTCGAGAACCGGGTGGTCGATCGCCCCTGGGGCAAGTGATTGATAAACGGAGAAATATTTACCCCGGCAACGCTTCGCCCATCCTCGGCCCGAATCTTCACCGCCTCTGGATGGGTAACCAGTTGTTCCCGACCGTCCCCTGGAACGTGGTTGTAGATACCCCCGGCGATCGCCCTCAGCAGTGTTGATTTACCATGATACCCACCCCCCACAATCAGCGTTACCCCGGCGGGAATGCCCATTCCCGTAATTCGCCCCTGATTCGGACGGTCAAACTCAGCCCGCAGTGAATCTGGTGACCGAAACGGGAATGCTCCCTGCCGCAACGGCACATCGCTGACGCCGCTCTCCCGTGGCAGAATCGCCCCATCGGGGATGAACGCCACCAGGTTCCGCCCATCAAGCTGCGATCGCAACCAGTCTGCATCCTCCGCCACCGCCACATGGTGCTCCACCACTGCCGCATCCAGACTGCTGTAATAGAGCGATCGCGCCACAATCAACGGCAAATCATCGCACAGTAGTTCTGCGGCCTGTCGTCCCAGCACGGTTCGCCCCTGCGCCGGAAGCCCCACGACGAAACGCGCCTCTACTTCCTGTGGAGAAATCAACACCGAAGTTCGCTCCAGAATTTGCTGGCCTGCGGGTGCAATGTCGATCAGCCCGCTGTTGCCACTGCCCCGCTTCGCTCGCAGGCTCTCTGCCATTTCGGCAAATTGTCGGGTGAGGAAGTCTTTGAGGGCGATCGCGCGACTGGGCGATCGAAATACCTCCTCCGGGAACTGAGCCACTGATTGCGGCACGATCACCCGCAGCCGACTGGGGGAGGCAAACGGATCACCCTGCACGTAGTCAATCAGCAGCGTGAAGTTGGGAAATTCATAGGTGCCCCGGATGTCTTTGTAAGCTTTGTAGCTCTGGCGATCGATCCGATGAAGCAGAGTGCGTAGTGTATTGTTGTCAGTCATCGTGCGATTGACGCTTAAGCAGAGTCGAATTGAAGGCAAAAGGCTTTAGGCTCCTGATTCAAGTGTATGCTTCAGCGCTTCAGCAATCTCCAGCATCTCAAACCAAATTACTGGACCTTTAACTAAGTAAGTGGGCGTGGAAAAAGTCGAAACCCAAAAAGCTGTTCCGCCCTGAGCGAAGTCGAAGGGCGGAACAGCTTTTTGGGTTTCAGGCTTAATCGCGCCTGCCTACTTAGAGCCGGGTATCCAGTGCCACTCAAGCTTTTTCAGGACTTCCCTCCTGACTGGGTACAATCGTTCTGATAAGTAATAGTGGGCAGCGAGTTCAACCAGCCCAAAGCACAGGAAACCGAATGCTAACAGGTGAAATCCGATCGCAAATTGACAGAATCTGGGATGCCTTCTGGTCAGGAGGGATTGCCAACCCGCTGGAGGTGATTGAACAGATTACCTATCTGCTGTTTTTGCGTCGGTTAGATGACCTGCATACGCTGGAGGAAAACAAAGCCAATCGCCTGAAGCGTCCGATGGAGCGGCGGGTATTTCCAGAGGGGCTAGACTCGAAGAAACGACCCTACGACGAGTTGCGCTGGTCGCGCTTTAAGCACATGGAAGCGCGGGAAATGTTTGAGGTAGTGAGTGAGCACGTATTTCCGTTCTTGCGGACAGAGTTTTTGACCAGCTACGGCGATGGCTCGACCTATGCTCACCACATGAAGGATGCCCGCTTCACGATTCCGACTCCGGCGCTGCTGGCGAAGGTGGTGGATCTGATCGACCATGTGCCAATGGACGATCGCGATACGAAGGGCGATCTCTACGAGTACATGCTGAGCAAGATTGCCAGCGCCGGACAGAATGGGCAGTTCCGCACGCCGCGCCACATTATTCAGCTAATGGTGGAGATGACGGCTCCCACGCCCAAGGATGTGATTTGTGATCCAGCAAGCGGCACTTGTGGATTTTTGGTGGCAGCAGGGGAGTATTTGCGATCGCGTCATCCAGCGGTATTGCGAGATGCCAACCTAAAGCATCACTTCCATCAGGGAATGTTTCACGGCTTTGATTTTGATGGCACGATGCTGCGAATTGGCAGTATGAATATGCTGCTGCATGGCGTCGATAACCCGGATGTGGTTTACCGCGATTCGCTGGCGCAGAATCACGCCGGGGAGGATGAGAAATATACGCTGGTGCTGGCAAACCCGCCGTTTGCCGGGTCGCTGGACTATGAGAATACGGCGAAGGATCTGCTTCAGATCGTTAAAACCAAGAAAACAGAACTGCTGTTTCTGGCGTTGTTTCTGCGGCTGCTGAAGCCAGGGGGACGGGCGGCGGTGATTGTGCCGGATGGGGTGATGTTTGGCTCCTCAAAGGCACACAAGGAACTGCGGAAGATTTTGGTGGAGGATCAAAAGCTGGATGCAGTAGTGAAGCTGCCGGGTGGGGTGTTTAAGCCCTATGCCGGAGTGTCTACGGCAATTCTGCTATTTACCAAGACGAATTCGGGCGGGACGGATCAGGTGTGGTTTTATGAGGTAGAGGCGGATGGCTGGAGCCTGGACGATAAGCGTCAGCCGTTGCTGTCAGAGGAGAAGTTGGGGGCAGTGCCAAAGCTGGAGTTGGTAGACGAGGAACACGCAAAGAACAACCTGCCGGATGTGCTGGCACGATGGGCGCATCGGGAGGGCAGTGAGCGAAATCGCCCCCGCACGGCTCAGAGTTTCTGTGTGCCGAAGGCTGAAATTGCAGCGAATGGCTATGACTTGAGCCTGAATCGCTACAAAGAGGTGGTGCATGAGGAAGTTGAGCATATTCCACCCCAGCAGATTTTAGCCACCCTGGATGAGTTGGAAACCAAGATCCAGCAGGGGATGAAGGAGCTAAAGGAGATGTTGGGATGAGGCTAGAAGCGACCCCTTGCGGGTATCTCGAAGAGCGCGTCTCATTGATTGGGATGCGGGAGGAGGGTATGTGAGGTCATTTCCTTGTTCCTATCTAGGTGTAAACGTTGAACTAACGGATGAACGAGAACATCACATTATTGAAACGCACCCAGGTACGCTACCTGATTACTTGGAGTAGTTAGCTGAAACCCTGGCTGATCCTGACCAGATCCGTCAAAGTAATCGCGATCCATCGGCACTTTTGTTTTCTAAATGGTTTGCTACGATCCGCACAGGACGGTATTTAGTCGTTGTGACCGTCAGCCAACCCGATCCACTAAGGTACTGGATCATCACAACCTACACGGCTCGCAAACTTGCTGGAGGAAAGGTGATATGGACAAAAACTTAATCTTTCGCTACGACAAGGTTGGAGATATTCTCTACATTGACACCTGCCCGACCTATGCTGACCAAGAGACTGAGGAATTGGGCGATGAAATAATTGCCCGTTTGAACCCTGATTCAGGGGCGATCGAGAATCTGGAAATCCTTTTCTTTTCAACCCGCCTGAATTCAGGAGTATCGTTAGAACTGCCGATTCAAGCTGCTCTTAAGTTGGCGGGGTAAAACTTGATGCGATCGTCCACAGCCAGCCACATAAATCAGAACTTAGCGTGGAGGATATTGTGTCAGTTGAGGATTTGGAGCGATCGGTTGCTTGATAGGATCGATCGCCAGGAGGTAGGGGGATGACCGTTGCCGTTTCAAAGATGACGTTTGATGAGTTTCTGGCTTATGACGATGAAACGGATAGTTGGTATGAGCTAGAAAATGGGGAACTGATTGCGATACCTGCTGAGAGTGAAATTAACCGCCGCATTGCAATGTTTTTGGTGGCGACTTTTCTCAAGCTGGGCATTTCATTCGATCGCCTGTCGATGAAGACCGAGGTTGCGGTGAGCAGCACCCGAATATCCGTGCGTGTCCCCGATCTGGTGATTTTCTCAGAAGAGGGAGTTGCTGCATTAGAGGGAGCCAGCCGATCGCTCGTATTGCTCGATATGCCGCCGCCACTGTTGGTAGTGGAAGTGGTGAGTCCGGGGCAGGAGAATCGAGATTATCGCTATAAACGATCGGAGTATGCAGCGCGAGGCATTGCGGAATATTGGATTGCTGATCTCATCCAGCAAAAGGTAACGGTGTTGGAGTGGGTGGAGGGCTTTTATGAGGAAAAAGTCTACACCGGAGACGAGCCGATCACCTCGCCGCTATTGGGCAATTTAGAACTGACGACAGCCCAGGTTTTACAGGGAAAGTAAGAGGGGCGATCGCTAACCACCTACAAAATCGCCCACCACTAACCCTACGAACCAGAATTCAGCAGAGGATAAAGGAGCTAAAGGAGATGCTGGAATGATGCAAAAGCAAGTCTCTCTTGGTGATCTATGCAATGAAATTTACCGATATCCAACTTATTACGACATTGAGTATGTTGAAGATGGAGTGCCTGAAATTAGAGGAACTTTGATTAATGATGATGGAACAATAGATACGAATGAGAAGAATTGGCGTTTCATTTCTTCAACAACATCATCAAAATTTCCTCGAACCGTTCTTACAGAGGGGGATCTTGTTATTTCTGTGAGAGGAACTATTGGAAAAATTGGTTTAGTTCCACGTAGTCTTACAGGAGCTAACATGACTGCCAATTTAATTCGAGTTTCGCCAGATAAGTCCAAGGTTTATGAGCGTTATTTATGGAGATTTATGCGCTCTCCTGAATTCGTTGCGGCTTTAGATGGAATATCTTCTAGTACAACAATTAAAACCCCAAAACCTCCCCAATTCCACCCCAGACGATCGCCCAACTGCAAACCCTGTCAGAACAGCTTGCTGCCAAAGACAAACAGCTTGCCGATAGCCAAATTCGGCTGAGCGAAGTCGAAACCGAATTGCAAAAGCTCAAACAGGCTATCGCCCAGGCAAAAGCGGAGAACGCTGCCCAACCCGACAACCACGACTACAACGAAGCACAGACCCGCGACTACTTCATCGACCTTCTGCTAAAAGAAGCAGGCTGGGCACTGGATCAAGCCCGTGACCGAGAGTTTCCTGTTCAAGGAATGCCCAACGAGAAGGGCAAAGGCTTTGTCGATTACGTCCTCTGGGGCGGCAATGGTAAACCGCTGGCAGTCATCGAAGCCAAACGCACCCGCCGCGATCCTCAGGTTGGGCAGCAGCAGGCAAAACTCTACGCCGACTGTCTGGAACAGCAGTTTGGTCAGCGACCCATCATCTTCTACACCAACGGCTATCAGCACTGGATCTGGGACGATGCCAGCTACCCACCCCGTCCCGTGCAGGGCTTTTTCAAGAAAGCCGAGTTAGAGCTAATGATCCAGCGGCGCACTACCCGCCGATCGCTCCTCACCGCAGAAATTGATAGTGCGATCGTCGAACGCTATTACCAGACCCGCGCCATTCGCCGCATCAGCGAAGCCTTTGAGCGTCAGAACGAACGGAAAGCCCTGGTGGTGATGGCAACGGGAGCAGGCAAAACCCGAACGGTGATCGCCCTGTGCGATCTGCTGATGCGCTGCAACTGGGTTAAGCGGGTTCTCTTCCTTGCCGATCGCGTCGCTCTGGTAAACCAGGCTGCCAACGCCTTCAAAAAACACCTGCCTGCCTCCAGCCCCGTCAACCTGATCACCGAGAAAAACACCGAAGGGCGAGTCTACGTCTCCACCTACCCCACCATGATGGGACTGATTAACGAAGTGGGTGCTACCGTGAGCAGTCAGTCGAACGGCGAAGGACAGCGCAAGTTCGGTGTCGGACATTTTGACCTGATTGTGATCGACGAGGCACACCGATCGGTCTACCAGAAATATCGTGCGATCTTCGAGTATTTCGATGCCTGCCTGGTCGGACTCACCGCCACCCCCAAAGACGAGATCGATCGCAACACCTACAGCCTGTTTAACCTGGAGACGGGCGTACCCACCGACGTTTACAGTCTGGAAGAAGCTGTGAGAGATGGCTACCTTGTCCCCTCTAAGTCCGTCTCTGTGCCGCTCCGCTTCCAGCGCGAAGGGATTCGCTACGATGACCTCACTGAGGACGAAAGAGAACAGTGGGACGAACTGGATTGGGACGAAGACGGCAACGTGCCCGATCGCGTGGAAGCCGCCGCCGTTAACCAGTGGCTCTTCAACACCGACACCGTAGACAAGGTGCTGGAGCATCTAATGCTGCGCGGCTTGAAAGTTGCCGGGGGCGATCGTTTGGGAAAAACCATTATCTTCGCCAAGAACAACGACCACGCCAAATTCATCTACGAACGCTTCAACGCCAACTATCCCCACTACAAAGGTGAGTTTGCCCGCATCATCACCCACAAAACCGAATACGCCCAAAACCTGATTGACAACTTCTCCCGCCCTGATAAAAATCCCCACATCGCCATCTCCGTCGATATGCTCGACACCGGGATCGACGTACCCGAAGTCGTCAACCTGGTATTTTTCAAGCTGGTGCGCTCCAAAACCAAGTTTTGGCAGATGATCGGGCGCGGCACAAGGCTCCGCCCTGACCTGTTCGGACCCAATCAGCACAAGGAATTCTTCTATCTATTCGACTTCTGCCAGAACCTGGAATATTTCAGCCAGAATCCTGAAACCACCGAAGGCTCAATTAGCAACTCCCTCAGCAAGCGACTCTTCACCACCCGGCTGGAGCTAATCAGCGAACTAGACAAGCGTGTGCTCCAACCGGGAACCGCTGCTGAAAGAGCTGGCACTTACGGCAAAGCGACGATCGATCCAGCCACAGATCCCACCACCGAAGCAGAAGTGCGTCAGGCGATCGCCACCTCGCTTCAAACTGAAGTGGCTGCGATGAACCTGGACAACTTCATCGTCCGCCCCAAACGGCAGTGGGTCGAAACCTACGCTCAACCGGAAGTGTGGAATCAGTTGCAGGCAGAACAAATTAGCGAGCTGAGCAATCACGTTGCGGGGTTGCCCAACGAACTTCCTGCGGATGGCGAAGATGCAAAGCGGTTTGACATGATCATGCTGAAGTTGCAGCTAGGCAGGCTCCGCCCTGACCCCCAGTACACTCGGCTGAGTTATCAGGTTCGAGAAATCGCTGCTGCCCTGGAAGAACGAGACGGAGTTCCAATCGTCCAGGAGCAGATGGAACTGATTCAGGAGATTCAAACTGATGCCTGGTGGGAAGACGTAACCGTTCCCATGCTAGAGCGTGCCCGAAAGCGACTGCGATCGCTGGTTCGCCTCATCGAAAAAACGCGGCGGGAGCCGCTCTACACTAACTTTGCGGATGAGCTGGGTCCCGAAACCGAAATTGAACTCTCCAGCTTCGGCAGTGGTAGTGAGTTCGATCGCTTCCGGGCAAAAGCACGACAGTTCCTCCTGGCACACGAGGATCACATCACAATCCACAAACTCCGCTTCAACCAACCCCTGACCCCAACCGACCTGAGTGAACTAGAGCGCATTCTGCTGGAGTCCGGCATCGGCACACCAGAGCATCTGGAATATGCCAAGGAAACCAGTCAGGGCTTAGGACTGTTTAT
The DNA here is from genome assembly GCA_964630955.1 of uncultured bacterium. Classification (GTDB taxonomy): domain Bacteria; phylum Cyanobacteriota; class Cyanobacteriia; order Elainellales; family Elainellaceae; genus CAZVXA01. The sequence continues at coordinate 26,976 of CAZVXA010000018.1, read as the reverse complement.
TCGCTCCCTGGTGGGGCTAGACCGCGAAGCGGCGAAACAGGCTTTCGGGCAGTTTCTCTCTGGCTCCGCAGTTTCAGCTGACCAAATCGAATTCATTAATCTAATCATCGAACACTTGACCCATCACGGGGTAATGGATGCGGGTTTGCTGTATGAGTCTCCTTTCATCGACATCAACTCCCAGGGACCTGAAGGAGTTTTTAGCCCTGAACAAGTTGATGGACTGATAACCGTCCTGGAGGACATCCGAGCAGCAGCAGCAGCTTGATGATGAATTCTTGAGTAAGTGCCTATCCGAAAACCGAAAACCCAGATTCTGGAGGGCGCGACGCTACAGCGTCGCGCCCTCCACGGAAAGCTTTGCAGTCCAGGTAGCAACTCGTCCCGTTTTCTGCCCAACCCTGGATTACGTGCCAGCAGATTCAACTTCTCCTCAATGCGGTCTAAAAACTCGTGCCCGATCCATGCTGTCATCTGCGATGTAGTCCCAAATATCCAGCAAGTCCAGCTCAGCACGAGGGCGTTTCAAAACGATCGCCATTACTGCGGTTGCCTCTGACGACGGCGCTGCCGCGCTTTCTCTTTAATCTGCGTCATGTTTAGAGGGGTTGGCTCCCCACTATTCAAACCCGCCTGAATGTCCTGGCGTAACTCCTGCAAGCGCATCTGTTGAAGCTGCTCCCGCTCCTTCAGCAGGCGCAAGCCTTCACGAATCACCTCGCTAGCAGAGTAGTAGAGTCCGCTTGAAACTTTCTCCTGGACGTACTGCTCTAGCTCTGGCGTCAAAGACACATTCATGCCTGAGTCCTCCTGGCACTTGGATTTCTGTATTTTCGCCTTAATAACAGGGAATAGCAACTATTGTTATTTTAAAGATTCAAGTTCACATCTGGACTTTTGACTATTTCTCTCATAACGCCGCGAAACGCTCTCTGCGAGAGCGTTTCGCGGCGGATTTAATTTTAGCGCCGATTGTTCTGAAACGCTGGCGGTACCAGCGTTTCAGAACAATCGGCGCGATTTTAGTCAAAAGTCCAGTCACATCGGAAGTAGGCAGTATTAAGGCTGTTTGGCGATCGCCTTCCGTCGTTTTTTGATTTGACGGAGAAGTAAAACTACTTTTTCTTCGGCGGAGTGCGGTGGGGGCCGAAATATTTCTCGCTGCGGTAGCGCAACCAGACCCGTAGCACCTGGGGAATTTTGTCTTTCTGCTCTGGAGTGAGGGTGTTGTAGAGGGCGAGGGCGCGTTCTCGCTCTTTACGGCAGGCAGCATTATTGTGGGCGTCCCAGTAACTGCGGGCGACGCGAATCCGGCGGCACACTTCTTTGATCAGCGCATCGCCGGACAGAAGTTCATCTTTTTCTTGTTTACTCATTTGGCTTTCGCCTTACGTGGGATGACTCTAGCGTGGAAGTGCGGCGCACTTCCACGCCTTATCTCGATGCAGACAGCAGCGTTTTTTCGAGTAACTTCACGCTAGCGTACACCGCATCAATGTGAGGAGTAGGAATTTCCAGCAGTCGCCCCAGTTCGGCCACTGAACCCACGATCGCATCCACCTCCGTCGGGCGTCCCGCTTCAATATCCTGGAGCATCGAGGTTTTATGAGCGCCCACTTTCTCAGCCCCTTCAATCCGCTGCTCCAGGGGAATGCCAAACTCAACCCCCAGTTTCTCCCCGATCGCCTGCGCTTCCGCCATCATGTTGCGAGCCAGTTCGCGGGTCTGCGAATACTGACAGATCTGCTCCAGCGTGGCGCGGGTCAGGGCACTGATGGGGTTAAAGGCCAGGTTGCCCCACAGTTTCACCCACAATTCATTGCGAATTTGATTGCGGACGGGGGCCTTCAGACCCGCTTTGCGGAAGGATTGGGAGAGCGATTGCAGGCGATCGCTCTTACTGCCATCCAGTTCTCCCAGCGTGAAGCGATCGCCCTCAATGTGCCGCACCACGCCCGGTTCTGCCAGTTCCGCCGCCGGATACACCACACAGCCAATCACCCGATCAACGGGGATATTCGCCTCCACTGTCCCTTCCGGGTCAACCGTCTGAATCCGGTAGTCCGGGTAAGGCGTGTCAATCTTGCGGAAATACCACCAGGGAATGCCGTTCTGCGCCGTCACCACCATCGTCTCATCGTGATACAGCGCGGGCAGCGCGGGCGCGACGGATGGGACACTCTGAGCCTTTAGCGCCACAATTACCACGTCCTGCTTCCCCGCTTCCTCAATGCTCTGGGTCGCCCGGATGTCTTTAATCAGGTCTTCGGTGTAGTCGGACGAGCGCAGCCGCAGCCCTTTCTCCTGAATCGCCTGAAGATGGGCACCTCTGGCGATCAATGTGACCTCTTCTCCCGCCAGCGCCAGCTTTGCGCCGAGATAACCACCGATCGCCCCTGCTCCAACAATACAAATTTTCATGTGTACTCTCTTAATCAATTCAAAATCTGCGTCTCTGCTGTGAGTGCCAAACCGTCATACAAATTTTGTCATTTCTTTAACTGATGTTGTCCGATCTTAAGCGAATTGGCGGGAACAAATGAATTAGGTAGCTAAGGGAGAAAACTGCCTGACCGACTCTAACGCATGGAGAAGGTCAGGAGCTGTTTCGTCTGCATTGCTTTGGAGGGCGAGTCATGTTGGCGTTAAGAAAACTGCTTGGGTTTAGTGTCTTTGGATTAATTGTCAGTTTTGTGAACCCAGTTCTCGCAACCCAGTGGGTGTATGTAGGTGAGTCGGGGAATCAGAGTCACTACGTCGATTTTGACAGTGTCCGAGGGACAGGCAGCACCCGAACGTTCTGGATCAGGGTAAACAATACCTATGGCGGAACAGACGAGATCTCCCAGCTTACGGTGAATTGTGCAGCCAGACAGGGAGGCGTTTTACGAGTTATCGGTTACTTCCCGAACGGCTCCGTGAATCCCTACAGAAGCTTTGAACCCCCGTATCTGAGAATGCGTGAAATCGTTCCAGGGACTGTATTTGACGCTTACGCTCGCTTTATTTGCTCTCGTATCGCTCAAACTCCAAACACAGTCACAGCTGGCCGTAGCACAGAACGTGATTACCCCAAGAACGCTTGCGGGGACGCAATACCGCCACGCGGTACATCCTACCGACTCTACCCAGTTTTTGCAGAATACTCCCCAGAGACGCTGCGCGATATTCGTAATCGCCTCTGTCGGGATGCGTTTCAAACAACCCGTGAAAATGGGAGGCTTGCAATTCAAGTTGCTTCTTTTACCAGTGAAAGACGCGCCTCCGATTTTGCTGATTTGCTAAGATACGAGGTCGGTGACGGTGAAGTTGGACAACCCACGTTGTTCAACGCTCCTTAAATACTGGACTTTTGACTAAATTGCGCCGATTTTCCTGAAACGCTGACTCCGTCAGCGTTTCAGGAAAATCGGCGCTAAAATTAAATATGCCGCGCAACGCTCTCGCAGAGAGCGTTGCGCGGCATTGTAGAAATAGTCAAAACTCCAGTTAATACATCTCGCTTGAAAAGTTTGTCACGACTACGAGTCTGTTAGCTTCAGCAACTCAGCCATCTTCAACCGCTGAAGCTTACCTGTCGCCCCTCTGGGAATCTCCTCCAGGATATGAAACTGTCGGGGCACCTTAAACTCCGCCAGGGAAGCCGCGCAGTGCTCCTTCAGTTCCTTCTCGCTGACGGTTCCCTCCTTCAGTACGATCGCCGCATGGATATCTTCTCCCAGTGTCTTGTGGGGCACAGCAAAAGCGATCGCCTCTGCCACAACTGGATGCCGCAGTAGCACGTTGTCCACCTCCAGTGGAGAAATCTTTTCTCCCCCCCGGTTAATCAACTCCTTGAGGCGGCCCGTCAGCACCAGATAGCCATCTGGATCGAGCATTCCCTGGTCTCCGGTGCGGAACCAGCCGTCGGTGAAGGCTTTGGCGTTGGCATCGGGATTGTTCTCGTAGCCGTCTACCACGTTGGGGCCTTTCACCACCACTTCGCCCAGTTCACCTTGAGGGAGCAGGTTGCCGTCGTCGTCCATAATTCCCACCTCGACACCGTGACCAATGCCAACGCTTCCCGGTTTGCGCACCGCAGGCGGCATGGGATTAGAGGTCATCTGGTGAGAGGCTTCCGTCATGCTATAAGCTTCCAGAACGGGGGCATTGAAAGCAACCTCCAGTTGCTCCAGCACTACCGGAGGCAGGGAAGAACTGCTGGAGCGGATAAAGCGCAGAGGACTGGCGGCGATCGCCTCCTTGTTCCGCTCCGCCCTGGACAGCAGGAGCTGGTGCATCGTGGGCACCGCCGAATACCAGGTGGGTTTAAACTCTGTGAGCAGCCGCCAGAACTCCATCGCGTTGAACCCCGTCGGGCAAATCACTGTCCCTCCAGAGGCCAGCGTGGAGAGCATGGAGGCAACGATACCGTGGACGTGAAACAACGGCATGATACAGAGGGCGCGATCGCGCTCCGTCAGGCTGTAGGTGCCGATAATATTCCGAGCAGAAGCCGCCAAATTCCGATGACGAATGGGGACGCGCTTGGGGCGACTGGTGGTACCACTGGTGTGGAGAATCATCGCCACATCGTCGGGCTGCGCCAGTTCTTCAGGACGGGAAGCGCGATCGGGGCCACCAATTTTCTCCAGGTTCAGTGTACCGTCAGCGTTAGGGGTGACGCGGAGGACAAGCATTTCGGGGGTGGCAGCAGCGATCGCCGCCTCAATCCCGTCCCCCAGCACCAGCAGCGCCGCCGATCCCGTGTCCTCATAGTAGAAATGGAACTCTTCCTGCTTGTACCTGGGATTCAACGGAGCCGCTGTGCCACAGGTGGCTGCCGCCAGGTAGGTGAGGATCATTTCGGGGCCGTTGGGCATGGCGATGGAAAGGCGATCGCCCCGTCCCAGGCCAAACTGGTTTAGTTGCGCCGCCAGTTGCACGATGTGATGTCGCAGTTGCCCGTAGGTGAGGGTGGGCTTATCGGGGGCGGCGATCGCCAGGTGGCTCTCTTCTCCGACAAGAAGTTCCAGGAGGGTCACAGATTTATCAGCGAGCAGGGTCATAGGATTTCAGGCAATTCTCGTTTTTACTGTAATCGAAATAAGGTCTACTGCTCTTTCTACTCCACTCAGCTTTTGACCCGATCTGAAGCCGTGGGGTCGAGCTGGGGATTTAGGGAGATTGGATGATTTGCTTTCCACAGATGTGCTTCTCAAACACCCCCTGAAACTGATCCAGATCTCCGGATGGGGGAGCCGAAGAAGGCGATCCCGACCAGAAACGTAGGAATCGTGACCTTCCTTCTGGAAAACGAAATCTCTGGCGTGTATTCAGCTCTGACATTGTCCGCCGCATCTCTGTCCCCCCCCGGTACTCCCCCTACGAATCAGAGGACTCTACCAATGAAAGTTGCACTGTTAATTGGCGTCAGCACTTACCAGCCTGGACTCAGCCCCCTACCCAGCGCCGAAAAAGATGTTCAGGAACTGCAACGGGTTCTCCAAACCCAAGAAATGGGTGGGTTTGAAAAAGTAAAGTCCATCGTTAACCCCGACCCGCTCCAGATGCAGCGGGAGATTGAAGGACTGTTTGGCGATCGCAACAAAGACGATCTCGTCCTCCTCTTCTTCAGTGGTCATGGCATCAAAGACGACAGCGGCAAACTCTACTTTGCTACCAGCCTGACTCAGAAAACGCCAAAAGGAGAGCTGATCAAATCCACCGCCGTTCCCGCCAGCTTTGTTCACGAAATCATGGGTAACAGCCGCTCTAAACGGCAGGTGTTGATGCTGGACTGCTGCTTCAGTGGTGCTTTTGCAGAAGGCATGACCGCCAAGGACGATGGCCGGGTGGATGTCTTACAGCAGTTGGGCGGTGAAGGACGGGCAGTATTAACCTCCTCCACCTCCTCTCAATATTCCTTTGAGCAGCAGGGTAGCGACCTATCGGTCTACACTCGCTATCTGATCGAGGGCATTGAAACCGGAGCGGCGGATCAAGACAACGACGGAGATGTGTCGATTGACGAACTGCACGAGTACGCCAAACGCAAAGTGCAGGAAACTGCCCCGGCGATGAAACCGGAAATCTACGCCATCAAAGAGGGCTTTAAGATCAAGCTGGCGCGGGCACTGGTGGGCGACCCCAAACTGCGCTATCGCCGTGAGGTCGAACAGATTGCAGAACGCGGCGAAATTTCAGAAATCTATCGCATGGCGCTGGATGCTCGCTGTAAGCAGCTCGGATTGACAACTGAAGAGGCGGAAGCCATCGAAACGGAAGTCCTGAAACCCTACCGCACCTACCGTGCCCACCTGCGGCAGTATGGACAAACATTTGTGCAGGCAGTAGAGCGGAAGTTTCCCCTGAGCGAAGCCACCCGTAGCGAACTGGAGTTTCTCAAGCGAGCGCTGGGTTTGCGCAATGAGGATGTCCGCCCGATCGAGGAGCGTGTGGTTGCCAACCGCAGTATCCCCTCGACCCATTCAGCATCTCCGGATCCCGAAGTGGCCCTTCCCCCAGAGGTGTCCCCCGGTGCAATGGAAAATGTCATCCCCATGAGAACACCCCCCAGTGGCCCAAACTTTCTACCGGAAGTCCTCTCGGCCCCAGAATCACTGCGACCGGAAGCGCCACAACCCGTCATCCAGACCCACCATTCTCGACAGGCGACGATCGCCTACCCCGCGACTCAGTCTCGCCAACCCGCCCCAGTAACCGCTCATTCCACCGCGACCCCTGAAATCCCTCTCTCGCCCACTCCGTCCCGTAAAAAGAGACGTCTCCTCAACGTAATGCTTGCACTGGTGCTGGGTACCGCATCGATTGGCGGCTACTTCACGCTGTCGGGAATGTCGTTGTACCGATTGACTGGTCAGGCATCAACGAATGCGGGTACAACGCTCCAGCGAGCCATCCAGGAGTACAACCTGGGCAATGTTGATCGGGCGATCGCCCTCCTGCAATCGGTGCCTCAAGCCAGCCCCGATCACGCCCTGGCCCAGAGCACGATTGGCCAATGGCAGCAGGACTGGGCCAATGACCAGGCCGTACTGGCTGAGGTTCAAAATGGACTGGACGTTGCGTGGGATATCAACGGTGCGAAGCAGAAGCGACAGGCAATCAAACACCCTGCCCTGCAGCAGCAGGCCGACGCGCTGATCGCCCAGTTTGAGCAGCGTGCCCAAAAGCCGAAAACGGTTCAAACGACGATTTACGTTCCGGTGGTGCAACCACCTCAAGATCCCGTCACAGTACTCCCTCCTGTTGAGGAACCGACAGAACCAGGAATCAATCCGACAGATCCAGGAATCAATCCGACTCCTACAGATCCAGAAACTAATCCTAAAAATCCAGAGGCAAATCCTACGGATCCCGGAAGTGGTGAGAATCCTGGCAGCACCTCAGAGAATCCTGGAACCCCTCAAGCTACGACTCCCTCTGTAGTGTCATCTGCACCACAATCTTAGGCGTTGTAGGAACCTATCCGACAACCCAAATTCTGGCAGGCGCGATGCTGTAGCGTCGCGCCTGCCAGAATTTGGGTTGTCGGTTTTCGGATAGGCACTAAATTGCTTTGATTGGCGATCGCCATCCTGACTGGTGGTATAGCGCTTCGCGCTCCAGCAAACCTGTACTGAACTAGACTAAGAACTGCTATAAACCGTTCTTTTACCACCAGTTCCTCCAGGTGGATTATATTGAGGAATCCGTCAACCATACGGCCTGGATAACGAGATTTATCCATGCAAAAAATAATACCAATCATTGAAGTAGGGATTCAGCATGTCAGCGGATAGCACTACCAAGATCACCATTCACTTCGTTGACCCCGACCTTGACCCCGAGGAACGCAACGAAGCCTCCCAAAGACTGCTGTCTCAGATGAAACAGCTTGATGAAGTTGAGTCTGTTAGTCCCGTCCTTGACCCCAACCCACCTGAGGGAAACAAAGCCCTGGGTGGTTTTTTAGCAGGGGTGCTGTCAACTGAGGTGAGACCGGGCAACCTCCAGTCTGTCTTTGGGTTTCTGGGCGATCGCCTCAGCCACAAACCCATCGAACTGGAGGTGGAGTTTGAGGGACGCAAGATCAAGCTGAAGTCCAGCAGCCCTGAAGAGATGGCAGCACTGGTCACAATGGCACAACAACTGGTGTCCGGTCAGTTTTCCGGTCAGCCCATTGAAACCGTTGGGGCGACCCTTGCGGTAACAGCAAAGCCGCATGCCCCTGCTACCCCTGCTGTGGGCGAACAACCGTTTGTCCCTACCCATCCACCCATCCACCCTGTTCTTGAGCCTGTCGAAAGATCCACCCATTCACCCCAACCCGTCACCGTTTTCTTCTCCTATTCCCACAAAGACGAGAGCCTGCGCGATGAACTGGCCACCCACCTGGCCATGCTAAAGCGGCAGGGACTGATTGCAGCCTGGTATGACCGGGATATCTCGGCAGGGACGGAGTGGGCGGGGGCGATCGACGAGAACCTCAACAAAGCGCAGGTGATTCTGCTGCTGATCAGCGCCAACTTTCTGGCATCCGACTATTGTTTTGATATCGAGCTACAGAGGGCGATCGAACGTCACAATGCCGGAAGTGCCCGCGTTATCCCGATTATTCTCAAGCCCTGCGACTGGTCGGGTGCGCCTTTTGGCAAACTCCAGGCACTACCGAAGAACGCCAAACCCGTGACTACCTGGAGCAACCAGGACGAAGCGCTGACCAATGTGGCGCAGGGTATTCGAGCCGCTGTCTTGCAGGTTAAGTAGGCAGGCGCGATTAAACTTGAAAACCCAAAAGCTGTTCCGCCCGCTGCGCAGGCGGAACAGCTTTTGGGTTTTCAAGTTTTTACATGTCCACTTACTTACCAGATCATTCATTTAACGTTTCTTACCGTCTCTCATCTCCTGTCTTCCCGGAAATCAGAAGCAAAAAATTATGACGGGATTGAAGCGGCAAAAGACGTTTCTACTACTATTAAAGTGATGCTGGATTTGGCAAATTTGACTCTCAATAATTCTGGTCTGGCAGAACTTTTTTGAGGCAGATGAAGTAACCGTTTGCTTCATTACCTCATTCCCACAATTTCTGTTTTCAATTCTCACGACTACCATCAGTCCAGGTATTAGCTGCTCATTTACAGCGCTTTTCGTGATGATGAGGTATGGGGTGTAGGAGTTCCACCCCTGCATGGAGGCGATGCTTCCACACTCCTGTACCTAATGATGGCGAAAACTGCTATAAAGCGAGAGTTGCGACGCTCCACCCTGCAATTCTCAACCCCAAGCATCCGCCCCAACTGGAAACTCAAACATTTTTAATAAAGCTGTAGGAGCTGAGATGACGAAGATCCATCTCAGGCGGTTTTGCTGATAGTTACGCGAACCTTCCTACCGGATTAGAGGAGTCTACCGATGAAAATTGCACTTTTAATTGGCGTTAGTACTTATCAACTGGGACTAACTCCTTTACCCAGTGCAGAGAAAGACATTCAGGCACTGCGGCGAGTTCTGGAAGCCAAAGAAATGGGTGGATTTAATCAGGTGAAACCCTTAGTCAATCCTGACCCATTTCTGATGCAGAGCGAAATTGAGGAACTATTTGCAGATCGTAATAAGGACGACTTGCTGCTGCTGTTCTATAGCGGTCATGGCATCAAAGACGACAGCGGTAAGCTTTACTTTGCCACCTGCCTGACTAAAAAGTCGCCCACAGGAGAATTACAAAAATCAACGGCAGTGCCCGCCAGTTTCGTTCAGGAAATTATGAGCAACAGTCGGTCGAGGCGACAGGTAGTGATGCTGGACTGTTGCTACAGTGGCGCATTTGCAGAAGGGCTTAATGCCAAAGATGATGGCAAAGTTGATATTCAAAAGCAGCTAGGCGGCGAAGGACGGGCAGTCCTGACATCCTCAACATCCACCCAATACTCCTTTGAGCAACAGGGGGACGATTTGTCAGTCTTCACGCGCTATGTCGTTGAGGGCATTGAGACAGGGGCATCTGACGAGGATAATGATGGGGATATCGCAATTGATGAACTGCACGAATACGCCAAACGCAGGGTGCGAGAAACTGCCCCGGCGATGAAGCCAGAAATCTTTGCGGTTAAAGAAGGCTTTACGATAAAGCTGGCGCGGGCGCAGGTGGGCGACCCAAAACTGCGCTATCGGCGTGAAGTGGAGCGATGTGCTGACTGTGGGGTAATCTCAGACATTGCGCGCAGAGCGTTAGACGCTCGAATCAAAACGCTGGGTCTATCTCCTGAAGAAGCCAAAGCGATCGAAGCCGAAGTGCTCAAACCCCACCTTATTTACCGAGGTAACCTATGGCAGTATGAGCGGACTTTTCTGGAGGCGATTACACGAGAGTACCCTATTAGCCCCAAAACCCGTGATGAACTGGACTATCTCAAACACACGTTTGGGCTGCGTGATGAGGACGTAGCGCCAACCGAAACTCAAATCCTCACCAGTAGGGAAATTCTTGCGGGAGGTTCTGCGTTACAATCATCGGACAATGGTTCTGATGCCATCCCTATCCCACCTCAAACATCGGCCGTTGGGGCCGTTGCCGCTAGCGCAATCCCCACTCCTCAATTGCTGACCTCCCTACATCCAGCATCCTCGCCCTCTGCCAGATCGCGACAGAATCGATGGCTACTGAATATTGCACTGATTTGTACCATCGCTACCAGCGCTGTTGGAGGCTATTGGGGGGTTTTGTGGTGGCGCTCAGAGCAGCAACAGCAGCTTGCACTGCAACAGCAGGAAACCATCCTGCAGCAAAGCCTGGATGCAGCGTCAAAGGCGCAATGGCAAGAGGCGATCGCCCAAGCCAGTCAGATTACTGCGACCAGTTCCCTGTATCCCAAAGCGCAATTTTACGTACACGAATGGTCTGACAATCTGCTTGAACAGGCGACACAGGAATACAATCGGGGGAATTTTGACGCAGCGATTCAGATCGCTCAAGCGATTCCACTCAGTACCACAGTCCACACTAAGGCACAAATTGCCATCGGACATTGGCAGCAGGAGTGGGCCAGCGACACTCAAAGCTTGTCTGAGTTGAAACAGCAGCTTAGCTCACAGCCCGTCCTACTCTCAAATATTGATGCTGCCAAACAGATTGGACAGGCGCTCAAACATCCTGTGTTCCAGCATACTGTCATGCTCCGGGTGGGAAGGGTCTTTCAGCGTCTCCAGTCATTCGGCATAGCCCCAGGCCCCCCCGCAATCCTGCGCACGTTTGCCTTTGATACAAACGGTGCAAAGAACTGCTACCCGCCGCCAGATGGGAGGCTTGGTATCCCTCAGCGTAATCTTGAGCTGGTAGACGACCGCGTTCGCAGGAGCTCTAGAGGCTGATTTGCGAGCTGGCAGGGTTACACTCCTGATATCAACCTCTTCCAGCTAGAGTTTTGACTATTTTTCCTACAAAGCCACGAAAAATCGCTCTAAGAGCGATTTTCGTGGCCTATTGAGGTTCAGCGCCGATTTTCCTGAGAAGCCGACGCAGTCGGCTTCTCAGGAAAATCGGCGCACCTTCGTCAAAAGTCCAGCTTCGAGGTGGCAGCATTGAAGATGATATTGACTTCATTCAGTGTACCGGGCTATATAGGAGTATTTGTTTCCAGGTTAAGTATCCTGGCGGCGATCTAAAGTTTGATCTGTAGGGGAAAGGGGACGAATGGAATTAGCGACGACCTTGCGGGGTCACACGGTGCAAAACGCCGTGCGGGAAGCGGGAATTAACCCCAACCACTGGTACCCTGTGGCCTGGGCGAAGGAGCTGAGGCGGGGGCAGGTGATGCCTGTGAAGGTGTGGAACCAGGCGATCGCCCTCTACCGCGATGAGGCCGGACAGCCCCACGCAATGGAAGATGCCTGTCCCCATAAGGGAATTGAGCTGCATAAGGGAGAAGTCAGGGGCGATCGCCTCGTCTGTCCTTACCACGGCTGGGAATTTGACACCAGTGGCGAGTGCGTCCACATCCCCTATTTCCCGCCACAGCAAAAATTACCCTGTGCCGTGACCCGCAGCTACCCGGTACAGGAGCGCTACGGCATTGTGTGGCTGTTTCCGGGAGAACAGTCCCTGGCGCACACTTGCCCCCTGCCAGAGATTCCAGAATACGACGACCCCGACTTTTTCCCGATTCCCATCACCGGACACTTCAAGGCTCATTTCTCCATCTGCAACGAAAATACGATGGATGTGTTCCACGGTTTTCTGCACCGCAAGCTCCAGGGCTGGTTTGACCCGAAGCTATTAGACCTGAAGGAATCGCCCGAAGGGGTTCATGCGGCTTATCAGGTCTGCTACAAGGGCTGGATCACCCAGGTGCTGGGGCTGAGCCAAGACGGCAGCGGTGTCACCACCCGCACGGTTTCCATCCGCTACCGCTATCCCCACTACCACAGCACAATGGAGGGCGTTTCCTCGCTGCACCTGATGCGGCTACCGATGGGGCCAGAAGAAACCCGCTCTTTTTCTCTGATGTTCCTGAAATTACCCCTTGCCCGCTGGATTCCCTCCCCCCTACGCCATCCCCTGATGCTGTTCCTGCGGGAAATCCTGTTCATGCCCTTCCTCAACCAGGATGTGGAGATGATGGAGAGCGAGCAGCGCACCTACGGGAAAGACTGCGATCGCCGCTACGTCGAGGTTAACCCGGCAATTATCGCGCTTCAGAGAGTCATCCTCCGGCAGTATGAACAATTTGTGCAACAATCTAGTCAATTATCGAGTCAACGCGCTAGCCAACCCCAGACCCGTGAAAACGGAGTAGCACTATAGCACTCCGGGCGCTCTCTGGAGATGGGTACGCTGTGCCCGATCGAGTCTGCAACCAAACTCAAAGGTGAGGGGAGTTTACCGTGCAAGTTGTCAAGGAATATGTTCGACGCTGGTATGAAAGCGGCCTGAACCCAGACGAATACATCTGTCATAGTAAGCAGGGAAATCTGGTTGAAATTGAGGAGGCCGAGAGTGGCAAACACCATAAAGTTCTGACCTTCTGCACGAATGACGTGCTGGGGATGGTGCAGAACCCTGCAGTCAAGCAGGCGGCGGTAGATGCAGTATTAAATTTTGGAACTTCTAATAGTTCAACCTCCGTACTGAGTGGGCGGATTGATCTGCACCGCCAGTTAGAAGAGGAGATTTCGGCCTTCAAACATCTCCCCCATACCCAGCTTTTTCTCAACGCCTGGATGGCCATGCAGGCCCTGATGGATGCTTTCTGCCACCTGGCCATCCCCGTTCCAGGTTTCCAGAACACCCGCGAAACGCTGATCATGACAGACGTGCTAAACCACGGCTGCATCGTTTCAGCGCTGGCCAATGCGGGCACCCGCTCTGGCAAAATGTTTGGCCACAGCCCCAAAGTTCGGGTGAAAGCCTACCGCCACTGCGATATGGACGACTTTGCCCGCAAGCTAAAGCGGTATGCCCGTCCCGACGATCGCATCATGGTCGTCTCAGACGCTGTATTCTCAATGGATGGAGACATTGCCCCCCTACCCGACATGATCAAGATTATGTCGAACTACGAGGGCAGCGTCCTGGTGATGGATGAGGCCCACGCCAGTGGCTCCATCGGTGCCACCGGACGCGGGATCTACGAGTATTTTGGGATTCTGCCACAGGATGCGATCGATCAGGGCGTTATTCCTCTGATCATGACCACCTTCTCGAAGTTTGGTGCCTCTGTGGGGGCTGCCATCAGTTCCCCTGTTGCTGAACTCATCCCGCTGCTCAACGTTTCCCCCACCTCTATCGGCACCTGCTCTCTGGCCCCACCGTTGGCCGCTGCCGCTCTGGAGTCCATCCGTCAGGTGCGGAAACACCCCGAACTGGTGCAGCAGCTCCAGGAGAACACTCGCTATCTCAGAGCACGCCTGCTGGAGAATGACTTCATGGCGATCGGGGAAACCAACGTCGTCCCCGTCATCCTGCCCTCTGAACTGAACCCCAAACACTATGCCCGTGCCCTGGTCAACGATCACGGCATCTGGGCTTCCGCCATCTGGTTCATCGCCAAACCTCGCCTGCGCATCACCGTCAACGCCCTCCACACCCAGGAGGAAATGAACCATCTGGTGGCAGGTATGGCGGCTGTTCGGGAAGATATGTACGCCAAATCGGAAACGATCAGCGCGTAGATGACATCCCGTAGGGCGTAGCATTCGGCCTCAACGTGTTGCCCACTCTCGATTCCTTGATGCCGAATGCCACTTCCCTACCGATTACCCATTTCCCTTCCCCCCTTTCCCATCCCCCATTTCCCTCAAAGCGGGGGCATTATCAAGGTAGACAAAACGCATCAGCTTCCAGCTTTATCTTTTACTAAGAAGGGGTATCGAGGTGGGTTATACAATCCAGCAGGCGCTCGTATTGACAGAAGAGGGATATCAGGCTGTAGACGTGCGAGTTGAGGGCGATCGCATCACTTCAATTGCCCCCCACCTCGACCCCGTTGGTCAGACAATTGACGGTTGTAACAAGCTTCTGCTGCCCGGATTTGTCAATGCCCACACCCATTCCTCAGAGATGTGGCAGCGCGGTGCCATTCCGCCCCGTCCGCTGGAACTGTGGCTGGCTGAACTCTATGACTTTACTCCTCTGGATGTTAAGAAACTTTACTTCAGTGCCCTGGGAACGGCGGTAGAAACGCTGCTGTCGGGTGGCACTACGGTGGTCGATCATCTGGTGATGGTGCCTGGTCAGGAGATCGAATCCGTAGACGCCGTCATTCGTGCCTATCGGGAAATCGGGATTCGCGCCTTTGTGGGACCACTGATCCAGGATGAATCTCTGACCGCAGCCGTCCCCACAGGCGGAGAAGTCATCGATCACGCCCCCTACCTGCGAACCACGCAGGCAACCCTGGAGTTGCTGGAGCTGATGGTAGAACGCTACCACCGTCCCCATGAGGGAATTTATATGATGGCGGCTCCCACAGGCATTCAGCTTTGTTCGGATGACCTATTTGAGGGCTGCGTGGCATTGAGCGATCGCTATTCTCTTTGCCGCCATGCTCACCTGCTGGAAACCCGGGCACAGCAAATTCTCGCTCAAGAAAAGTACGGCTACAGCGCTGTAGAGCATCTGAAACAATTAGGCTTTTTGGGCGATCGCACCTCCCTCGCCCACTGCGTCTGGCTGGATGACCACGACATTGAAATTCTGGCCGTCACCCGTTCCACCGTCGTCCACAATCCCCTCAGCAACCTGCGCCTGGGCAGCGGTATCGCCCCCGTTCTGAAATATCGCCGCGCCGGAGTCAATCTTTCCTTCGGCTGTGATGGTGCCGCCAGCAACGATTCTCAGGATCTGCTGGAAGCCATCAAGATGGGCACCATTCTCCACAATGTGACTGACCAGGACTACCGCGAATGGATTTCCCCCAGCGAGGCGATCGTCATGGCCTCCCACGGTGGCGCAACCGGACTGGGATTGGGTGAAGAGTTAGGCACCCTGGAAATCGGGAAAAAAGCTGATCTGGTACTGTACGACCTCACCAACCTCTCCCTCCTGCCCCGCACCGATCCGGTCGGTCTCCTGGTCATGGGCCGCCCCGCAAACGTCGTCAGTAGTGCCTGGGTCAACGGCAAGCAGGTGGTCGCCGACGGTCAAATCCTGGGCACCGATGTCACCCAGCTCCGCCAGCATCTCTTTGACCTGAGTCAGTGGCAGAGTCAGCGCTACTCCCCAACTGCGAAGGAGGTCGAGATGCGGTATCGGCAGGTGATGGGGTTGAACTAAAATCCTCTCGATCGCTCCAAAAAGTCCACCCTTGGCACCAGTGGATCTTCTACCACACCGATCCCCGTGAAGCCCCAGCGGTTGAGCAAGCCTGCGAGTTGGGATTTGGAAATGGACTCTACCCCAAATCGATCGGCCACTCCTGAGCCGTGGGTGTTGAGATAGCTGAGGGCATCAGCGTGCTCTTTGAACAGAAGCAGGTAGCCGGTGTCCTGAGCCTCGCCTGAAGCGTTGCGGGCGTGGGCCACAAGGTACTGACCGTCATGCTTTGAGCGAAGTAGATGAAAGATATCCATTGGCAAACCGGACGAGCGCACACTATAGGAACACTATAGCCGCTGCGTTTCAGCTCCAGGGGATTTAACAATATGCCGCAATATCTTCGCCCAGGACATCGGCCAGATAGCAGAGGGCTTTGAACCGGAGGCCGACGAATTGCTCGTAGAGGGGGTTCAGCTTGCACATGGGGGGGATGTGGAAAAGCACCCGACCAAAGACCTGTACGTCGCGTTCAAAGGGGCACTGGGCAGGAATCCAGCGACAGATAAAGTGGGCCAGTTGGGCGTTATCGATTTCAACCGCGTCGAGTTTTGTAGCGATCGGGCGGAAGAGGTTCGTCGTGAATGTGTGGAGGGTATGAAACAACATGGTGGTTCTCCCGATTCAAGGGGGGGTGAGCCTTTGGTTTGGGCTGCTAATGATTTATTCGGTTCAGTAAGGGGATCTTATGCAGAACTAGATAAAGTTGGGCGATCGTTGGTTCCAGGATCGTTGGTTCTAAGATTGACTTCACGGGGTGACCCTATGGGTTCCGGAGAGAATCAGATGTGAAAATGGGTGGAAAACCGTCCTTTGTTCCGTCACTTTTCTGCCCCGGATTGTCCATCGGAATATTAGAATCATCCCTCCCAAAAGGGGAAATCGAGTGGGGCTTAACTCTCTTTTGCCGTACTGCTGAAAGCCACTGTCGGAGAACTCTCGTTCCAGGCGTCTCGCCTGGAATGTGAATTTGGAGGCTCTGCCTCCTGCCATAGAATACGGAGGCAGAGCCTCCGGTGGGCATTTTCAGGCAGAGCCTGAAAACGAGATGCTTCCTTCATGTCTACCTGACCAAACTGATGGAAGAGGGCTAAAGTAAGGCCATTGCCGTCTGGATGGTGTCAGCTTCGTTGGCAGGCTTGTCTTTGCGCCAGCGCAGAATTCGAGGAAACCGCACTGCGATCCCCGACTTGTGGCGATTGGACTGGGAAATGCCTTCAAATCCAATCTCAAATACCTGGATGGGTTCGACCGATCGCACCGGGCCAAACTTCTCGCGGGTATGCTTGCGAATCCATTTGTCCAACTCGTCAATCTCAGAATTATCCAATCCCGAATAGGCTTTGGCGAAGGGCACCAGGTCTTCACCGTTCCACAGTGCAAAGGTGTAGTCGGTGAATAAATTGGCGCGTTTGCCGCTACCCGCCTGGGCATAAATCAGCACCGCATCCAGCGTCATGGGATTGACCTTGTGTTTCCACCAGTAGCCGCGCTTGCGACCGACGAGGTAGGGACTATCGGCAGCTTTGATCACCAGTCCCTCTGCACCCTGTTGGCGCGATCGCTCCCGTAATTCCTGCACCTCCTCAAACGTTTGCAACGTCATCACCTCCGAATAGTGCATCCATTTCGGATCACTATTCTGGAGGGATGCCATGAGCAATTCTCGTCTCTGTACCAGTGGCTTCTGACGAATGTCCTGACCACCGTGTTCCAGCAAATCATAGGCGATGAAATGAGCCGGATTTTCATCAATGACTTTCTGCGTCACCCGCTTCCGCCCCAGCCGCTTTTGCAGAGAGTTGAAGTTGAGGGGGCGCTGATTTTCGCTGTCCCAGCACAGCACCTCACCATCAAACACGAAGCCGTCGGGCAGTTCTAGAAACGCACGGGCGATCTCAGGGAACTGGTCGGTAATTAAATCCTCACCGCGTGACCAGATAAACACCTGACCCTCCCGCCGAATCACCTGAGCGCGAATGCCGTCCCACTTCCACTCCGCCAGCCAGCGAGAGAAATCCTCCTGGGCAAAGCGATCTTCTTCGAGTTGGGAGGCCAGAAAGAAGGGGTAGGGGCGGGTGGGGGATTGAACCGTACCTTCGGGATGAATCAGACTGCTGAAAAATTCCACCGTTGGCTCAAAGTCTCCCATCAGTCGATGCGCCATCACCGATTCGGGGATGTCAAACTGATGCGCCAGCGCTTTGATCACCAGCTTGTCGGATACCCCCACACGAAATCCACCCGTCAGCAGTTTATTCAGAATAAAGATTTCAAAGGTGTTGAGCGCTGCCCACCAGGAGATGACGCGATCGCGCAGTTCCACCTCATCCAATTGTTTCACCTGGGGAATCGCCTGCTCCATCCATTCCTGGAGTGAGGTTTGGGCGATCGACTGAACTGTTTCTGGGATCGTTTCTTGAACAGATTCTTGAACAGTTATTTTGACTAAATCCTGAACAATTTCATGACCAGTTTCCTGGTCGGAAATATGAATTGTTTTCTTGACTCGAAGGGAATGATCTTTTAATAACAATGAGATCACTTCTGCGGTATCTCCGACCTGAGCGTAACAATCCTCAAACAGCCATTCAGGAATATCAGAAATTTGCAGAAAAATATCGCGCAGCATTCGAGAGGTGATCAATCGCTTGCGCACCTTGCCCAGCAGCAGGTACAGTGCCCACACCGCATTTTCCGGTGATTCTTCGTAAAAGTAGCGCTGGAGTGCAGCCACCTTCTCGTTGGTCGAAGTCGTCGAATCCACCTCCTGAAATAGCCGCGCAAATCGCTCCATCAGATATCCCCTTCGCCCTCAAATAGCGTCTTCAGCGGCAGAGAATTCAGTCCCTCCACCTCCGTCAGATAGCGCGACAGCACCTCCACCTGCCCGTGCGTCACGTAAATCGTTTTGGCCTGCGTCTGCTGCACCGTCTTCACCAACCCTGGCCAATCCGCATGGTCCGACAGCACAAAGCCGCGCTCATAGCCCCCTCGTCGGCGTGCCCCCCGCACCGCCATCCAGCCCGATGCAAAGGCCGTCTGCGGCTGGGTAAATCGCTTCATCCAGCTCGATCGGTGAGCCGAGGGAGGAGCCAGCACCAGATCGCCTTTGAATTTGTAATCACGCGGCATCTCAGAAGCGGGAACCGTCTCCACCATCGGCACCCCCACTTCCCGGTAGATCTCCGTCAGAACGTGGATCGCACCGTGGACATAGACGGGTTTGTCGGTGAACTGACGCAGCTCCGAAAGGATGCGCTGAGCCTTGCCGAAGGCGTAGCAGAACAGCAGCGAAGGGCGCTCCGAGTCCTCCTGCCACCACTGGTAAATCTCCCGACAGGTCTCCGCACCGGAATTCCATCGGTAAATCGGCAGTCCAAACGTAGCCTCCGTGATGAATGAGTCACAGGACACCACTTCAAACGGCTCACAGGTAGGGTCGGCACAGCGCTTGTAGTCCCCTGAAACCACCCACACCTCGTCGCCGCACTCCACTCGAATTTGCGCCGAACCGAGGACATGGCCCGCCGGATGAAATGAAACCCAGGTCTGCCCCAGCTTGATTTTCTCGCCATACTCTACCCCCTGGAGCGGTGTCTCCTGCCCCAAGCGCTTCCGCAGAATCCCCTCAGAGATCCGGGTGGCGTAGTACTGCCGGGAGCCAGAGCGGGCGTGGTCAGAGTGGGCGTGGGTAATCAGGGCGCAGTCTACGGGTCTCCAGGGATCGATGTAGAATTCCCCCGGTTCACAGTAAAGCCCCTCTTGCCGAACGGTGATGAGCGACACGCAGTTCTCAGGAAATACTTCTGTTCTATTTTATCGCGGGTTCTACTCCAATGAGGTAAGGAGGGGAAGCGGTGTCGTTCGAGCTGTGGCGTGAACGCTCAGCCGAACAGCTACTTGAGAAGGTCTGTTGAAGCAGACCGAGATGCACTCGTCAAACTTGGACAGGTTCCATGTCCTACAGCCATAATAGAGACGCCCACTGTTCCCTTGAACCTGTCTTAGATGACCGTCTCAAAGACTAACCAAAACATTCTGCAATACGAATCAACCATTTGGTCAACGGCTGACCTATTGCGGGGCTGTGGCATCAAAGAATCAGAATGGCCCTCCTACATGATGCCGTTCTTTGCCCTGGTAATGATTGAGAGCCGCTTGCTCAGGATGCTTGATGAGCTGAGGGCAGAACTGGGGGAAGACACCTTTGATGAGATCGAGCGGGATGAGCTAATCGAACTGATTCAGGATAAGGGGCAAGGCTACAACGTCTATATCTTTGAGAAACACCAGACCCTGAAGGATATTTGCCAGAACGATAAGTCCTTTGATGTAGACTTTGAGGCTTATCTGAAGGGATTTGATGGGGAAACGAAAGATTTGCTGGGGGTAGATGCCTCTGAGGGGGAAAAGTTTCTCGATATTAAAGGGGTGATCGCCAAGCTGAAGGCAAAGAAGGTGCTGTTTAGCTACGTCAAAGCCTGGAGCAGCATTGATCTCAAACCTTTTAATAACTCGGATATCACGACCCTAGAAGAACACATCAAACGCCGTTGGGCGGATATTTCTGCGGAGACGGCAGGGGAACAGTATACGCCGGATGATGTGATCGCGTTGATTGCAGAGATTATTTCCTCGAAGATTAAGGACTCAGATCGCCTGCTGAAAGTAATTGATAATTGAAAATGGAGAATTGACAATGAATGCGGCTCAACTACGCCAAAAAATCGACCATCAACTTAATAACCTTTCACCCCAATGGCTCGTCCTCATTAGTAATTTTCTCGATTCGATTCAAGCTCTTACCAGAAAAGAAGGAATCCCAGATATTCAGCCAACCGCCATCAAACGCAACAAACACGCCCAAGATCTCCTCAAACACGCCAACACCTGGCAAGGCAACGACCTCGAAGAGTGCCTGGATTTCGTCATAGAAACCCGCTCAGAAGCACGGTTTTAGCCGTCATGTCTTACCTGCTCGACACCAACCACTGTAGCGACATCATCAACGGCAATCCGCAGGTGATCGAAGCGCTCAAAACGCGGGCTGGCAGTACCATCAGCGTCAGCATCATCACCTATTACCTCGGCGACTTTAGAGAATGCGAAAATGAACCGACCCCGCGTAGGATGGGCAAAGCGAAGCGTGCCCATCACCCAACGACAGGCTAGATGGGCACGCTTCGCTTTGCCCATCCTACGAATAAAGAGTCTTTGTGCAATGCACCCTATTTGATCACCGAGGTAATATGCCGAACTCCTCTACATGGCAGAAAAATCAGAGCGGGTTACTGAAAATCGCAAAGTGATCGAAGATTTTCTGGCTGATATTGATGTGTACCTGATTGACGAAGCCACTGCCATTACCTACAGCCGTCTGAAAGCTGCTCTGTTTAATCACTTTGCGCCAAAAGAAAAAGCAAAACGCCGTGGTGTAAATATTGGTAGTTTAGGCTTTACCGACCATGACCTTTGGATTGTTGCCACCGCAATCCAGCACAACTTAACCCTCGTATCCGCAGACAGTGACCTCCAACGCATCCACCAAGTCCAGCCCTTTTCTCTAGAGTCATGGCGCTAGTAACAGAGAATTAATAATGGAGAATGGAGAATTAATAATGGAGAATGGAGAATTAATAATGGAGAATGGAGAATTAATAATGGAGAATGGAGAATTGATAATTGATAATGAGGGAAAACATAGTCAAGAACAAGAGTTTTGATTTTGCAGTGCGATTTGTCAACCTTTCTAAGTATTTGGTCAAGGAGAAACAAGAGTATGTTTTATCTAAACAGATTTTAAGATCAGGGGCGGCGATCGGTGCATTAGTCCGAGAATCCGAACAAGCTGAAAGCAAAGCCGACTTCATTCATAAACTCGCGATCGCCCTCAAAGAAGCCAACGAAATCGACTACTGGCTCGACCTCCTCCACAAAACCGAATACCTGGAAGACCCACAACACCAAAGCCTAAAACAGACCTCACCGAACTCCTAAAACTCCTAACTACCATCATCAAAACAAGCAAAGCCAATAGTTGATAATTAACAATTGACAATTCTCCATTCTTCATTAAAACCATGAACTATCGAGAGCGGATCACGATCGAACCAGATAAACGCAGTGGCAAGCCCTGCATTCGAGGTATGCGAATTACGGTTTATGATGTGCTTTCCTATTTAGCCTCCGGCATGACCTATCAAGAAATTCTGGATGACTTTCCCTACCTCACCCAAGAAGATATCCTCGCTTGCCTGAGCTATGCCGCCGATCGCGAACACCAAACCCTAATGGTGCAAGCATGAAGCTGCTATTCGACCACAATCTCTCGCCTCGGTTAGTACAGCGACTCGCTGACCTGTTTCCCGAATCAACTCACGTTTACACAATCGGACTCGATCAAGTTAGCGATCGTGAAGTTTGGAATTATGCCCAAAATTATGGCTTTATGATCGTCACTAAAGATAGCGACTACAACGAATTACTTACATTGAGAGGCTTCCCCCCAAAAGTAATTTGGCTCCGTCGAGGCAATTGCTCTACCGCAGACATTGAAGTAATCCTACGATCTCATACAGCAGATATCCAAACTTTAGCCAGGGACTCCACCCTTGGAATCTTAACCCTCTACTAATAATTATCAATTGAAGTCATGCCAAGAACATCCATCATTCAGCCCGATCAATCCTATACCTTTGCAGACTACTTTAAGCTCAACTTCGCCCCACAAGATATCCTTGCCTACTTTGGTGTTTCACTACAACGTCGCTCCCTGAAATTGCCCCAATATACAGGTTTCCTCGATCGTCTGGCTGATCTTAAAACCCGCATTGAAGAAAGTCTGCCTCGCCTCAGCCTAACGAGTGAAATGGCTCGCCGGGAATTTCTCATCGCCCCCGTCTTGACCGATGTATTGCACTATACCCAGGCGACTCTCAACGTTGAGTACCCGGTTAACGTCAATCACCAACTCAAAGGAACCCTGGACTATCTGCTGCAAAACCACCAAATATTCCTGGTTATTGAAGCAAAAAACGAAGACTTGGAACGAGGCTTTGTTCAGCTTGCAACCGAACTCATTGCCCTTGATCAATGGATTGAATCCGATCAACCCCTTCTGCAAGGCGCAATCTCAACCGGAAATATCTGGCAATTTGGACAGTTCGTTCGCCAGTCGCGTGTCGTCACTCAGGATCTCGATCTCTACCGTGTACCCGCCGACTTAGAAGATGTTCTACGTATCTTAATTAATCAATTGACAATTGATAATTGACAACTGATTTTTTCCATTCTCAATTATCAATTATTAAGCCAGAGCCAGACTACCAAGAAGTTAAGCCCAATACCGTTGCCAACTCCCTCATCATTGAGGAAGATCTGCAAAAATTTATAGCGGTTCTCACTCAGATGAGGTGTTGGGGTGTAGGGGCAGTGCCGTTCGGACTTCGGAGTTCGGTGCGGCTCACTCGATCCGCGTGAGCACTCGCCGAACGTCTGAACTCACGCCGAAGTCCGAGGGGTCGAGCCGTCGAAGCCCACACACAAAGCATTCTATTTAACTTTTGCATTCTAAAATATTGCCGAGGTAATATGTGGAAATTAAGAAATTCAAACCCGTTCTCTCATTGAAATGCTTCAGCCCCAGTCCTGTCTGATTATCGGTGGTGGTATCTCTGGTCTGATCGCTGGCACCGTCCTTCAGAGAAATGGTATCCAGGTCACCGTGCTTGACAAAGGGCGAGGCATTGGGGGGCGACTGGCCACTCGTCGAATCCAGCACCCGCAGGTGGGTGAGGGGGTGTTTGACTATGGGGCACAGGGATTTTCAGTCAGCGATCGCCAATTTCAGGTATGGATCGATGAATGGTTAGAACAGGGGATCATCACAGCATGGGTCAATCAATTCGGCGCTGACAAACGCCCCTACTACCGGGGACAAACCAGTAATCGAACAATTGCCCAACATCTGGCCAAACCTCTGGAGATTCACACTCAGACACGCGCCACTCGCATCCACTGGAACACTCCAGGTTGGACGGTGCAGACAGAAGGTGGAAAGGATTTCAGCGGAGACGCGCTGATCATCACCGCACCCGTTCCACAGACGCTGGAGTTGCTGGATCGTTCGGCGATCGCCCTCCCACTCCCCATCCAATCCGGCCTCGAAGCCGTTACCTATGATCCCTGTATCGCCGTCCTGGCATTACTCAGTCAATCCAGCCAGATACCGCAACCGGGGGGACTCCGGCTCAACGGCCCCGGACTATCCTGGATCGCCTGTAATCAGCAAAAAGGAATTTCTCCAGCCGCCACAGCGATCACACTCCACGCAACCCCCGACTTTAGCCAAACGCACTGGGACACGGACAACGCGGTCGTAGTGGAACAGCTATTCAAGGCGGCTGCCCCCTGGTTAGATACCCCATCCGTTGACTATCAGGTGCATCGGTGGCGCTACAGTCAACCGAAAACCGTCTACGGGAAGCCGTTCCTGGCCCTGGAGCATCCCGGCCTCTGCCTGCTGGCCGGAGATGCTTTCTCAACTGCGATCGCCGCAGACCCCGCACTTGTTCTAGAAAAAGCCGTCGTGTCAGGTCTGGCAGCAGCCAACCACCTGCTGACCGTTTAAGGGACTTCCCGGTAAATAATCGTCCCATTTTTGAGTGAGAGGGCGGCGAAGCCGCCCTCTCACTCAAAAATGGGACGGTTTTATTTTTGGAAGTCCCTAACTGAAAACGCTACTGCGGTCGTAGCGCCGCAAGCTGTTGCTGGGCTTCAGCGTAGGCAGCGGCACCGTCAGGAATTGCCTCCAGAAGGGCGATCGCCCCCGGCACATCCACCGCTGCTTGCGTTTGAGCCGCCTGGAGAATCTGGTAGCTCCAGGTGTCGATCCAGCGTTCGGCTTCGTTATAACTGGGGCTTCTGGCATCAACCTGGCTGGCAATTCTCATGGCAGAAATCAACGCTGAAGCAGTGCCAGCCCTGGCGGTTTCCGTTGCATTTTGCAGCAGAAGTTGACCTTCCCCCTGGACGCGCCAGTTGCGAATCTCAGCCTGTGCGTCTGAATAGAGGGCACGTCGGGGCGCAATTTGCTGGGCAATGGCGATCGCACTCGGTAAGTCCCCATCCGCAGCAACCTGACGGGCCTGGTCGAGAATTGGCTGATCCTGCGATCGCTGAATCTGCTCTGTCCAGCTCTGGGTGCGCCAGCGGGCCTCAGAGTAAAGCGCATGGCCGGGGCGAAAACGACGCAGCGCATTCACCGCTCCCTGGAGGGCGGCAATATCCCCTCTGGCCGCCAGCATATCCGCCTGGTCAAGAATCGGACGGTCTTCAATCGTCTGCACCTGGGCCGTCCACTGATTGACTAATTCGCGCGCTTCTTTACCGCGTGGATTGCGGGAGGGAATTCGCTCCGCTTCTGCGATCGCCGCTCTCAAATCACCGGGCGTGCCCGGTTGAGCCAACTGTTGCGCCATCCCCAGCCGAGTCACGTCCTGAATCTCAAGCTGCCAACGGCTGATCAATTCCTGCGCTCGACCAAACAGGGGGCGATCGCTGCCAATTCGCTGCGCCTGGACGATTGCAGCTTCCAGATCGGCCACCGTACCATTCCAGCCCTGGGCTTGAGCCTGCGCTAACGCCATGAAGTCCTTGGATTCTTCCTGCAAATTGGCAGCGGGGGGCAACTGCTGGAGAATCTCCATCGCCTTGTAGAAGTCCCGCTCATCCAGGGCAGCCTCCGCCAGACCGAGCATCGCTTTGCCCAGGTCTTTGGCCATGCCGCGCACCGCTGGATACACAGGACTGGTCGGTTCAATCTCCTGGAGCAGCTTTAGCGCCTGCTGTAAGTTGGCCATGCCGCCCCGCCGCATCAAGCGCCGAATCCGCCCCAGCCGATTGCCGTCCTCACGGGAAGCGGTGATCAGGGCGCTGAGTTCCTGATACTTCGTCGTTTCCCAGTAGGTATTACCCACATCCACCAGCAGCACCGCCTGCTCAAACGCCTTGCGCGGGTCTTGATTAAGAACTGCTTCCTCCGCTTTCCGGTAAATTTCTTCGGCCCGCGCCCAGATTTTCTGCCACGACTGGATGCGCTCCTCCACCAGTTTGGAGGCTGAAGTGTCAGGCGGGATCCGTTTGGCAACGGCGATCGCCCCCCGCAAATCTCCCTTATTAAAAGTTTCCTCCGCCAGCCGCAGAATATCTGACGCCCACTGTTCGATACTGCGGTCTACCTCCTCCCGCATCGGGTGGTCTTTGGGTAGGCCGTTGACCAGGGCGATCGCCTCCACCAGGTCATCCACCGTTTGCTTATTGGCCGCAAGCTGAGCGCAGTAAAGGCGCAGGGAGGCTGATGCTGTGGGCCAGAACGTCGATGGGCAGTTGGGAATTGCAGGCAGCTTCAGCAGCAGCGCCGTGGCAAGAAAACCTGTCCCTACCAGCCCCCCCATCGCCGCCAGCACCCAGAACTGCCAGGTGGTGGGAATTTGCAGAACAGCTTTCCACAGAGGTTTCCGGGCTTTAGGCGAAGCAGGTTCAGAAGTGCTGGAAAGGGAGACCGCTGACACCGGAGGGAGTGCAGCAGTAACAGGCCGGGGGGAAATCTGCCCCGACTGCTTTGGAACGGTGCGCCGCTTTGAAGTTGGGCGATCGCTGGTCATACTCACTCACACCTGTAGAAAGGAAGGTTCGCCCATGAGGCTACCCTGCCGAGGGGAGGTACCCCTCAACAGTTGCCATCCTACCTTTCATTTCTTCGAACAGCAAAGTTCCTAAGGGAGGAATTCTAAGTAGGCAGGCGTGATTAGGCTTGCAACCCCAAAAGCTGTCCCGCCCGCTGCGCGGGCGGGACAGCTTTTGGGGTTTCGACTTTTTCCACGCCCACTTACTGACTGGACTTTTGACTAAATCGCGCCGATTTTTCCTGCAACGCTGACTGCGTCAGCGTTGCAGGAAAAATCGGCGCTAAAATTAAATATGCCGCGAAACGCCCTTTGTGAGGGCGTTTCGCGGCATTACAGGAAAATTAGTCAAAACTCCAGTACTTAGGGCTTGTAAATGAATAACTTCACCCCCCTCAATCCCTCCTTGGTAAGGGAAACCCCCACCCCAGCCCTCCCCTTGGTAAGGGGAGGGCTGGGGTGGGGTCGGATCGGACAAAGCGTGAAATTGTTTTT
>CAZVXA010000017.1:0-53180 GCA_964630955.1 uncultured bacterium | reverse complement strand
GAAAGGCCAGAAAGGGAAGCAAGCGAAAAGCTCAGAAGACTGGGCTGAACCGCTCAATTCTGGAAGTTGGCTTTGGCATGATTGGTCAGATGTTGGCGTACAAGGAACGAGAAGCAGGCGGGTTCTATGTGGAATCTCCCACCCGTGAACTCAAGCCGACGCAGCGTTGTGTGCAGTGCTGGGGACTCACTCCCAAAGGGCTTTCTGAGCGTCTTCATGTCTGCCAGCACTGCGGTCATACCGAAGATCGAGATGTGAATGCAGCTCAGGTCAACGAGAGTTGGGCACGGGGTTTGGAACGAGCCTCGATAGACGCAGAGCCGTCAAGCACTACCTCATGCGGAAGTATGCGGCAACTTGGGGCGAGGAAGCGTCAGAAATCTCAGCGCAGGGTGGAATTGGGGATTGAAACCCCATCCGCCCGTGCGGTGGGGTAGTTCATCCTGCTGTATCTTATCTTTCGACCAGCAACAGTCGAGAGACTGACCGCCCTGGTTTGTAAAGTGTTGCCACCACCGCAAGTCGTGAGAGAGACCGTTTTACCGCTAAACGACCCACCAGGGCGATCGCCCTCGAATCATGGTATTCTTCAAACACTTCAGTCGGCTCTGGTGGGGGTCAGCCATCAGATGCAAGGGGGAAAGAGCAGTGTAAGTCTGCCGCTGTCCCGCAACTGTAAATTGATTTGGGAATCGGGAATCAGTGGTAGGTAATCGGTGTTAGCAGGGCTGATCCCCTGAAACCTGAAACTTATCACCTGAAGCCTGAAACCCAATACTCATAAGCCAGGATGCCCACCGACTGTATTGTTTCTCCGCCGAGAAACAAATGTACTATTATTTCTATCTGCGAGGTACGGATGAGGGATCGAATGTATGGCCAGGAGGCATCCAATGCGGGAGCATCCTGATCTCTGGCAGGGCTACTTTGGCTACTGGCAAAACAAGTTTATTCAACAAAACATTCTGCTGCTGGGTCACGCCGCCTGGAAGGGGTATCTCAACGATGGTCGAGGCATGGTGGTGTGTCGCGTTCTGGAGGAGATTTCTGGCGCGATCGATTGGACCGTAGAAACCGTTGCGTTTGAGCACACCTATGTGCCTGAGGTTCAGATTGTCTCCTATCTGCGGGGATTTGAACTGGAGCCGGAAACGGTCACTGCACTGCTAAGGGCGATCGGCAACTATAATCCGAGTCGGGCGATCGCGCTGCTGG
The DNA here is from genome assembly GCA_964630955.1 of uncultured bacterium. GTDB lineage: Bacteria > Cyanobacteriota > Cyanobacteriia > Elainellales > Elainellaceae > CAZVXA01. The sequence continues at coordinate 51,965 of CAZVXA010000017.1, read as the reverse complement.
TGATCGGCAATGGTGCAGTCGATCTGAATGTGCTGCAAAACCTCATGCCTTCCCCATCGGCCTGCTATGACCAGGTACAGCAGCGCTGGGCAGAGTTTCAAACGGATTCTCTGCCGGGAAGAAGAGGCTGAAGATATAGCGCTTCGCGCTCCAGCAAACCACAGGTTGTCGTGTGAGAGCCATGCTCCGTGCGGCTCTCACACGGCAACCTGTCCTGAACTAGACTGAGAACTGCTATGAGATTTCCGCAAAAGAAGATACCCGTTGTGTGGGTGGTTCCCATCACTACGCGGAGAACCACCCACACAACGCAGATCATTTCATTGCTGGAAATCTCCTAAACTGAAATCGTGGCAAAGCTGCTTTTGAAACTCTGAACATAATGAACGAGATCCTCTGGGCAGGCGGTGCTCTGCTGTTTCTACTGTTGGTTGGACTGGCCATTTACCTGCTGTCTCCCCGTAAGTACCAGACCGCTGATTCCGTCGCCAACTCCTACGACGACTGGACCAACGATGGCATTCTGGAATTTTACTGGGGCGAACACATCCACTTGGGGCACTACGGTTCACCGCCCCGCCGCAAAGACTTTCTGGCCGCGAAGCATGACTTTGTGCATGAGATGGTGCGCTGGGGTGGCCTCGACCAGTTCTCGGCAGGTACCACAGTTCTGGATGTGGGCTGCGGCATTGGCGGCAGTAGCCGCATTCTGGCGCGGGACTACAGCTTTGCAGTGACCGGGGTGACGATTAGCCCACAGCAGGTGAAACGCGCCCAGGAACTAACGCCTCCAGAGGTGAATGCCCGGTTTCAAGTGGACGATGCTCTGGCGCTTTCGTTCCCCGACGCCAGCTTTGATGTGGTCTGGTCAGTGGAAGCAGGCCCCCATATGCCTGACAAAGCCCAATTTGCCAGGGAATTGATGCGCGTACTGAAACCAGGCGGCATCCTGGTGGTGGCTGACTGGAATCAACGGGATGATCGCCAGCAACCCCTGAACTTTTGGGAAAAACCCGTCATGCAGCAACTGCTGGATCAGTGGGCACACCCTGCTTTTGCCAGCATTGAAGGGTTTGCAGAACAACTGGTTGAGACGGGGCTGGTCGCAGGAGAAGTGACTACCGCCGACTGGACGCAGGAGACGCTCCCCTCCTGGCTGGATTCTATCTGGCAGGGTATCGCCCGCCCTGCAGGATTGGTGAAGTTCGGGTTTTCAGGCTTCCTCAAGTCCCTGCGAGAAGTACCGACCCTTCTGCTGATGCGGCTTGCCTTTGGCACAGGTTTGTGTCGGTTCGGTATGTTTCGCGCTGTCAGGAAACCGTTACAGTCTTTTGTGCCGCCATCTCAAAATCTGGAGCATCAAACCGCTTCTGTATAATCCAGACGGAGCAGGGGGCATGGTGCAGGACGTAGTTACTGGTGCTGCCCAGGAACAGTTCACTCACGCCCCGATGCCCCCGTCTGCCGAGGACAATTGTATCGACCGATAAATCCTGTGCCACGTCACAGATGGTACTCCCCGGCTCACCAAAGCGCTGGTCATAATCCACCTCAACCCCTTGAGCTTCTACCTCTCTGGCGAAGGATTGCAACATCTTCAAGTTCCTGTCCATGTACTCCTGCCACTGCTGGTCATAGCGCTGCATGATTTCGGTATAGCGCTTTGACTCCGCAGGAATAAAGTCAAAGGGAGTAAAGATGGAATTGTCGGGATAACCAGAGTCTCTGGATGTGAGGACATGCAGTAATGTGATCTGGGACCCTACTTTTTTTGCCAGGGCGATCGCCTGATCCAGAACATGCCTACTAAAGTCTGAGTAATCAATCGCGACTAAAATCTTGTTCAACATACCGCTTCCTCCTGGTTAGCAAGGAGTCAGGAATAACGATGATCCCCCTCTACTAAGTAGGTAGGGGCGATTCAGGTTGAAACCCCAAAAGCTGTTCTGCCCTGAGTGAAGTCGAAGGGTGGAACAGCTTTTGGGGTTTCAACTTGTCCACGCTCACTTACTTGGAACAAGTATAAGCAAGAATCTTGAGGATTTTCTGAAGATGTCAGCCTTTGATTTCGTTGGCAAACGATTGCCTCTTCTCGCGTGTCCATTAGAAAGTGTTTTAAAACCCGCAGGATTGTTGATTTTTCGTGCGCTTCACGCACGAAAAATCAACAATCCTGCGGGTTTTAAAAGAGTTAATCCTGAAGCTGCATGAACGGTTCGGCTTATTGTATTGTTGAACATACATTGCTTTGCAAGCGCGGTTCTCAACAAAAACTTTGTTTCTATCTCACTGGACTTTTGACTAAATTGCGCCGATTTTCTCCAAAACGCTGACTGCGTCAGCGTTTTGGAGAAAATCGGCGCTAGAATTACATATGCCGCGAAACGCCCTCTGCGAGGTCGTTTCGCGGCATTACAGGAAAATTAGTCAAAAGTCCAGAACTCAGTGCAAAGCACTATATCCACAAATCTTCATTTTTAGGGCGATCGCTCATTCTGCTTTACGATAAACTTCAATCGGCATCGCTCACATTATTATTCAACTTGTGCAGGACTTCTCTCATTTCACTGCGGCAGCAAACGATTTCGCTACACTGGCTCTCAAAGCAACGCTTGCACCTTCTAACACGTTGACAGGCTGGTCGCTGGACGATCGCAATCCTGAGGTGATTCAGCGGCTCCTCCCCCTGATCGGCTGGTTCTACCGCAATTACTTTCGGGTCAAAGCCGACGGGTGGGAGCATGTCCCCAAAGCGGGGAAGCTGCTGCTGGTAGGCAGTCACAACGGTGGGTTGGCGTCCCCAGATACCGTCATGACCATTTATGACTGGTTTCAGCACTTCAGCAGCGATCGCCCTGCCTACGCCCTGATGGAACCTAAAATGTGGCGGGCATTCCCTGGAGTCGCCCGTCTGGCGGCTCAGGTGGGCGCTCTCCAGGCCCATACCCGGATGGCTTTGAAGGCACTCGATCACAATGCCGCTGTGTTAATTTACCCTGGAGGTGCACGGGACGTGTTTCGGCCCCACAGCCTGCGAGATCAGGTGTGCTTCTTTGGCCACAAAGGGTTTGTTAAACTGGCACTCAGAAAAGAAGTCCCTATCGTCCCAGTCATTTCCTGGGGTGCCCACGACACACTGATCGTCCTGGCAGACCTGTATCCCCAGGTCAAGCAGTTCCACCAGTGGGGTTTGCCGTGGCTTCTGGATATCGATCCGGGGGTCTTTCCGATCTACCTGGGACTGCCCTGGGGGTTAGCCGTCGGGCCACTGCCTAACATTCCGCTGCCGATCCCATTGCACATCCGGGTTTGTCCGGCGATCGCATTTGAACGGTATGGGGATGTCGCTGCAAAGGATTTCGATTATGTAGATGAATGTTATGAGCGGGTTCGGCGGACAATGCAGCAGGAGTTGGACCGATTGATCACAGAAAAACAGACATCTGTCTAAGCGCCTATCCGAATAACGAAAACCCAAATTTTGGAGGGCGCACCGCTGTAGCGGCGCGCCCTCCAAAATTTGGGTTTTCAGATAGGCTCTAAGTCAGTAAAACCCGCAACACCTCAGCCTGAACCTCCGAGTAGTTCATCATGAACGTATGCCAGACGGGAAACTCAATGATCGAATCCTGGGGTGAAAGGCGTGTCTCATTCAGCGCGACAATGCCGTCATTTGCCTCCTCTCCAAATGGACTGAGTATTCCTGTCGGCCCTCCAGTTCCCGCAATGATGGTGTAAGGCGCAGATAGCCCCGGTAGCGTCTGGTAGAACTCCGGACGGGTCAGATTCAGGCCACATTGCCCGGTGAACCAGCGAAAAGGGAATAGATTCCAGGCCAGAAGCGCCAATCGAGGGGGCTGGTTGGGGGTGCCCAGCATGATGATGTGTTCGGGGGCCGCCACAGTTCCCAGGCTAAGGGCAGCACGGGTCAGCACGCCGCCCAAAGAATGCACAATTACAGCGTATGGCCCCTGCCGCGCCAGCATATTGAAGCGCTGCCAGAGCCGTTCAGCGATTTGGTCGAAACTTTCGGCAAATGCAAAGTAGCCAAAGTGTTCTGTCCGATGGCCTTCTGCCTGCAAGCGCCACTCCAGACTAAGAAGGGAGAGCGAAGTCCGGGCCAGACCGTGAATCAGTAGAACCTGCATGGAAGTGGAGGGCGGGAGTGCCGATTCAACGAAATCAGGAGCGACCAGGAAGCAATATGCAGTGGTCTTTCCGATTTGTATATTCATCATACAGCAATCCTAAATCAGTTGTGAGGAAGGAGTGGGGGGGCGGTGCCCCCTGACCCCTTGAGGGGCATACCCCCTGCACCCCGTCCTCATCAACCTTTCGGTTGCTATATCAAATAGCGGTTTGTTTTTTGGTGAGATGCCTGCTGTGAAGGCGTCTCACCAAAAACAAACCACCTCAATCACCAACAGAGTCGGTATCAGGTGGCGTGGAGGCAATCGGCGATCGCCTGATCCAGAATGGCCAGTCCCTGATCCAGTTCCTCTTTTGTCACCGTCAGGGGTGGCGCAATTCGCCAGACGCTACCCATCGAAGCCAACGCCACAATGTTCATACTCAGCCCCAGTTCCAGACAGCGGCGGGTGATTTTTGCCCCCATTTCTGGATAGGGTTGTCGGGTGTCCCGGTCTTTTACCAGTTCTACCCCCAGCAAAAGCCCCCGGCCTCGCACATCGCCAATGATCTCGTAGCGGTTCTGGAGTTCGAGTAAGCCAGCTTTCAGATATTCCCCCATCTGTTGCGATCGCTGGTTCAGATTCTCACTCGCCAGTACCTGCAACACCGCCAGTCCCACTTCGGCAGGCATCGGGTCTGACACGTGGGAGGTGTAATAGAGAAAACCTTTCTCGAAACAGTCTTGCTCGACATCACCACTGGTCACGGTCGCCGCCAGTGGTAAACCGCCCCCCAGGGTTTTCGAAAGCGTCAGCATATCGGGAACAATACCCAACTGCTCAAAGGCAAAGGTGGTTCCCGTTCGTCCAAAGGCAGTTTGTGCCTCATCCAGAATCAACAGCATCCCCCGTTCCTGACAAAGCTGTTGCAGCCGTTGAAAATATCCCTGTGGCGGCACCACCATGCCCCCGGCGCTCAGGATGGGTTCTACGATCACAGCGGCGTAGGCTCCTACGGACTGGTTATCTACCATCGCAAAACCCACCTCCAGGCAGGTCATATCGCAGCGGTCTTTGCAGTGCTGAACCGGACAGCGGTAGCAGTTCGGGGTTGGAATCGAGTAGGTGCCCGGCATCGTGGGGCCGTATCCCTTGCGGGCGGCAATAAAGGTGCTGGCATTCGCTCCGGCGGTCATCCCGTGCCAGGAGGCACTCAATCCCACCACTTCAAAGCCACCAGTGTGCAGCTTTGCCATCCGAATTGCAGCCTCATTCGCCTCGCTCCCGGTATTCAAAAAGATGGCTTTTTGCAAGGAATCGGGGAGCAGGCGGGTGAGCCGATCGGCCAATTTCACCACCGACGGCGACAGCAGCCCGCTAAATAGATGCAGCACCTCCTGACAGGCTTTGTGGATGGCCTCGATCACTGCCGGGTGGTTGTGCCCCAGGGTGGCGCACATCTGCCCGGAAGTAAAATCCAGAATGGCTCGTCCCGATTGGTCATAGAGATAGGTGCCCTTTGCCCGCTCAATCAGCATCGGTGTGAAGTTGCCGCTGTAGCGGATGAGGTGGGACTCGGCGATCGCCCACAGTTCCTCAAAACCGTCCTGTCTTTCAGGACTGGCATGAAGAGACTGGATTGACTCAGGCAGTGGTCGCTGCTCGCGTTCGTCGTATGGCATGGCATCCCCCTCATAAAACTATTTGGATAGAATGATCATGCCAGCGAAACTCCCCCTTGAGGAAGAAGCCCATTAAGCTCAGAAACAAAGGGTTATGGTGGTTGATCAAATGAGTCTCAAGTGTATTTTGGTTGTGGATGATGAAAAACCGGTTCGAGAGGCCGTCTGTCTATGTTTAGAAATGATGGGAAACTATCAAGTGCTGACTGCCGACTCGGGTGAAGAAGGATTACAGCTTGCGGAAACAAAACAACCCGACGCAATTTTACTCGATTTGTCAATGCCTGATATGGATGGCTTGGCAGTGTTTCAACAGCTGCTCAAGAATCCTGCGACTCGAACGATTCCCGTCATTCTATTAACTGCTCAAACTGAGCCTCAGACGATCGCCCCCCTCACAGAGGAGTTTGCAGGCGTCATCATCAAACCCTTTGCTCCCACCCAGTTGGCAGCTCAGGTTGCCGAAATTCTGGCCAGGTAACGCAAAAAAAAAGGACGAATACAGCGCTTTTCAAGCGTGTGAGGAGCAAAGTTTTATTGAGAGCCGCGCTGAGCGCGGCTCTCAATAAAACTTTGGTTCGTTCCCAGCACAAAGCGCTGTATCCAGGCAGTTCTCCCTCAGAAAATCCTCAGATTTGCTGCTTATTGTAAACACACTGAAACAAGCCCCCCGATGTACAGGGGAGAGGACGGTATGTTTGCTGCAATTTTAGATAATCAGAGCCGTTCAGAATCCCACTCTCCTGCGAAAAAGCGGATTTTGCTGGTTGATGATGAAGCGCCTATCCGTCTGGCGGTTCAGATTTGCCTGGAGTTAAACAACCACTGGGAAGTTCTGGTTGCAGCATCTGGACGGGAAGGGTTGGAAATGGCAGTGATCGAACAGCCAGATGTAATCCTGCTGGATATCGTGATGCCTGAGATGGATGGGTTGACATTTCTGCAAAAGCTGCGATCGTCCCCCTCCACCCGCTCCATTCCCGTGGTTCTACTAACGGCAACAGCCTACCTGATTGGTGCCAACCTTCTAGAGCAGTTGGATGTATCAGGCGTCATTGCCAAACCCTTTCAGCCACTCCTACTAGAACGTCAGATACTGGAAACGCTCCGATCCTCATAATTTCTTCACCACCACTTCCTAAATTGAGAATGCCTGGAATTGAAACGAGGAAATCGGATGAAGTCCTGTCCTTACTGTTCAAATCGTCTGATCCGATGCATCCAACACTGGCACAGCCCTGAGCGCTCCCATGAGACCCGCATCTACTGGTTTTGCCGTCACTGCTGGCAGAAAGTTCCTGAATCATACCTGGAATGGCCCCACCACGCTCTGCCAGACTGTGATGTTACCCCTCAAACCCTGGCTCAGATCAAGGTTGTACCTGTTTCCCGTTGACCTGGGCGACCAGAAACAAAAAAGTCACGGCTATAGAACGGCTCTCCCCCCCGTATCTCAAAACCGCCAAGCAGCAGACCCAGCCAGACCGCGATTGGCGTTAGATGAGCATCCCGACTTTGCAGATCGTGGACAATCGCGCTAAACATTCCCTTCTGCTGGTGTGCATCCAACCACGCCTGAATTAGCCCAATCCACTCACTGACATTCTCATCGTGAGCCACTGACAGCGCCCGTTCCTTTTCTTCCTGATCTAACCAGTCCAGTACCGCCTGCTTCTCAACCTCCGCAACGACTGAATCCTCCGGCGTCTGACGATTACGAGTCTGGATAAAGTCCTCCAGCATCGACTCCAGATTCAGGCTCATACTCTGCCGCAGGAAACCGGACAACATATCTTCTGTCAGGATGGGTTCCTCGATGGGCCGATCGCTCCAGCGACTGTCCCAATCCCCCAGCATCCACTCCGCACGGGCATAGCAAATCTCTGCGAGTTGGGCGATCGCCTCCCCCGCCAGCCGCAACTTTTCATCCCGCTCCAGTTTTCCGAGACGCTGCTCGACCTCACTCCAGAGTTGGGCAAGGTCAGCAGATTCAGGGTGGGCGATCGCCTGCTCAAGCACCCATTTGAAACCGGTCCAATACGACTGGTGCTGAATCATCACGGATTAGCCTTCAAAGGGCAGGGGACAATCGGACACTGACTAACTGGGAGTTCTTTGACCACATCCTCGAACCGGGAAACCCGGAACTGCTGGTGTAGCTGAGATAGCACGTCTTGAATATACGCTGTCACCTCATTGCCGCGCATCCCCATGCAGTGAACTGGTTTGATGTCCATGACTTTGCGATCGCCCTGCCAGATCTCCGCACCCACTGCATGAACGGGCGCGTCTTTGTGATTTCGGTACAATACCAGTACCGCAGCAAAGGCAGTTGAGGGAGGCGCAGGCAACAGCTCCAGATAACCCTCAACCGTTGGAAGTGGATCTGCCTCTACCTTACCACTGCGCCTGAGTCTACGACGGGTGCGGTTGATGTCGTCCCGGTGGCGGTAGTGCGATCGCCGCCGATGACAGTCATAGCCCCACCCATTGACATTGCCGGGATTCCAGCAATTGTCGCCATTGGGGCCATGCAGGGCGATCGCCTCTTCGACAGTCAGGGTTGCACAGTGCTGACACTTGGCATTGATGCGGCGACCCATACGCTACTCCTGCCCCCAGGGCACGCGCTTTCCGATGTACCGACTCCGCAGTTTACCCTGTTCTCGCCAGTAGGCGTACCAGTAGGGGCCATGCCCCACCTCAAACAAATTTCCAGTCATGCAGCGGCAACCGGACTTTCCGCAACGGCGTTTCTCCTGCTGGTAAAGCTTACCCTCAAAGTGGCGCGGCTCCCCAACCATCGCGTTCTGTGACTGAAGTTCTTCAAGCAGGGTTTGCTGTTCTTCGAGGGCGATCGCCTCCTGAAACCAGGCCAGGAGCGATCGTTTTTGGTCGATATCGAGGCGTAGTAGAGCAGCACGCAGAGTCGCAGGGGAAGGGGGGCGAGGCATCAGATTCTTGTGTAACTACAGGGATTATATCGCGAACATTACACAAGAAATCGTACAGCAAACCGAAAGTTTTGTAGGGGTCAAGGGGCTTTGACAGCTCGCCCCTCGGCGTGAGATCGGGCCGAAACCTCTCATCTTGCCCTCCCAGTTTTTGCGGTGGCAAGAGACCGACCCCGCAATGATGACTGGACTCTTGACTAAATTGCGCCGATTTTCCCCGCAACGCTGACTCCATCAGTGTCTCGGGGAAAATCGGCGCTGAAATTAAATGTGCCGCAGTCAGGCCCTATTTCGAAGGGAACGAGCGTCCTCCGTTGGTACAACGTCGCCCAGTACTACTCTAATCTGCTCTAGATGTTTCGGTTGAATTGTGCGCTGACCTTTTAACCAGCGGGTCACCAGTGAGCGATCGACCTGCAAGGCATCTGCCAATTGAGCCTTGGTCATTCCTTTGGCGTCCAGTGCAGCCTGTATCGTTTCACTCGTCAGTGGTGGTGGCTGTGGGGAAACCCGTGATGGTTTGAGAACCATCGGGGTTTGTGCCCCCAGTTTTTCTTGAATCTTAATTGAAGGCTTGATAACCACGATGGCTTTCAACCAGGTTGAGAGCCAGTTGCGGGGTCGGTAGCCAGAACCAGAATCATCATTCAATGACCAGGCAGGGCGAATGTTTTCCGGGTAAGTCACCGAGTCAAACGCGATCTCCCACCCCAATTCTTTCAGCGTTAATAGTGCGCTATCCCACTGGTTAATCAACTTGACTCGCCGAGAACGATCCTCCTGAACAGCCTCCAGCAACTCCTTCGGTTCTACCCGTTCCAGTAATGTCTGAACCTCATAGCGACCATCATCCCGAATCCGACTCATAATTGTGAGGAAGATCGCCAGCTTTGAGGCCAATCGCTGACGATAAGGGTTGATCTGAAGCGTACTTTTAGCCAGGTAACCGTAATGAAAGAGCGATTCCTGAGCATTCAAATCCCGGTTTAAAAACTTCTCTGTCCAGATGCCCGGTCGCACTTTGATATATAACTCATCCGGTTCACCCGCCTCATAGGTCGGAGATTCTGGCTTATTCGCATCCATCGTCAGCGCCAGTTGTCCTGAATACCCCAGGCCCTCCAGTATCCACATGGCACCCCGTTCCACGTTGTAGCGCTTGGTTCCAATGTTGATGTTTTTAATCAACACAGAGAGACTACAGACCAGTTCTACTAGATGGCCGATTTTTTTCAGCTTCTGCGCAATGGTAATATCAGTGCGCTTGTCCCATCCAAACAGCCGAATCAGATCAGTCCCCTTCAGGCGAATTTGCTCTGCCCAGGGTTGTTCAGAATCCGTCGCATAGGCTGAAAAAATCAAAAACACGTAGGCTGCTTCAGGCCCAAACTGGTTAATAATTTCCCAGGCTGCTTTCCCCGGAACCAGTTCTATCTGTTGATTTCTGGGACTCTGGCGAACAATGTGGTGCTGGATAAAGCCTTCACCTACCAGCTTTTCCCAGTACGGGTGCTCCCCATCCTCCCACTGAGAGTTAATCAGCGCCTGCGCACCTGTGAGGATTGGGTATCCGGTTGCGACCCTCTCAATGTCTGCGTCTTGAAACAGTTCCTCTTTTGTCGTAACCGGAGTCTCAGATTTAATCCCCAGTAATTTGTCAATCTCAGTCGCGCTGTGCCCTGATAGATCCAGGTGCCTCAGCCACTGACTGGCTGTGTGGAAGGCACAGGCACTAATGACAAATGACTCTCGCCACTCATCGCTATCGGTCAAATCGGTTTCTGAATCCAGTGAGAGAACCCCAACCACAGCACAGTCGGAGGGCATCAATCCTTCCTGTCGCCACTGTTCTAGTCGTGTCAATATCCAGGTTGCAGTCTGTTCCCAGAACTCATCAGTTTTCAGGATTGAACGGAAACGGCGCTCCAGGCGCAGCATCGTTTGCTTTTGCAGCGCCCCAATTTTTTCTGTCTCGCCGTAAAGATTGATCAGGTCAGCATCCCCGACCAGCCGTTTATTTGCAAGACGCAATCGAAACTGATTGATCCCGGTTGCTACATTCACCAGCACCAGATTCAAAAACGACTTGCCTGCCTTTAATTTTGCAGCGTATTTCTGCACCTGCTTGTGTTCGAGCGAAATCAGCTCAGGTGCAGCAGTCAGCGGCTCTGTCAGAATTGAACCTGGATCTAAAGCAAGATTGTTAAGCCGAGTCACGGGCAGTACGTCAAGCTCATACACATCGCCATAGTATACTGCTTCGTGCAAAGAAGCTCCATTGCGTTGACGGTTGTGTCAATTCAATCGAGATGGATGAAGTTTTGATGCTCCTGTACAAGTCCTAGATTTACTGTGGAATGGATATTTGGGCGATCGCTCTCCCATTTTTTAACAGCGCACAAAGACTAGGATCTAACAACTTCAGCTCTAGGATCATTCAACATTAGCTATAGTCTGACAGTCAGCGGCTGAATTGTTCTCATCCTTTATCCGCCAGAAGGCTTTAACCATGAGGATCAAGGGAACTCATCAGCAGTAATACCGGGGATTGTATCCAATTAAACCAATATTTACTTACCTTAACAATTGCCAAAATTGACAATCACTCTAGGATCAGGCGACAACCTCGAAAAGGTGTGTGATCGTTACCCCTGCCCTCCGAAATCTCTACCTGATTTGCGTGGAAAAGGCTGTAGGCAGGAACTTCCGCAGTATTTTTCAGTTGAGCGATGCCAGTTGAGGGAGTCGGTTGACAAATTGACTTCAATTCTAGAATTAAGCAGCATTTATTGCCTATCCGAAAACCGAAAACCCAAATTCTGGAGGGCGCGGAGCTGTAGCTCCGCGCCCTCCAGAATTTGGGTTTTCGGATAGGCTCTTAGCTGTACTTTATCCAGGCGCGAAGCCCTATAAATCCGAGTAGTGTCCACTTCCAGCAGTTGACAAATTGACAGGACTTTCTAGATTCATGCAGCATGTCTTACTGGTGGAATCTCCCATTGTCAGTTCCTGATTGGACTTTTGACTATTTTCCCTATAATGCTGCGAAATGCCCTCTTTGAGGGCGTTTCGCAGCATATTCAATTTAGCGCTGATTTTTCCCGAAACGCTGACGCAGTCAGCGTTTCGGGAAAAATCAGCGTGATTTAGTCAAAAGTCCAGTTCCTGATACAGCAACAAAAAAATTTTGCGAGGGGTGCAGGGACTTCGACGACTCTACAGCTCGATCCCTCAGACTTCGCCGTATTTCTCGAAATTGACAAATTGACAGATCACTCTAGATTCCAGCAGCTTGACTGTAATTGCTGGCTTTTGCTTCCCTGGTGGGGACACCGATTGACAAATTGACAGGAGATTCTAGATTCATACAACAATAAGTGAAGATTGGAATTGCCAGAGTTGACAGACTCTCTAGGATCCTGGAACATTTGGCATTCAGTTTTCTGCTGCTTATCCGGTGATTTTGTTGCCAGGGGTTCTAGATCCCAGCAACATCAGTGATCTGGCTACTAAATAGTACTCTAGTATGCCGACACGAAAAATTGCTCTAAAAAATTTTCGGTTCTAGGATCAAAGAACAAATCATTGCCAGAACTTAGTGCTGGCAATCGTTTCAGGGAAATTGACAAATCTAAGAGAGGGATTCTCAACGCAAGTTGACTGAACTAGAACAGCCCTAAACGAGTTGTTTAATGATCACGAGAACCGCTCATAGATTTGACTGGCTAAATTTCAAGTGCTGCCTTGTGTCAACTCTACAGAGTGGGTCTTCTAAGGATCGCGAATTAAATAAAACCAAATTGTTGTTGAGAGAGGCGCGGCTGGGAGCATCCCATTTTTGCAAATTTCCAAACTCAGTTTTGAGAGAGGCGCGGGCTTCGCCGCACCTCTCTTAAAAACAATTACAGGTTAATTTGTTCACGATCCTGAGATTTCTAGCAATGAGTTTACCAGCGTCGTGTGGATATCTCCCCCGCGCAGTGGGAGAGATATCCACACGACGGGTAATTTCTTTTGCAGAAATCTCTTTGGACCATGATGTTTGATTGATCCTGAAGAGTACGGCAGTGGCAAACCGCCAGAGATACAAAAAAGAATCTGACAGGTCAAGCCAATCCCTTTGTTCTCCAGGCTTACAGGGGACGGACGATCCGTTTCTAGCGCTGTTTCCCCATCGGTTTGACTATATCTTTGCGGGTCATTGTGCGGTTGGCGAATCTCTTCAGTGGCAAACCGAAAGCCGTCATCCCCTGAGCGATCGCCTGATCAATCAGGGTAGTTTTCTCTATGGTGTCCGGTTCGGTTCACAAACGCGTTATTGTCTGATTGACATTGATCACAAGAGTCCCTATCACCCTAAACAGGATACTCAGGCGATTTCTCGCATTGTCGGAGCACTGGAACCGCTGGGATTGGTTGCCCATGTCTGCTGCACCAGCTCCTACAGCGGTGGTATTCATCTTTACTTCCCATTTGATCAGCATCAGAAAACCTGGCAGATTGCCCTTGCGCTTCAGACACTGCTGGAGAATGCGGGGTTTCACATTGCTCTTGGTCAGCTTGAACTTTTTCCGAACGTGAAACCGTTTGTGACTGAAGGTCATCCCAGTCTTTATGCAGCTCATAGGCTACCCCTGCAAATTGGCTCCTATCTTCTCAATCAGGACTGGCAACCAACTTATACCAGCAGAAGTGCTTTTTTGAATCAGTGGCAATTTGCTCAGAGCCGTAATCTTGTGGATTCTGCCCAATTAGAACAACTCCTCAGGGCAGCTCGACGGCGACACTATGGTTTGTCTGGCAAAGCTGACAAGTTTCTCAACGATCTGAATGCTGAGATTGAAGTGGGGTGGAGTGATTTTGGACAGACCAATTACCTTCTAGGCCGTATTGCAATGCGCTCTTATGTGTTTGGCCACATTCTAAGTGGTGCTCAGCCCCTGGAAGGAAAGCCCCTGGTGGATGACATTGTTCGTGTTGCAACTTCACTACCTGGGTACCAACAGTGGTGTCGCCATCAGCACGAAATTGAGAAACGAGCAGAAGAATGGGCGCGATCCGTTGAGGGCAGCCATTACTTTCATTTTCGATACCGTCGCAAGCAATCTCGTCAACTTCCAGATCATCAAGGTCAGTTCCTGTCATGGAATCAACGACAGCAACAAGAGGCACGGGATCGAATTCGTGGGGCGATCGCCGATCTGCTGAACAAAGACGTACTTCCGGCAACTGCAACGACACGATTTCATGCACTTTTGGAGTACGGCATCGGTGGTAGCTCCCTCTATCGACATCGTGACCTCTGGCATCCTGCTCATTTGCAATCATCCCCTGAGATTTTGTCTGTGGAAAACCCCCCGAACCCCCCAGCTTCTTCTACTGCCTGTGCCTGGGAAAGCATTGGGGATGCTTCCCAGGCACAAGACAGTCCAAGCTTATTAGATGCTAGAGGATGTAATGAGGCAGCAGGCGCTACTTTCAGTCCATTTGAAGCACCTCAAAATCACGATGCAGGTCGTAATTTTCTGAGTGCTTCCGTCCCTGAAAGCAAGGGGGCTTCTGTGAATCCTCCAAACTTCATGGATGAGTTGCGAAAGGATACTCCTCGGTGGATACAAATGGTTCTGTTGGAGATTGAGCGGGGGAAAGCGATCGCCCGAACAGCAGTCAGTCCAACCCAGCGGCAGCTAAGCAATCGAGCTGTTGCCCATCAGCAGGCGCAGGCTGAGCGGGTGCAAGCTTATCTGGAATCGGGCGATCCCATTCTGGTAGCGGAAGCGGAGCGGCAGATTACCGGGCCACCTCCTTTGTCGGTTGACGGGTGCTTCCCCGTTGCTCCGCCAATCCCTGGGCAGACTTAGCGATCGTTGACAGTTCTGCATCCGTCATGCGAGATGACACCGTTTCTCCATTACTGGAGAGAATCACTGCTCCGTCCCGATTGCGGGCGATTGTCAGTTCGTTTGCCGCCTGCTGAAAGGTGAACTGATTGCCCCTGAAGCTGCCTGCTTCTGCGGCTGGACTGGCAGTCAATACTTTGCCAATCTCAACGGCCTGCCAGGTGTAAATTTCCTTGATCTTCTGTTTAGTTACCTCAAACAAGTGTCGCGGTGTTTTTGCGACTGTTATTGCCAGCTTCTCTATGAAATCTGGAGCCTGCACTTCTGGCATTTCTTCCAGGAGCCACTGCTGCATGGGGTCGCTAATTTGCTCCTGTAGGTCTCCCAGCATGATGGTTTCCACCTGGGAACTGGCCCGCAAGTTCTCGGCTATCCCGGTCAATTCCTGAATGACTGTTTCGAGATTGAGCGTTTTTGCGATCGCGGTTTTGCTGGTTTCTGTGAGTGCATTCACATTAATCATCCCTTTTGAGTAATGCAGAATCTGCTCGTCACCCAGGTTGATGTTAATGGTTCCCGGCAGTTTGGCCTCAATTTTGCCCTCAAGCTTCGGCGGTTCAATCTGCTGTGCTATCAGGACTACTGCGGCCAGCAGCAGCGACTTGGACCGATTCATTTTGTTGACGGGGCGATCGCCAGCTTTAGCACTATTCTGGTAAACGGTATTGCTGCCAAACTCAATTCGCAGCCGGGGTGGCTGTTCTGGTTTAATCTTGATGGTTTGGGCTGTGTCTTTATTGACCTCTGGGTTGCGATCACTGGGCTGCATAGGTTGTCCATCCCACGTTGTCAGGTAAACGGTTCACCAGCATCTCGCCGCTGGCTTTAACGAGCAGCAATTCCTCGTCGCCGTAGATTTCAATCACTTCAGGCTTGAAATCTGCAGGGAGGGTTAAGCTAAAAAGCTTCTTTTTCTGCTTGTAAGCGGCGACAAGAACGCCCTCAAACAGGATTGCCAGCATGTCGGGGCGATACTCCCACGGTTTGGACGGGAGCTGTTGGGCCTCCAGAACGGTGTCAATCAGGTCGGGGCGATCGACCAGTATTTCTCTGATCTGCGATTCAGGTAACATGATGAACTCCTTGAAAAACGAAAAAATCTTGTTGGTTCTACAGCCAGTTGCACTTGAATGGCCGATGGAGATCCCCCCTGGTCCCCCTGACACCTCCTACCCCCTCAAGGGGGACATAAGGGGGGGACTGGCTTCAAAGTCCCCCTTTTTAAGGGGGATTTAGGGGGATCAAGTCCCTTTTATGACTGACGACTGATCTTCTCAAGCGTCCTCTAAGGGGCTTCGTTTGTCTCTAAACCGAAGCAGTTGGGGGCCGTGCCTTTTGCTGTGCTTGCAGCAATTGGGCATCGTATTTCACTGTTTTTGAAGTCATTAGAACATTCCCGCTAAAATATCTGCGGCACTGGGAGCCTTTTCTTTTTCATCGTTTGGAATGGGAAATTTCTCGTCGAACTCGCGCATTCTCAAAAGCACATCTGCTTCGGTTGGAATTTGTTGTAAGGTGCCTTTCTCAATCCGCTGAATCAATTGCTTTCTCAACGGCTCCCACTGTGCCTCAATCTCCGTAGCCAGTTTGATTTCTTGCGGTGGCAGGTTGATTTTGAGGCGTCTGGGCAGATAGGCCATCTCATCGTTGGAGTAGGCTGGATTAGTGAAGTAGCAGGTACCGGGTGGCAGGCTGACAAATTCCTCTGGGGCGATGAGCGATCGCGTCCCAACTTCCACCGATTGGCTGGTGCTGCGACTGCCTTTACCGCTACCGCTGCTCCTGCTGATGTTTTTGCGGGCGATCTCCTCCTGACCAAAGTATTTGCTGAAGTACTCTGCCGATTCCAGCTCACCAGGATTGAAGATAAATTTGGTGGCACAGCCGCCCATCATGGCCAGGGCCAATTCTTTCCCGTAGGCTTTCTCCAGTTGGCTCTTGTTCTGAAATCCGATAATCCCATTGAAGCCATCCGACCGCGACTCATTGGCCCAGTTGACAAACTGCTTCAGTTTCACCGTTGGAAATTCGTCCAGCACCACGTAGAGCGGATCTTTCCTGCCCCCTTTTCTAAACAGATTACGGTTGACGATCATGTGAATTGCAGTGGCAACGATTGGGGCAACCACGTCCCGAATCTCCCGATCGAGGCCGAACACCACCATCGTTTTGCCGTCCAGGTCGAGCGGGAGCGTTGTTTTCCCTACGCAGCAGGCGAGAATTTTTGCCATCATCAGACGAGTGAAGTTCAGCGTGGCCGTACCGATAATGCTGGAGACCGTCTTTTCTGAGTCCTTGACTGAAAATAACTGGTCAAATGCTTTACGAATCCACGGATCTAAACCGGATGACTCAGGAAACAGACGGTCTACCAGTTGCGGTGCAGAGAGAATCACCTGGGCAGTCATCAGGTCTGCATGAGGCATCTGTCGCGCCAGCATCATCACGGCCTGAACGAGTTGATCCCCCGCATTGTCAAAAAATGGATCGCTTGAAGCTATGGATTCCTTAAAGTTGGTATTCAATACGTTGGCCAACTGTCGGGCCAGGGAGGCATCGACTTGGGGATCGCCCGTGAGGAAGTCCAGCAAATTCAGTACGTCGCTCTCTGGGAATCCAGGGGCAAAGACGCGAATGGTGTAGCCCATTTGCTGGGCATAGGCGGCGATCGCACTGGTCTGTGTCGGGTACTTGAAGTCGTACAGAATACAGGGGTAACCCTGTTCCACAATGCTGCGGAGCATTGGATCGATCGCAGAGAAGGTTTTCCCAGACCCTGGCGCACCAACCACCATAATGCTGCGCTGTGTATCAGGAATCCACACGGTTTCAGCCGTCAACCGTTTCTTCTCAAACTCGCTGTAAAAAGCTTGCTTTTCACCTCTGACCACAACAGGCTGATCCTTCGAGATAGCTCCTACCTTGGGCGCGAGTTTACGCCGTTTGCCCCCTTTTAACTCCTTAAAATCGCAGGCTTCGTCGGGATACACCAGCGTTGTGGGTCGAATCATCCAGACGGCTGCACTCTTACGTTGCCGCCCATTCAACTGTTTGATCGCCAGCTTTCGAGCCGCAAGGATCTCTTTCCGGCTGGCCCACTTTCCTTTCGCTTTGGCGTTTTTTCGAGTGGAACCGGATTTTACGTCTCGTTGAAGAAGCCCCAACGCAATCAAGGCTACTGCACATCCCAGGAGCAGCAAAAGCTGCTGGGGTGTGACGGTAGGAAAGAGGGTGTTCAGGTTGATGGTATTAGGGGGGCGATCGGTTACGGTTTCAACAGGTTTGGGTTGGGGTAAATCTGCTTGTGCTGAAAGGTTGTTCATTGCCCAGTGGAGGTAGAGGTGAACAACAGAGAACACACGGTGGAGACGAGGGAATAACTACGGTTTAGCCCAGAAGGGCTGACGGGCAACGGGGAGAACCTCACACAACGAGCGATTCGCATTAATCCCCCGTTCGGCCAGGGCGGCAAACCGCTCCGGGAGAAGTTGACAGGGTTCAACGTCTAGCTGCCCTTCCTCCAACCGGATGCGCCCGTTTTCTACCAGATCTCGCACTCTCTGAAAGAATTGGTCGGCAGGGGGATACATCACATTCGCGGCATAGTCGTACCATTTTGATGCGAAGAACTTTGCCATTGAGAAGGGCATGTAATTTGTCAGGCTGATAAACGCCTGCTGAGCAATGTAGTTCTGACAGGAGCCATCTCGCTTGATGCCAATTAAGGTCTGCCAGGGTTCATTCGATGTGGGGGAATTGAAGACGTGGACATACAGATAGCGAATGGGTCTACGTGGGTTTGGATCGCCTTCTACCTCTGGGTCATCGGCTGCAACGAAGAGGCTGAATCGGTAGGGGTCTTCGTAAGTGACTGGTGTTGGGGGTAAACATTCTGCAACTGATTGCAGAATCGGCGTGTGTTCAGGATTTCGAATGTCTTCGGCAATGATTGGGAAACTGTTCGCAGACACTGATTTAGTATGCAGTAGAAGCATTGAAATCAGCGAAAGTAGAAACACTGAAATGAATATGATTGCGCTTAATTTTTTCATGGTTACTCCTGAACTGGTATTATTGCGTTTCTCGCTCCAGTGAAGTACCGATTTTTGTGAGAGAGCCGCTCTGAGCGCAGCTCTCTCACAAAAATCGGTACCTTATCCAAGCGCGAAGCGCTATATCAATGTCTGGCGCGAATCGGTGGATCGTGCTGATAGCCTCTGGGATTGACAGGGGCACCCCCCGCCCAAATCTCGTAATGCAGATGTGCCCCAAAACTACACACCCTCGGCTTTTCGTCTCCCTCAATGCCAATTTGCTGACCCCGTGTCACCTGCTGTCCACGGCTAACGTTAATTTGAATCAGATGGACATATCGGGTTGAAATGCCCCGGTCGGGGTGACGGATCTCAATAATGCCGCCACACCTCCCCCCAACGGGTGTAATCTCGCTGATGACTCCATCGGCGGCGGCGACAATTGGTTCTCCACAGGGCATTCGGTAGCAATAGCTGTTTTGAAAGCCTTTGACACTCTGGAAATCGACGCCTTTGTGTAGCCGTCCACAGCCGTCCCTGCAAGCGCCCCAACCGTGCAGGGGAACGCCGCTGTTGCGGGGCAGTGGATGGGTCAGGAGACAGGTGCGATCGCCCGGTGGACAGGGTTTGGGTGGGGGAATCGGTTCAGCAGGGTCAGCGGCTGTCAGCGTTGAAGCTTCCATCGGTGGTGCATGGGGATTCGGAAATGGATTATTGGTCACTTCCCCGTCTACCCTGCGCCCGGGTGGAATGAACGCAACGGGTAATTCCTCGCTGAGCTGCCCCAGCGTGATTCCTTTTGCCGTGGGGAAGATCCAGGGCGTACAGGACAGTCCTTGAAAAGGAATCTTCTGACACCAGGGAAAGGAGATGCCGATATTTGCGGTTGCTTTGGTCTGATCAATCTCCGTCAACAGCACGCGGACGGCTGCCCCAAATGGGTGATTGCCGGGAACACCTTTGCAGTCCCAGGGTTTGCAGAGAATGCCAAACCCGTCTGGTACTTTTTGTCCCCCCGCATCCATCCACGCAGCACCGTGGTACTCCGGGTTTCCAGTGACTGCAATTTCAAAGTGGGGGCAGGAGTTACCGCCGCATTCGCCTCCCACCAGCACCATATTCTGGTCGGGAATTCCCCCGCTGATAATCCGTCGCCGCTGCTGTTCCCGGTCGGCCTCCTGTGCTCTGGGCGTTCCCAAAGCCACGTCTGCAACCCCCACAATGACGCCTCTGGCGAGGCTCAACGCCGCCGGGAGCTGTGCCATGCTGAGGTTTTCAAAACCAATGCGATTGAGGCTGCTCAAGGAACGGTGTGCAGCTCCAGGAATGTTGCCCAGAGCCACCTGTTGAATTCCTGGAATTGCATCCTGTAGTTTGCCTGCCTGCGTCAGTGCTTTCTCCCCAATGCTGGCGATCGCCTGCTGCCCAAAGGATGGAACCAGTTCAGTAAACTTCCTGACGGTAATTTTGCTGCCCAGTTCTTGCAGTTGCGTCAGGCTGGTAATTGAAGGAGTCATCCCCTGAGAAACATCGGTCAGTCCTGAAATGAACTGCTGAAGTTGTGAAAGGTCGGGCACTTCCGCAGGAATATCCCCCAGACCAATGACCTGCGCTGCCAGGGAGGCGATCGCTGGAATATCGTTCAGGAAGGTTTCCTGTATGTTTAGCCCCGCAATTGACATCAGATTCTCTGGCGTTAAACTGCCGATCAGTTCTCCGAAGTCTGCGATCGTTTGTCCGTTTAACGTGCTACCTGCAATTCTGGCAATGTCCTCAATGCTGGCATCGGTCAGCCCCAGAAGCTGAAAGTTACCAATTTGTAGAACGTCTGTTGCTTTCACCCTATCGCCAACCGTCCAATCAAAAGTCAGTCTGTCTGGCATGACGGGCTGCAAATTTTCGATCAGTTCAGCGGTAACCTGAATCGGAGGAAAATCCCGGAATCGCAGGTTTGGAATATCAGTGATGGAGAGATTGGGTAGAGGGGGTGATGCTCTGGCGGGTGATAGCTGGGGAGAAGTCCAGAATAGAACGATGCACAGGAGAAAACAGAAAATGCGTTGAGAAAAATGGCCCATCTGGATGATTGAATGGGAGGACGTGGAAGTGAGGTTGGAGATGCTTGTCTTGAAACTTACCGACCTGTCAGGCCCCCAGATCCTGTGCTGGTTTCCTCTGCAAGGCATGGGAGAAGTCGATTCAGGGGTGCTTTGTCCAGTCCGGGAATACGGCTTAGCGGCATTTCGTTGGCGTTTGGAATCCGGGACAGGGGCATTTGCAGCAGTCCTGGTACCTGAGCGATCGCCATTCCTCCCATATTCACCCTTGCCAGCGATGGGTAACGGCTCAGCAGTTCTGTCAGCGACAATTGCTCCAGACCCGCCGCAGTGACAGCAGCGCCGCCCCCTTCACGGGATGCAATTTGACCGTTGCCCACCACCTGAGCCTGACGGGTGATCAGGTATTCGGCCAATCCGGGTATTTCACCGACCGTTTTCGCTCCACTGTAAGCAGTGCGAATCAGGTTCCCTAATGTTGTATCGGGGAAGAGGCCAGCAGCGGCCAGGGTGACACGAGACAGGTCATGGCCGCTCATCTGCTGCACATCGCCCAGCGTTGTTGAAGCCAGGTAATCGGCCAGATCGGCCAGAGTGAACTGATCGGCTGCTGCAATTCCGTCCTCCGAAATCAGTGAACGGAGGGTAATGCTTCCCAGTGGCTGACCTTGCACCATCTGCCGGAGTTGGGCGATTACCCCTCCGGGGAACTGCGAAGCAAACGCTCCCCCACTGGTTGCGGGACAGGCAGCAATCGCTGAACCGCTTGCGCTTCCGCCCAGGAGTGCTATACCCCCCAGTACTCCAGCTGTGCCCAACAGTGGAGCCACGTTGGATGTCCGGTTTGTTGCAACAGGTTCAGGAGAAGGAGTGGGAGTGGGTGACGGCATTCCCCCAGCAGTAGGGATGGGTTCCAGCGTGATTGCGCTCAGAACGGTCTGACCCGTGATCGGATTTTCCAGCGTCAGTTGCACAGTGCGCCCCGGTCGTGCTCCTGGTCGGGTCTGAACGAGAATTTCAGTGCTGGATTGCCCTATTGGAAGGGTCACGGTTCCTGGTAAAGGCGTGTAATCAATGCCCGGTTCTGCGGTTCCACCTGTGGTATATCGTAGCGTTAACGGCTGATTTGTTGACCCCGATCGGGTAATGATAAAACGAGGGGGAGAAACCTGAGATCCGGCGCTGATCAGGGTTGGCTGTGGGATTGGTTGAGGATTCTGTGGGTTACCCTGGTTGGCTGCGGCGATCGCCTCTGCTGTAATCGTTTGTGTCTTCCCCGCATCTCCCAATTGATAACCTGTCTGTGGTTGTAATTGAATGGAGATCGTTCGTCCAGCGCGTGCGCCCGCCAGTAATCGAACTGGAAACAGTCCGGTAGATTGGCCTGCTGGAATCGTCAGTCCCCCCGGCAATGGCTGATAATCAACGCCTGGTTCTGCGGTGCCACCGATGGTATAGCGAATGGTGGCAGGTTGAGCGGTGCTACCTGTGCGGGTCACGGTAAAGCTGAGGGGCTGATCCAGACCTCCGACACTCAGAACGGGAAGCGTGACTGGCTGAGGCGCGGCAGGAACGTCAATGGTGAAATTTAATCCTGTGTTACTGCCCGGTTGATAGCCATTTCCAGAAGCCAGAGTGATGGCGATCGCTTTACCATCGGCTGATGGGTTATTGGGTACTACGAGTGGCACTGTTGCACTATCCTGACCTGCCGGAATTGTGATACTCCCCGGTAGCTGCTGGTAGTCCACCCCATTCTGGGCTGTACCGCCCAGTGTGTAATTCACGGTCATCGGCTGAGAATTGTCTGTGCCTGCCCGAGTCACTGTGAAACCAGCGGGTGTTCCAGGGGTGACGGTGCTGGAGCTATCAGGGGGGATTGATAGCGAAACCTGTGGCGTTGCAGGCGGAGTATACGCCGGAATTGTGTAGGTTGCATTGCTGTTACTGCTATCGACCGCGTAATTGCCGTTGGGATCGAGAGCGATCGCCACTGTTCTTTCAGGTTTTGCCGTTGCACCACTGGCGGCAGGAACATTAATCCGCACAGTTGCGCTGCTCTGGCCTGCGGGAATTACTACGGCTCCCGGTAAAGCCATGTAGTCTTCATCGGGTACTGCGGTTCCGCTGACGCTGTAGGGAATGGTCAACGGTTGGCTGGTGTCCCCGGTGCGAGAGACAGTAAAGGCGTTTGTGGTAGCTCCCGGTGTAAGGGTGCCGCCCGCGCTGCCCCCAGAGCTATTGCCCAGGCGAACGGTTGAGGGAGTGTAGGGTGAGATGGCGATCACCCCCTGCTGGCTTGCTCCGGTATATCCTGTGCCCGATTGAATGGAGAGTTCCACCGACCGTTCAGGAATCGTCGTGTTGCCTGAACTATTTAGAGCCGTGATCGGGAATGCAATGCTGGATTGGTTTGCATCAAGGGTAATGGTTCCCGTTGCCCCACCGGGTGCCAGATAGTCGGCCCCCTGCTGGGCAGTTCCAGTGAGGGCATACCGCACAGCCAATGGTTGGGTCTGGTCACCCCCGGTGCGGGTTACGATGAATTCTCCTGTCTGCCCCCGGTTTAAGCGACCCCCGTTCGACGCTGAAACTGTGATGCTGGAGAGCTGCGGTGTATATTCGGGAATGGTTAAATTTTGCCGGGTTGTAGAAGAGAGAGAATAGCCGTTCCCCGCTGTCAGGTCAATCTGAATGGTCTTTTCTGGAATCGCTGTCGTTCCTGCTTGTTGGGGTACTGTAATGGGCACTGTAATCGAATTTGCTCCCGCTGGAATGGTTGCGATGCCGGGAAGCTGGGAATAGTCAACGCCTGCCTGAGCTGTCCCGCTCACCGTGTAGGTAACTGCGATCGCCTGCGTGGTGTCTCCGGTTCGAGCAATCACAAATCCATTATTGGAGCCACCGGGCGTCAGCGTAGTAGAACCTGCTGGGGAAATGCTGGTTTGTGAGGGGGTGAATGCCTGCAAGGTCAGGTTGATAGAACTCGGATTAGACAGGTTATAAGCTGCTGTATCGACCAGGGCAAAGATCGCATTCTCCTGAGGTTGTGCATTTGATGGTAAGAGCGTTGAGACTGGAATATCAACAGATGCCTGTCCTGCCGGAATGACGGCGTTTCCGTCTAGAAGTGCATAGTCTGTGCCATTCGTTGCATTACCCGTTCCCCAGTAATTCACCGTCAGGGATTGAGCATTGTTTCCTCCGGTTCGAGCGATACGGAAAACCGTTGACTGTCCACGATTTACCGTTGATGCACCAACGAAACTAATGGAGATTTCGTAAATTATTTGTTCGTCGATGTACGTCATCGCATTTGGCGCAGATGCAACGCCAAAGCCTGACGGTAGGGATAGGTTGATTGAGAAAAATTCTCCTGGCTGTGTTGTCGTGGGCACTGAAGACTGAAAAGGCATTTGCACCACTCTTGAATTGGCTGGGAAAACAAACGAGTTGCCAGTGAACTCAGTGCCTGCATTGGAAGCATTTGACGTTTCGGCTTGAGGGGTAAACAGTCTGTAATCCGATCCTCTCGTCGCCGTCCCCGTGTTTGTAAAGGAAACGGTGACCGGGGTGGAGAGGTTACCGAAGCGAATTAAACGGAGTGCCCCAATCGCCCCCCGATTGGAAACAAGATTGCTGGTGGGGATGATTTGCAGAATATTCTCGCTGGCTGCCGCAGCAGTGTAGCCCGGAGGGAGTCTGAAGGCTGGCACTGCTGTCCCACCGCTGGTGTAGTTGTCCAGGTTGATAACGGCCAGGATGGGCATATTGATCGTGCCGTGCCCATAGAGTCTCGTGGGGAGGGAGTTGTTCAGGTTTAGCAGAGCGAGCGGATTGAAATAGAACCGATCCACAATGCCAGAGGGTGTGGTCATTCGCAATTGATAGACCCCGGCTGATGTGGTGCTCCAGAAGGTTGCGTGATTGGAAATAATGCGGCAAATTTGCTCGTCGGTAATCCCGGAAAGTGGACTGGCATAGTACACCGAGCGGTAAAACCCAAAGCACATCAAACCCTGCATGTCTGCTGCGGTTAACTGTCGGGTCATGATGTTGTTCAATGCGGTGGGATTACCTGTCACCGTTTGGGCGATCGCCCCCCCACTGGTCAGAGCTGACATTCCTATTCCGACAAGAAAACTCGTCAAAGCGCGTAAACGATTCACGATGATGCACTCCTGATGGTTTAAACATTGACTGGATGGCGGTGTACACACCTTAGGAGATTTCTCCGAAAGAAATTACCCGTCGTGTGGAGGTCTCCTCCACTGCGCGGGGGAGACCTCCACACGACGCAGGTAATTTCATTGCTAGAAATCTTCTTAATTACCCGCGCGTTGTGAATATCCGCGAATGCGATCGACAACCGTCCCTGGAATCTGTGCCTGCTGGACGGCTGCACTGTAAGGGGTTCCCTGCTGCATCAGCGTTACCAGATACTTCAGGCGTCGGTGCTGGTCGCTGTTGACCTGCACCAGTTGATTCGCTTCCGCGTAGGCTAATCCTCGACTGAGCTGGTTCAGAATTGCCTGCTGGTATTGCGGTGAAACCTGGTTTATCTGGTTAGAGGTGATCGCCACTGCGGGCACAACCTGCACCAGACTGTAGGGCGGTGTACCCGATTGAAACACCAGGCGAAACTGATAGATTTTGCGATCGCCCCCCACTCCAACAGTCACGATCGTCATCAGCGTTTGTCTGCCCGTCCCGCTCACCACCTGTGCGGGAAAGTCAATTCGCTGCTGGAGCTGCCGAATGTGGACAATGCTTGCCCCTGTTGTCCCCTCACAGGATTGGCGCTGACCACCCACCAGGGCACCGGGAAGACAGCCGTCAAAATCCAGGACGACCCTGGACGGATCGTTGAGCCAGACTCGCTGAATCGTTTCATTCACTGCCAGAAAACTTAAATTGACGCCCTGAGCCATTCCCAGGCGAATGGTGTAGATCCCTGTTTCATGAGTTCCCTGGGCCGTCTGTTGCCCAACGGAAACAACTGCTGTCTGGGCAATGACCCCCGATGGTGCTACCAGCGCCACCCCGGAACACAAGCCAATTCCCAATAGTGTAGAAAGTAACCGCATACCGTTAAAGGCTAAAGCTTGAATTGACAAAAACCTGCACCGTCTGACCTTCTGCAATTCGCCAGATCTGCCCACCGCTGGACTGCGCCTGCTGTTGTGCAGTCTGTGCCTGCTGCTGAAGCTGCTCTGTCAGATTGCGAAATGCTCCTCCAGCAAACGCTGCACCAATATTGCGGTTGCCGCTGTTGCTGGTAATCGTGCTGCCCCCGTTAATCGTGATCGAACTGCGGGGTTCGTTGATGGTCTGGGCAGCCTGAGAGATACCGGAAAACAGAGCGGGGAGGAGCGATCGCCCCATCTGATTGCCGCCGCCTTCCCGTCGAGCCGTGAGTGTTCCTCCGTTGGATGCACGGATCAGGACACTGTTGGCAGGTAATGGCTTTTCCTGATCGTCCTGAATGAAGCTTTGCGCGGTTAATTGCACCGTTCCCGTCTGGGGGCTAAAGTTTCTCACGGTTGTCACCAGTACGGTTCCTGCGGGAATCACCGTGCGATTCAGCGTGTCCTGGAGGGGTGATGTCAGGCGAACCAGGTAGCGCATCTCGCTGGATACAGAATTATCAGAAGCCAGGGCGATCGCAGTCTCAATAGTCGCGTCTGCTTTGCTCCCTACCAGCACGGTTCCCCGGTTTGTGGATTGTGCCACTGGAGCAGGTGGGGGATTCTCAACCAGTGGTAAGTTGCCCTGTCGGGTCTGGGAGAATGGCATGGATGGCGGTTCTGGCTGCCGTTGAGGATGAGGTGTCACTGCCATAGAACCGAAACTTCCAGCCTGCGCCGCAATCTGCCACCGTTCCACCGGAGACATCTGAGCGTAGAGTGCCTGAAAATCGGCTTGGGGGGGTTGTTCCGCTTGTACCATTGGTGCAGCTTCCTGAGGGAGCACTGGTGGCGGCATGGGGACACTGGTTTGAGCGATTACCTCTTCGGGAAACTGCGAAGCAAACGCTTCCGGTGCAGGTGGTGGTGGTGCAGAGACTGGCCTTGCTTCTGGGGTGGGAACGGCCTGGGTTGTCCTGAGCGCCTGGTCATTCTGTACGGTTTGCCCTGCAAATGCAAGCTGGGATTTCAGTTCTCCTTCCTGCCCTGTGACGGGAGTTGCTGCTACTGCTGGTGTTTCACTCGGTGAGGGAGAGGGCACGGCGGCGTTACGGGATGAGCTGCTGCCCATCATCTGATTCAGGAAGATTCCGGCGATTAAAACAATGACCAATCCTGCACCGCCCAGAAATATAGGCTTTGCCAGAGCGTGATCGACCAGCGTTTGTCGAGGTTGAAAGTCCTGTGGATTCAGCGATGGTGCTTCATCTTCTTCTTCCACCAATAATTCGATGGATAAATTATCTTCTGGCTGTCTGGTCTCATTCTCATAAACTGTATCTGATCTCGTGGTTGACTGATCAATGGTGTAGTCTTCTATCTTATTGATAGAGTTCTCGTATTCATCCTCAAAACTATCAATCCCAAAAGTTTGAGGGTGGGGAAGTACCGTCGTCGAGTGACGACTGCTTTGTCCGTTTGTATCGCTCATTGCTTTGCTCAAACACCTATTAACGAATATTCTGCGGGGGGATGTAGGGGCGAATGCCGTAAATCTCCAGTCCCCCCTGACGAATGCCCGCGATTTGCTTTTCGAGGTCTGAGGAGAGTGGGGCATTCACCATTGGAGGAACGGCTCGGATAAATATTTCCCGATTGAATTTTGTCGGTAGTCCCATTGGGTACTCAGGGGAAACGGTGATCAGGTTGGCGATCATCGTCATCTTCCACTCGCCTGCTTTAATCGGTTGAGGCAGAGACAGATCCTGGATGACTAAAACCTGTTGTGTTGGCACTGATCCACCCCGTGCAAACACATCCTGCGGGGTGTATTTCGATAACTCCTCAAGAAAGGGAACTCGGAAGTCTTCAGACAGTCCGAAAGAGGCCAGATTTGCCAGCGTTGCAATTTTCCTGTTGCTCTGCGATCGCACCTCCACACCCGGATCAACCATTGCACTCCCTTCTGGTACGGGAATGCGACCCGACGCAGATAGCAGCAGTGTCATCGTTTCCTGGGTAAATTTTTGAATCGTTGCTGGAGTGCGTTCCTTGCTGTCCATTGGAGACATGGCGATCGCCTCTCCTCCCTGCATCTGCATCATCACCGGAGGTTCCTTGCCTGCCAGAGCCAGATAAGCGCCAAACAGCAGCACAATCAGTAGAAAATTGACTCCCTGAAAAACCAGCGACCCCAGCACCAGGATGCCTACGGTATTCTTTTCCTGCCGTCCCCTTGAAATCCCTAATGTCCGAACCATTTATCCTCCTTACATAACCCGCCGTGATCCTGCTCTGATCAGTTCCATCGTTATGCCGCCAACCTTGCCCGCCCCCAGTTGAGCCGCCCCACCCACCGCAGAGGAGATCCCATTGAACACCGCCAATCCGCCACCACCTGCCAGCGCCATTGCCAGAATGGGAGACAGCAGCCCGATGGCGATCGCTGTTGGGATCATGTCGTAGGGTGCAACCTTTGACGCAGCCACTGCCATCAGACCCGTCAGCAGGTTCAGGTAGAGTTTGCACATGCCGATGCTGAAGAACCCGGTTAACCAGGCGTAGAAGGGTTTTGCCCCAAACGGCAGCAGTGAAGCTCCCAGGGCAATCGGGCCAATTAATGCAATCACCAGCATGGATGCTTCCAATAACTGCTGGAATGCCGCCTGGAATGCGACCACCAGCGCCTCGGCAATGGGAAGAATGGAGTTGGACAGGTGAAAACCGACACTCCCCTGCAAAATCTGCGATACCCCCTGAATCGGACTGGAAGGGTCCAGTTCATTGACCCGCATCCTCCTGACCATCTCGTTGGCCCACTCACCTGCTTCTGCACCCGGATTTGCCCTGCGATAGTCAGCGATAATCTCCTGGGCTTTCTGGTTTTGGAGCCGCAGACAGGTTGAGAGCGCTTCCTGCTCAATCAGCGCGTTACACTGCGATCGCAACTCAGTAATCTGATTGGTGGCAGAGGAGAACTGGGCAATCTGTTGCAGCGAGTTTTCAAAATTCACCTGGTTGGAAATCGTTCCCAGCACCTGGTCGTTGTAGCTGTTGATGATGTCCCGCAGGGAACGGGTTGCCGTCGCCAGGTTTGTTCCCCCATTAGCCAGGAAGAACACGACCAGGATGGGAAAGGCCAACTCTGCAAGCGCCCAATGCCCCTGCTCATCCTGGAGCCATTTCTTCGCAAAGTCCACCAGGAAGACCATCAAACAGGCGATCGCAATCACAATCCCAGCATTGGCCAGAATTTGATATAGTCCACCTTCGAGAACGAGATCCCAGAGTTGATCCCAGGATTCGGCGATCGCCTGTGAGACTTCGTTGGATTGGTTCGCAGCAAAGGAGAGAAAGAGCATGGTTGAATTTTCCCTAGCGTGACAGGCGATAGCCGATGTTGTTCAATTGGGTGAGGCGATTCACATCGCCTCTCCGCTCCATCTGACGCGCCTGCTCCTGTCCCCGCATCAGGCTGTTCACGTCCGCCAAATTTTGGTTTGCTGTGGCAAGGCTAACCGTCACGTCATTCAACCGTGCCAGTTGTGCCGCTTCCATATTGGCCATTACCCCCAGTTGACCGGAGACATTGGCAAGCTGTCCCGCCTGGGCTGCTCCCTGGGTGGAAATTTGCCCCAGTTGAGCAGAAACATTCGCAGTGATGGTGTTCAGGTCTTTCAGCGCATCCTGGGTAGATACTCGTGTCTGTGCCTGTCTGGCGGTCTGCTGGGACTGCTGACTGAGCTGGTTGGCCTGCTGGGAAAGTTGCGATGCCTGCTGAGACAGTTGGGTACTGCCCCCGGCCTGACTGCCAACCTGTGCCAGTTGCTGCCGCAGTTGATTGAGTTCCTTCACCATGCGCTGCTGATTCTCGCGGGAAAGGATCTGCCCTGCTACCTGCCTTGCGTTGGTGATGCTGCCTGCTGCTACCCGTTGATTTCTGATCTGCACCGGATTTGCCTGATCCAGTCGAGTCTTCCCTGAATGATGCTCAAGGTCTTTGTTCAACTGCGCGTTCAACTGATTCGGGTCGATCAGATTAAGTTCGCCAAACACCTCTCTGAGCAATCCCGCCAGCGGATTATCCCCCCGGACAATTGCTTCAACTGCCCGACCGATTGTACTTTCACGGAGCTGCTGCAACTGGTTCAGAGCTTCCTGAAAGCCCTGCATCGCATCACCAAAAATGCCGTCTAACCCACCATTCGTACTTCCGTTAGAACTGGCGTTAGAACTGGAACCGCCAAATAACCCACCCAGTAGATTGCTAACCTGGCCTGTGGGGTTGGTCAGGTTACCTGAGTTCTGGATCAGTCCGGTTGCACTGTTCTTGAGTTGCTCGGCCCGCAGGGTGGTGGCAGGTTGGTTGAGTTGTTGGGTTTGCGTTTGGGCGATCGCCACTGCTGAGGTGAGGCAGGTCATCCCGTAAGTCGCACTGCATAGCACAAGAACGCTGAGTGAGAACCCCATTTTCACGCTGTAGAACCTCCAGGAATACGAATTGGTGAATGAATTGTGGACAGACGAGTGATAAAGTTATGATTTTGAACTAAATTGGGTTCACCGCAGAGACGCAGAGGACGCAGAGTAAAACCTTTGCGCTCACTCAGTAGACTCCTCCGGCTCGGTTCCCCCCAGAACCCCCTTGAGGGGGCAGGGAGTGTCTGGGGGTGGGGGGGCGGTTCGGCGAACACGCAGCCTGATCTACCCAGTCATCGCCAGCATTCTGCTGAGTTCCTGTGAACCAGGCACCGCCTGACCGTTCACCTGATCGTTTGGCAACCGAATGGGCCGACCATCCCTCAGCGCTGCAACCATCTCTGCTGCAAAGGCTGCTAATCCCCTGAACTGATCGCCCGGATACAGCGCCATATACGTATCCCTTGCCGCCTGCTCATCGGTGTTGTTGGCTACTGCTGCCAGTTGCAGATAGGAGGGGTAGAAGCGGCAGTAGGTGTAAACTCCGCTGTCGTCCAGGAGCCATTGGGAATAGATCGATTCTCGTTTGGGAAAGAAGCTCTCGGTTGCGTTTCGACTGATGATCTCCTCTGGATAGTCCAGATACTTCACAAAAGACTGAATTGCAGTAGGCTGAATCCGTCCCACCAACCGAGTAGACAGGTTCTGAAGAATCTTGGATGCAGAGGGTGATTTGGCGATCGTGTCCGGATCTTGTCCAGAGAGAATCACCCGAACACCCGCCTTTGCACCATTGGCGCACAGGCGTGCCACCAGCGCCGAAATTTCGTCGAACTGGAACAGAATGGGAGATTCATCAATAAAGAAAATCGACCGGGGAGAAGCCAGCGCCCGCCGCAGTGCCGCAGAGTAAGCGGAGAGTGCAAGAACGGCTGCATCCGCATCGTCATTTAGATTGCGCAGGGCAAACACCAGCAATCTGGCATCGGTGGGGAAGCTGGAGGGAGCCGAGATCGCCTTTCCCACCCGTGAGGTGATCCAGAATTTCAACTGGAGTTTAATCTGCCCCATTGCTTTTACTGTTTCGTCGGAGACTTCCGTCAGTTCCAGACGATGTAGTTCACAGAAAGGTAGAAAGTCCTTGAGCGTGGGCATCTCATCCCAGGCCGGAGAGCCGAATCTGCCTGCGATCGCCCGCTCATACCGATCGCCAATCTGCGCGTCCTTGAAGAACTGATCCAGCAGAATTACCACCAGCGATCGCACTGTATTGCGAAACATTTGAGACTCCGCCGTGCCGCCAATGATCATTGTCATCAGCGCCCCTTCCAGAAAGCTCTTGTAGTCCTCGAACCGCTCCTGTTGTTCTTTTAGGGGGAGCGATCGCAGGTCGGGCAGCTCAAACAGGTTGTTCGACTCGGAGCCGATGTCGAAATAAGCACCATCCTTCCCCATAAAGTCGGTGTAGTCGGTGAAGGTGCTGGTGCCGTCTGGTTTGGGAAAGTCCAGGGCGACGATGGGCATCTGCTGCGCCAGCGCCTGCGTCAGGATGCCAGACACCAGCACGGATTTCCCGGCGCGGGTGGTGGCAAAGACGCCCAGGTTGCGGTGCTGTCCAAACAGATCCAGGTACACTGGGACGCCGCCCTCTTCGGTGAGTAGCTCAAAGCCGGAGCGATCGCACTCCCTGGGGCACACCAGCGACATGAAACCGGGGGCTTCACCAGAAAAATAGGTGATTCGTCGGTTAAACGGACGCACCAGCAGCGAGTCCCAGGTGATCGACAGGGTTTGCAGCCAGATTAACCAGGCGTACTGGGTTTCCCGGTCAAGCCGTGCGGGTCTGCGGATGCAGGATTGCAGATATCTGCACGCTTCATCAAGCTGTTGGGGATGATGTCGATGGACGAGAAACACGGTTGCCGTGTGCAGGGGGATCGCGCCCTCATACAATTGAGCCTGAGCGTCAATCGTCTTCTTCGTTTTAATCTCTGCTGCCACGTCCACCGACTGCCGAGATGCTGCAAAATCTGCTGAAACGATACTCTGCTTCGTCAACCGCTCCATGTTCGTTTTGACTAACCCTTCATTCGCTTTTGATAGCTCACAGAAAACCTCCGTGTCGTATACTCTGTCTTTCGAGAGGATATCCCAGAGGTAGCGCAGCTCGTCAAATTTGCTGGCCCATCCTGCGGGTTTTTCTTCAAAGACCATTGCACCCACGAAGCGATCGCGCACCTTTACCCACTCCCGCCCCGCAAAAGGACAGTCCCGCTTTCGTTCAACAATCAGGCTGGTAGGATGAATTTCCGAATGAATTTCTTCTGCCAACCCCTGATCGCGCATCGTTACCAGTTGTGGCAGTGGAGGCACCTCGGATTGATTGAATCGGTTCCAGGTTGCTGCCCACAGTTCGGTTTCAGTCATGGGGCTGATGGTCAGGCCCATCTTGGTGGAGAGAATTTGTTCCCAGAGCTGAAATCCGTCGGTAAATGCCTTTGTAAACAGATCTTCAAATCGTTGTTGCTCAACTTCTTCCTGCTGCCCTGTAAATTGATGCCACCAGTTGATTGTCGCGTACATCAACTTATCGATCTGATCCGTTGCCCCAACTGTCTCAGAATCAACGGTATAGGTCACGTAAATCTTGAGGAATTTTGGCTTGCGTACTCCCTGCTGAGTCAGCTCCCGAATTCGCTCTTTTTCACCACGCACCAGACACCTGAGCGATGATGTATCTGCCTGCTCAAACAGGGTGGACAGTTGCTTCTGGCGATCGGTATCGGTAGAAAATGACCCCATGTGAACGGTCATCGTCTCACCATAGGGCAGATCCTTCAGACCAGACTCGATTGCATCAAAGGTTGTGCTGCGCTGGGTTTCCTTTAGCGTGGAATGCACCCCCTTGCAGTGAAACCCAAACACAAACTTGTAGTTCTGTCCTTTGCCCTTGCTCAAAACAAATGCACCGACTGTTCGCCCCCGAAACTCAAACCGTAGAGGAAACTGTAGATGAAGCTGATTCTCGATCGCTGCATAGCGAATGCTCGCACCGTCAATCAATACTTTCTGGTCTGGGATTTTAGATTCTCGCTTCATTTTTGCTTCCTGCTCTTCTTTCTCGCGTGAGTTTGCTGAGTGTTCTTTTGATGGGATGGTTCAGGCGTCACTTCTTCCTTCGAGAAAATTGAGCGGTAGCTGACCCGTGCCCTTGTCCAGTGGGGAGTTGGGACAAATTTTGAAAGAAAGCGATGGGGTTTTGAACCTGTCAGCAGCCACCAGGTGACATCTCCCCAGAAGATGAGTAGTACGGTCCATGTCCAGCCCAGTTTGAGCAATCCCTGTGCAAAGAAGTAGATGCCAAAGGAGATGACCATCCAGGGAAAGAGTTGCTCCGCAGGGATAAAGCCAAACTTGGGCTGAGCCCCCAGTAGTGGGTTGACTGAGCGGGGTTGGTTGTCTTTGAAGGACATGGATCAAAACTGCCTACAGGTTCAAATTTGTGCGAATTATCCGTTAGTTGCTACTCCCGCCCCCCGTAATCATCCTGGCCAGCACGTCGCCCAGGGTGACGGTGACGAGGATAATCATGGGCGTCCGAGCCAGCGTTTGCCAGTCCTCGCCATCACGGGATTTCTGAATCACCTGCACCAGGGAAATACCCAGATAAATCAAGAACAGCCCCCGCAGAACGTTGAATGTCAGAGAAATAATCTCATCACTGCCTTTCAATGCACCCTTGAGCCAGCTCTCCGCACCATTGAAAAACTGTGCGTGAACTGCGCCTCCATCGACGATGAAGTAGAAGCTGAGTAAGCCAACAACGACACCTAGCAAAAAGATGGGATTCAAGCCTACTCTTCTGCAAAAGCGGCTTACGCTATCTGAAATCTTTGCGATCTGACCGGGAATCGTAAACCCGACTGCCAGTGCTGTACAGGTCGCCATGAATGGGTTACCAGTGGCGATCGCCTTTCCTGCAATGAATACTTCTGCTAATATTCCTGCACACTGTAGCAATTCAAACCGTTGTGCAGTATTCCAATAGGAACTAAATCGAACCATTTTCATTGACTCCCCTGATAACGGCTGCATGAATTTGAATTCTGCTCATCTGGTCTAAGCAATCTTGAATATATAAATATTAATTGTCTTGAATTGTTCTGGTTAATGATACAAATACCTAAAAAATAGTTGATATCTCAAGCTGTTAATTTATCTCAGTGATTTCTCTGTCAACTTCTCAAAAGTGTCAATGAAAAATTCCCATGATCAATAAAAGACACCGGGTTTGACGAAATTGGTCGTGCCACCCGTAGGGGCGAAATATTTGCGCGAAAAATGCTTCGTTTCCTCGACTCTCCCTGCCGCAAATGCTTCGCCCGTACCCCTCAAACGATCGCCCCACCCATTTCAACCCCTACCCCTCAAACGATCGGGGTGAATGCCGTTTCAAAAGGTTGGGATCATTTGGGATGTTCGGGAGGGCGAAGCATTTGCGTATTGGGTGTTGGGGCAAGCGGGATATTGTCCGCGCAAATGCTTCGCCTGTGATGTTCGGGAGGGCGAAGCATTTGCGTATTGGGTGTTGGGGCAAGCGGGATATTGTCCGCGCAAATGCTTCGCCTGTGATGTTCGGGAGGGCGAAGCATTTGCGTATTGGGTGTTGGGGCAAGCGGGATATTGTCCGCGCAAATGCTTCGCCCCTACGGGTGTTGTTTTATTTGGGGCGATCGCCACATTTGGTTTGGTTGTTTCAATAAATTCTGACGATCGCTGTCTCTGGGTAATAGAATCCCAGGATTCTCAAATATGAATCTCCCCGCTGTGCCAGCGATGCTGCTCCCCACTGGGACAGGCCAAAACCGTTGTGAACATCATCTACAATGTCCTGGGTTGATGCGTACAGCGCTTCTACGACGCCATTGACTGCATGGGGGCGATACTGCTGCATGAATGCAGGCGTTGCTGCCAGAATCATGCCTCTGGTGAATGCAACTGCCTGGTTAGTGGAACGAGTTTCGGCTTCGACGCCTCGATATGCCTGATGACGTGGCGTACTCAATAGGTCAAACCAGTTGTGGTTGGCAGGTCTGAGCCGATGGGCCAGGGCATAGGATCGGGCAGCGATCGCCTGTGCTTTCAACGCATGGATTGGCCAGCTCGGAATCATTTCACTCCCCACAACTGACTTCAAGTAATCCTCCATGCCCACCCAATTCACTGCGATTAATCCGCCAGGACGCATTCCCACCAAAACTCTCCCCCGATACCAGCGGCGATTGACTGCCACGAGTCCGCCGGGTTGTGCTGGCTCGACAAAGAACATCTGCGATAGGTTCTGGTTACCTGAGCGATCGCCAACAATGAATGCACCCGACAGCCCAGAAACAGAGAAGTTCTGCATTTGCGGTAGCGTGCCCAATACTTTCCCGTGAACGCTACGTAAAATCAAACCGTGGGACCCCGCGATCGCCAGGGCAGAGCCATCAACCACAACCGCCACACGCATGATTGCTGCCGGGTCTGTTGCTGTTGTGACTGTACCAATCTGAGCAAACTGAATTCCTTGTTCTTTCAACCGCTGACTATGACGGACGATGTTGTTCAGGTTAACTGCCCTCCATCCACCGCCTGCGACCCGTTCCTGAATTTCGAAGTGCAGGTGAGGGCCTGTGCTGCGTCCGGTGTTGCCGGAGAGGGCGATCACCTGTCCCTGCTGTACCTGCATTCCTCTGGTCACCAGTGACCTTGAAAGATGGGCGTACAGTGTTGAGGTGGTTCCGTTGGTATGTCCCAGAATGACTGTCAGTCCGTAGCCGTCGAGCCACTGAACTTCGGTAACTCTTCCTGGAAGTGCAGCTAGTACAGGAGTGCCAACTGGAACAGCGAAATCTACACCTTCGTGCAGACGATTGCCTCGCATTCCGTAGAAGGAGGTGATGGTTGTGATGCTTGGCAACGGGTAACTTGGGAAAACGGAAGCCGTCGCTGCAAATGGCGGTAGTGCCCTCACTGATGCAACACTCGTGAGTTCAGGTTGGTGAATCGTCACATTGCTTGTGATGACATTTGTCGCTCCTGGGGTGCTCCCAGACCTTGCTCCAGTGTTCAAGTTAGGGGTATCCCTATCTCTCGCAGGTAGGGTTGTGTGGTGCCCCCACTCCGTTGGAACATAGACCCCGTTAGATAGCGGTCTATATCCCGCAGGAATTTCAAATTCTTGTTGCTGGGCTGCTGTGATCGGGCGAACGGTTGCCTGAAGCGAGTGAACGGCTGGTGTTGCCGTTTGCGGTGTCATGCTAGCACGGATCACCGTGTGATCCATCGGCGGTGATATTTTGATTGATTGTTCTGTATTGTTCTCGTCCAATTCATGGACGGTGACAAATGTTGGAATTTGTGGTTGTGCCTGTGTTGATGCCACTGAGCTTACTTCTACTTCTACTTCTACTTCTAACTCGTGGAACTGGAGCACTGGAGTAGAAGATTCTGTTATCCATGAAGTCTCTCCTTGAGATTCTGACTGCAACTGTTTGATAGTCGTGTCTTCCTCTACGGGGTGTGCTAAAAGCTCTGCTGGGGCGATCGCCGCTGAAATAGCTGCAATATCCTTGGCTGGGCCATCTGCAAACGCAGCTTCTGCCCCTGCTGTAGCAATGGCTGTTGTGGAGACAATTCCTGCAATGATAACGAGAAACTTTTGGAACATCAGAACCTGGAAGAAGCTGAAATGTGGGATGCTTTTGAAGCAATACCAGACGAGTCTAGAGATTTCTCCTGTGAAATGATTAGAGCGAATGCACTTAGAAATCAGGAGGAGACGGTCAGTATTTCTCGGTGGTCACATCTAGTCTGGAGTTTTGACTATTTTTTCTACAATGCCGCGAAACGCTCTCGTAGAGAGCGTTTCGCGGCATATTGGGTTTTAGCGTCGATTTTTCCTGAAACACCTGCTGCGTCAGCGTTTCAGGAAAAATTGGCGCGATTTAGTCAAAACTCCAGTCTAGTACAGCAACAAAAAAAGCTTTGTAAGGGGTGAAGGGTTGATTCCCCCTTGAGGGGATCAGGGGGTGTGCCCCTGCCTGAGGGGGAGAGTAACCAAACTCCCATGTTGCAGAACTTAGGGCTTGTAAATTAATAACTTCACCTCCCTCAATCCCCCGGCTCGACGGCTCGACCGAGCGCTCGCCGAAGTCTGAGCGCTCGCCGAACGTCCTTGATAAGGGAAATCCCCACCCAGCCCTCCCCTTACCAAGGGGAGGGCTGGGTGGGGTCGGATCGGACAAAGCGTGAGATTTTTTACAATGCCTTAGGATCGCGAATTAAATAAAACCGAATTGTTTTTGAGAGAGGCGCGGCTTCGCTGCGCCTCTCTCAAAAACAATTACAGGTTAATTTGTTCACGATCCTTAGGAGATTTCTGAGAAAGAACCTACCCGCTCTCCCTGGGAGATCTCCGGCTTCTTCAAGAAGCCGGGGATCTGTGTGGGTATTTTCTTTTGTGAAAATCACCTGATTGTTTGATTACGCCAGTCGATGTTACGGCAGTTGTGGAGAGAGAATCTGACATGGGCATCTTGAAAGATATAGTCATCCTTTGCAGGATATGAAAGGGGGCAGGGGGGGTGACGGCTCGGCCCCTCGGCTTGAGCTTGGGCCGAAAGCGGATCTCACGCGGATCGAGTGAGCCTCGCCGAACTCCGAAGTCCTCGCCGAACTCCGAAGTCCGAACGATACCGCCCCCCTGTTCCCATCCGATTTGTGAAGGCTGTAGCAAAATCAATCAGGTGCATACCGCAACATGAAGCAAAGAATTCGAAAGTTTAATGGACATGAAACGAGAACTGTCCGGGTGCCATCGGTGTTCTACCCGCAGTGTGACCACCTTGCAATCCTTCTGGCTGAGGGACATACCCTGGAAGGGGTGGTCAGAGATAATGAAGGCAGAGCGACGCGGCAGGTCCACTATCTCCAGACGGGGGTGGAGGATGGTCTGAGTGTAACGCTGGAGGCTCCACCGGGTTTGACTGCTGAGGGTAAAAGTCTGGAGGCGGTTTCCCAGGCTGAATTTACGTGTGCGATCGCTCCCTGCTCTGAAAGCTATGAGGTCATGTCACTGGCCATGTTTTGCCTTGCGGTGGCAGAAAATAGTGTGAACCATACTTGTTTGTACCGATACAGATTTGCGGTTATCTCCTCTCCTCTCGGTGTGTCATTGTTGGAGACCCGCAAAACAGGATTCGAATTACCTGCAACCTTAATGGTAGAAGCGACCCGATCTTCTGAACCTGTTGCGATCGCTGTTGATACATCCGTTCAGGAATCCCCCCCGGAGCGACTGGCGGATGCACCCGTTGCGTTACCGATGGAGATGATAGAAATACCAGTGACCTCTATAACGTGGGAGGGTAGTGCATTACCTGTAGCTGCTGTTGATCCAGAGGCGATCGCAGTAGGGCTAACGGCTCACGCTACCCCAGAAATGCTCTCCCGGTCTCAAGCTTTCGGGAAGCGTTTGTTTCGTGTGTGGCGATCGCTGGCATTGGAGCAAGCGAAGGGTAGTGAAACGCCGTGGAGCTGTTATGTCGAAATTGAGGACGTTTATCGACGAGCGTTCTCTACACTACAGGGAACGACGTTCCTGTCTGATTTAGCCAACCTGGAAGGGAAAGAGATTAGCTTTGGTGGTGTTCTTCATCTCAATACGTTAGATGCAGGTGAGGAAGGAATTGAGATGAATGGGAGGTGTGTGAGTAAACTCACTTTTACCCTGATCAGAGGTGCGTCAATCCCCGTTGCGTCGCAAACGATTCCATTAACTGTAACAGCTAATCCTGAAGCGCCTGACACATCGCATACAGTTCAATTTGCGAATACTGTAACGCAGGTAGACAGTCAGTGTAACGGGCTGACTTCAAGGTTGCAGCGATTTTGTAACAAACTACTGCCCCGTACCTTCTTGCCTTCATAGGCTGTTCCCTGAAGGCAGGAGATTTTGGTGGGAAAATGGGGCACTTAGGGCTTGTAAAAAAATAACCTTATGGATTGAAGTGGCTCTACTGTTAGGACTTCGGAGTTGGGCGAGAACTTCGGAGTTCGGCGGATCTCACTCGATCCGCGTGAGATTCGCTTTCGGCCCAAGTTCAAGTCAAGGCGTTGAGCCGTTGAGCCGTCGAGTTGTCGAATGCTGAGCGCTCACTTCGAAGCCCCAGCCCACCCCTGCAAAAGGTCAGATAAATTAAAGCCCCTCTGGTGCGAGAGATGCGTAACAGGCTCCCAGCAGTGGGGCCTTTTTATTGGGCGATCGCCCACACACCGTTGTCCATTTGTTGCCGTCTCTTTGCATCTGTTACTGACTCTCACTGAGTGTTTCTTTCTGTCGCAGACTCAGGTACTCCCACGGATGTTTGTTGCATCTGCAAATCTGTAGCTTTGGATAGCTGTTACAGCCTCTTCTCAGGCAAAAATAGCTGTTACTTTCTCCGGCTGGCTTGTTGCTGTTTCCAGCCGTTCTTTTTTATGTCAAATTTGCCTGCATCTACTGCTCCATTTGCTTCGCGATCACTCCATACGCTGCTTCAGGTCTTTATTGATTTGGGTAGTTCTCTGACCAAGGTACTGTATCTTGACTCAAAGGGAGTCCTGGGGCATCTAACCATGCCCCCTGCTGTTGCCATCGGCATTGATAAGGATGCCGTGCAGGAATTTTTGTCTGTGAATTCAGGTCTCTCTCCCCACGATGCTGCCTGGGTAAAGGTACCAGATGTGGCAGGTGTGGTGGCGGTGGGTCATCTTGCCTCAAACTATCGGGGGCAATCGGCGCTGGTGCAGCGCAAAGCGATATCGGGCCTGTATCGAGTGCTGGCGGTTTTGGGGGTGTTGCGCGAAATGCTGAACTTGCCAACTGAATTTGTCTGTGATCTGGGATTGGCATTGCCTGTAGCGGAACACACCACCCGTCAGATTTTGGAGGAGAGTTTGAAGACCAATGCTTGCTTTTTGTGCCGGGGTGTGGAGCTGAATGTTGAATTCCGGTTGATTGATTGTCAGCCAGAGGGATACGGGCTGGTACGGGAGCGGCGAGCGGAACTATTGAAGCATGGTTCTGCTGATAAAACCAAAATTGCTGCGGTGATGATGGGACATCGAAATCTGTCGCTTCTGGTCTTTTCCAGTTCTGCTCTCCAGTTAAACCAGTGTCGGAGCGATGGGGCAGGATTTGTACTGGCTGTTGAGACGGCGGCGAGAAGAATTGGTGTGGAACCCACGGTAGAGGGTTTATTGGAGGCAGTTGCCACAAATAAACAGAAATTGCGAGTGCAGGGTGCAGGGGTAAAGCCCTTGAGCGTTGGTGATGCGGTGCGTCAGGGGCGGGCGACCTACTGGTCAGCGGTGACCCAGTTCCTGCAATCCCATCTCCCCGGAGGCGATTATGATCTGGTCATTGGGGGTGGTGCTGCCTGGTCAATGCAGGACGAACTCAAATCCTGGGTGCAGGAGACGGGGTTATCGGTGTCATTTTGCGAGTCAGTTCAACGGAAAATCGCAGGCGCTTTACGCTTTACTCCGGGGTTTGACTCCAGACCTCTGTCGTCGGAGGAGGCGCTGTTTTCGCTCCAGCTTGCCGATGCATTTGTTGGCTTTTCGGCATTGCTAACCAAGGTCAAGAAACAGTTCGCTGTACCCGGAGTTTGAGTAGAGCCGCTGCATGACTAGAATTCAATTTCGTCATCAGGTTGACCGCAAAACCTGGATCGGGATGATTTATGCCTACTGTCTGGAGAACGATAAAGTTGATCTTGATCTCCGCAAGAATCCCATTGTGGAAGCAATCCAGGCTTTTCTTCTGCCTGATGCTGCCCATGATGCTGGTGTGAAGGGTGAGGAGTTGGAGAAGCTGGTGCGGCGATCGCTCCTGTCTCTGGAACTTCAGAAGCAGGCGATCGCCTCCCGGTATGGGATCGATGGATTGTCCTGTGCGCTGCCTGTGCGATCGCCAGTCATCTCCACAGTTCCCCTGGAGGGTGTTTTACCAAATTCACCCTCTGAAGGGCTACCCCTTGCCCAGGCTCCCCTGAGCATTGCAGACACGCTGATTGACGATGATTATCTGATGGATGACGAGATGTGACATCCAGTGTTGAGAGCCGCACGGAGCGCGGCTCTCAACAAAAACCTTGTACCTCACGCGTTTGCAAAGTGCTGTAGGAAGTGGTGCAAAGCGCCGTGCCACTTCCTATGATGGTTTTTCACGTCCTACCGCTCACCAGTCCTTTAGTATTGCTATATTGAGATCTTGCACCAGAAACCAAGACCCTGATTCTGCCGCCGCAAAGCGGCGGCAGAATCAGGGTCTTGGTTTTTATTTAAGCAAGGTGCAAGATCTCAGTATAGAAATCACGGTTTAAGGACAACCAGGATGGAAACTCAGTGGTTGGAGTGGGCAAAGCGGCTTCAGGCGATCGCCCAGAACGGGTTGGCCTACAGCCAGAACCCCTTTGATATCGATCGCTTTCAGCAAATTCAACAAGTTGCGGCGGAAATTATGGCAAAGCACACGGCTCTGGAGCCAGCATCAATTGTTGAGTTGTTCCAGCAGGAGAGTGGATATGCGACGCCGAAGGTGGATGTACGCGGTGCAGTTTTTCAGGATGACAGGATTCTGTTGGTGAAGGAGCGCTTTGACGGTCGGTGGACGCTGCCTGGAGGCTATGTGGATGTGGGCGAACCCCCCAGCACTGCCGTAGAGCGGGAAATCTACGAGGAATCGGGCTACCATACAAAAGCGGTGAAGCTCCTCGCACTGTATGATCGCGACCACCCCCGGCATCAGCACCCACCGTTTGAATACCACATCTATAAGCTGTTTTTCCTGTGTGAGTTATTGAGCGGTTCCCCCATCGATAGCATCGAAACCGAAGCCGCCAGCTTTTTTGCTGAAGATGAGATTCCAGAGTTGTCCCTCTCTCGTGTGGTACCGGGACAGATCACTCGTTTATTCAAGCATTATCGTCAGCCAGACTGGCCAACGGATTTTGACTGATATAGTTGCGGCTATAAAAACCCACGATAGGAAGTAGTGCGGTGCTTTGCGCCGCGCTACTTCTTATTCAAGGCTGGGCAACAACCAGTCGCAGAGCCTCTGGGGAGCATTTCCAGTCGGAGCCTGGGAACGAGACGCAAGCGCTCTGCTACAGTGGCGCGCTTGCCAAAATTTGGTTTATCGGGGCATCAATCTGTAAACTCCACTCTGTCGTACTGCATAAACGATTGCTTAATCTCCTCCTGATGCTCCAGAAACAATTGTTTGCCAATATCGTAGGCAATTCTGGGTAGGGCAAATTGCAGCCCTGACAGATTAGCTCGAAACCCGCTGAGCAGAGCAGCACCAGAGGATAAATAGTAGCATTTGCGGAGATAGTCATGTTCTGTGTCAAGCGGGGTCAATTCCAGATGCTTGCCCAGATAGGGGTAGTTGGCTAAATCGGCGTTTTCCTCACCCACGGGCGGCTGGTAGTGGTGGTGCCAGCGGGCGATGTGGGGAGCCAGCGATCGCAACTCCTCCTGCTGATCCAGATTGGTGGTAAACCCGGTGCCGCAGATCAGGTAGTCGTGATGGAAGGTGCGATCGCCATACTGTCCAATAATCTCACCGTTGACAAACTGGAGTTGCTGGAGCGGTGCATCGGCGTGCAGGGCCAGATTTTCATAACGCAGGGCTTCCGCATAGGTGTGAGGTGGCGGCAGTTGCCCCAAACGGGCTTCCTCCAGGCTGTAGAACCATTTGAGGTGATCTGGCAAATCAATGTAATGGCGATGGTAGCCATTCCACTCACTCCAGCGAATCCGGTTCAGGTTGGGAATATGCTTGCGGCGAAACAGAATGTCAACCTGCGCTGCTCCTGCATGAAGGGCGGCGATCGCATTGTCAAAGGCACTCGCTCCACACCCGATGATGGAAATCCGTTTATGTTTCAGAGCGTTGAAGTCAATCTCGTCCATCGTGTGGCAGTAGACGTGGGGTGGCAAACTGGCTGGGACGATAGGGGGAACTGCTCTGCCACCAGCGGACTCCATGCCCGTTGCCAGAATCACGAATCTTGCCTGATAGGTGCGATCGGGACTCTCTAACCTGAAGTGCTGTCGGTCTGTATCCCAGGTGATATCAGCGATGCTGGCCTGGTTCTGGATAGGGAGATCCAGAACTTGCCCATACCAATCCAGATACTCCGCCCACAGGAGCCGGGGAATGTAATCAATACTCAACCAGTAGTCTTTTCCGTAGCGGGCCTCGCA
Source organism: uncultured bacterium (assembly GCA_964630955.1). Lineage (GTDB taxonomy): Bacteria > Cyanobacteriota > Cyanobacteriia > Elainellales > Elainellaceae > CAZVXA01. Next base: position 8,364 of record CAZVXA010000017.1, on the reverse strand, counting down.
CCAGCGGCGAAAGTGCAGGTTGGGAATACCCCAATCCAGTCCCCCGGTGACCACTTTGGGTGTACGTAGCGTCGCATTGCGGGCGTAGGTGCGCCAGGGGCCTTCCAGCCCCGGAGGATGGCGATCGAAAATGCAAACCCCCGTAATTCCATGTCGTCGCAGCCCAAAAGCAGCAGATTTGCCCGTGTGCCCCCCACCGATAATGGCAACCTCCAGCACCTCTGCATCAACACTGTAGTTCCAGGTGCGGGCGGGATAGCTCACGACCTCCAGGTCATCCTGCAGGGACTCCTCCAGCGCCTCAAGGCGTTGCTGGGCGTCGGGGAGCGGTTCCGGTAGAAAACCGTAGGGTCTGGAGATGCGGGAAACGGTCAGGGAAGGAGTGGAGGTCATAAAGAGGGACTTTTCTAAAGCCAGAATTAAGAATTGAAAGATTCACCACTTGCCGCCCAAGATTTTATGTTTTGTTGTGGCGGGTCGCCTGACCCTTTTTACCTGAAACCTGATGCAAGGGTTAGCGGATTCGTGTCGCTTCGTCTCTATCAATAGCTAAGAAGAGGAATCAGTTTTGTGCGCCCGTATACGGTCATTTGATTTGAGCAGTTGAACCAAGAAACGGCGATGGATGCAGTATTCGAGTGCGACCCTTGCGGTAACGGCGTAGCCGCCCGCAAGTCCACTCTCCAGGTCTTGCTCCAGGTTGTCCGTCAGTCTAGCAGCGAGTCTACGGGGCATGAAGCCGATAATACGACAGACAAAGGCAACTGAGAGAGGCGCGTAGACTGCGTTGAAGAGTGCTGCATCCGTAGGGGTATCGGGAGGTGCGATCGCACGGATAGAAGCTCAGGGTTCTGGTGTCCCACAAGTTGCGCAACGAGGTTGAGAGGAAGTGGTTGAAAGGGTTGTGTGCAAAGGGATTGAGAGGAACTTGAGAAGGGTAATGCCAAAGAAGGTGTATCAGAGTAGAAGAGCCTGAGATGGCAGTAAGAATCGATGTGCGAGAGCAGAGCGGAGTAGAAATAGAAAGAGTTGAAGTGGATCGCCCGCGAGTGCCAAGTTGGTATGGAGGAGCGATTCTACTTGTGGTAAGGCCAGAAGCGATCGCTCATTGGATCATTGGGTTGCTTTCTTGTGTAACTAGGGCAGTATAAATCCTGATTTACACAAGAAATATGATATCATGCCGACCTCTAACCGCTGCCCTCCGTGCCACTCTCGAACATTCAAGCCTGGATACGAAACTTACTCTACTGTTGTGGTTGGAAGCGATTACCAAGGATGACCTGTTAAGTTTCTGACTATAACAGCAGCCGATGGGTGATCGGATGCGGAGGAACTTGTCTTTCTATGCGAGATCGTGCTGGTGGTGTTCAGCTCAGTGGTGTTTCTGGCTCCTGAGCTATCTCAGCAGTAGAGTGCGATTAGCGCTCCGCGCAACTCCGAAGGAAACGCCTCTCCCTCCTGCTGGCTTCCTGTTGCAAACCAGAGAAGGCGATCGCATCTCTTCCTGTTGGGGGTGTACCGGAGTCAATCCCCCGTTGGTAGGTGAGGAACTTTTGACTTGAGGTCGTTCGCTTAGGAGTGGATGAATGGGAGGATGGGAGAGTCAAGATAAAGTTAAAACCTATGCAAACCCTTCGCCCCCAGCAGAGCCGCTGGGGGGGGCTTGTCGGTTATAGTGTTTTCGCCAACTTTTGATGCTGCGCTATGACCGTGATCCAGGAAGTGTATATAGAGAGCGTGTGGGAAGAGGCGGAGGCTGTCCGCCAGCGACGCGATGCGCGATATGCAGAGCTGCAAGCGTCTGGGCTGGAGTGTCACCGGGAGGATCTCTACACAGTTGATCTCAGGCGGGTGTTTGTTGTGACTGCAACGCCAATTGAGGTCATGGTTCCCAAACCGTCCCGGCAGATGGAGTATGGGCGATCGCGCCCTGGCGGGTCTGGTGAGTCAAAGGGGGAGCGGACTCCTGAACTGCCCCTGACCAGGCGCGATCGCGTCCGTCGCGTTGGCTATGAGGAGCGGTAGAAGGCGCTTTCAATTGATAGTTTGCTGAGGTGCCGTTGCGGTTTGAGCAAATCCGCCGCGCATCCTACGAATGTACGCGAAGCGTCATTCGGTAGTTAGGGGCGGTCGGAGTTTTCGTGGGTCGTCCTGATTTTCGATGTACCTCAACAAAGTTTCAATATTCGCTCTACCCCCTGTTGAAATCAGTGCGTATGCTCGATTCCAGAAATACGGCTTCCAATAAAACGGACGCAGTTTTTCGGCAAACTCCTGACGCATTCGTCTGGCTGATACGGATTTCAAATTCTTGACTAAATCTGAGAGTCGAATGGTTGGGTCGGTTTCTATCAGGGCATGAACGTGGTCTGGTTCACCGCCAAATTCAATCAATTCACATTCCCACTTCGCTAATAGGTCAGCAAATATTTCCTCCAACCTGTCTAACATCTCAGCATCCAAACATTTGTGGCGGTACTTCATCGTCAGTACGAGATGGAAGCAGAGCCGATAAGCACTGTGATTTCTGGTTTTTAGGGTAGTAAATTCGTTCTCCATGTGCTACAACATCATTATGACTCAACCCATTGTACGCACGGATAAATTGAAGTTACAGCCATCGCAAGAGGTGAGGTTTCATCTCGAAGCAACGGTGCTGCAATACCGCGCCTTCTGCAAAGCTCTGAGCTACGTCGTGATGGGGCATTGGGCAGAACTTGGCTCAGTTCCAAGTTTCTGTGCAGCGGTGGAAAAGCTGATTCATAGAACCAGCAAGAACCCGAACCCGAAATATGGATTCTATTTTGAAAAAGGGTTCTACAAATTTCCGTCTTATCTGCGACGGGCTGCTATCGAATTTGTCAAAGGACAGGTTTCATCCTGCCTGACCCGATATCAGCAATGGCAGGCGGGTAATCGCAACCGACGGAATGCGAAACCGCCATCCTTCAACCTGGATGCAGGGTGTTATCCAGCGTTGTACAAAGGGCAGTTAGTCAAGTTTGATGCCGATTACTCCAGTGCCTCCATCAAGGTCTGGAATGGAATGGAATGGGTGTGGGTAGAGGTGCCCATTATCCAAAAACGTCATCGGCATCTGATGGGGAGGGTCAAGTCTCCCTATCTGGTGGTTTCAGGACAGCATTGCCATCTGGCAAATTGTGAACTTTGCCCTGAAGCATGGAGCCAGCACGATTGTCTTTGAAGACCTCAAAGGTTGGCGACCCAAAGGAGGAAAGAAGCGGTCAACCTTGAAGCAGAAGTTTCATGGTTGGTTGCATCGTCGCCTGGTGCTGCTGACGGAGCAGAAATTTCAGGAAGTGGGTGGCAAGGTGCAGTTTGTCTATGCCCGTGGCACGTCGTCCTGGGCATTTGATGGCAGTGGTCAGGTGCAACGTTCAAAGCAGCAATACGAGTTGGCTGTGTTTCCCAACGGGAAGCAATACAATGCTGACCTGGGAGCCAGCTACAATATCGCTGCCCGGTATCTTCGGGCGATCGCAGCAAACGCAGATGTGATTCGCCCCTCCTCCACATAGGCTTCCAGGTCATCCAGAGGTAGCGGAAACGACAGTGGCCCATAGCGCAGGTCGATCCGTTCTGCACCGATAGCAGGTTGTTGGGCACACAGGATGGCCCCAATTCCGAGACCCAACGATAAACAGAGGCCAATCAAGTGCGAAGGCGTCACCGTGTCAGATACTCCAGCAGGTGTTAGCAATCTTCAGCTTAGAAAGCTAGATGTATCGACACCTTGACCTAAAGGTTGATTCAGAAGAGGTTTCGCAGTAATCTCCCATAAGGTTGATGCCTATTTGTTAAACTGTAAGGGACTACCATGTCAGACGTGTTTCTGGTTCGAGGCCGCTGGATTTTTACCGGGGAGACGACCCTGACCGATGGAGCGATCGCCATCCAGGACGACACGATTCTGGCGATGGGCGACTGGGCCTCGCTGCGGGTCAGCTATCCTAATGCGGTGGTAATGGGGTCTGAACAGTATGCTGTCATGCCGGGATTGATCAACGCGCACCATCACAGCAACGGCGTTTCTAGTTTGCTACAAGGGGTAGACGATGATTTTCTGGAACTGTGGCTGTTTGCGCTATCGGGACTGCGATCGCAAGACCCCACTCTCAAAACTCTGCTGAGTATTGCCCAATTACTGAAAAGCGGCGTGACAACGGTTGTGGATGTGGCCAGCGTTTCAGGGAACGTAGAGGACTGCTGGAGCAACTTAAAGGGGCGACTGGATGCCTATGAACAGGCCGGAATGCGCGTGGCGCTGACGCCCGGTGCCAGCTACGAAAGTATTCTGGTGCATGGGGAGGATGACGCATTTCTGGCGAGTTTGCCCGATACTCTGCGTCAGCGTCTGCAAGCTCTGATGCCGTTGCAGGAAGACTTATCCCCAAATGACTACCTGGAGTTGATCACCGATCTGGTGAAGCGTTATCAGCCCCATCCCCACATCGATATCTGGTTTGGCCCACCGGGACCGCAATGGGTCGGGGATGAATTGATGCTCCAGATCGTCGATGCTGCAAAACAGCTCAATACCCAGGTGCAAACTCATGCAGTGGAATCTTTTCACGAAAAGCTGATGGGGCCTCGCTTTTATGGAAAGTCCGTGATTGCCCATCTGAAAGACCTGGGTGTCCTCAGTCCCCAATTCTCGATCGCCCACGGCGTTTGGGTGACCGAATCCGATATTGAAATCCTTGCCGAGACGGGATCTGCCGTCAGCCACAACCCCAGTTCAAATCTGAGACTGCGGGCTGGAGTGGCTCCCCTGAATGCAATGCTGGCGAGTGGGGTGACCGTCGGTCTGGGGATGGACGGCACCACGCTGGGAGACGATGAGGATATGTTTGCCGAAATGCGGCTGGCGGCACGGCTCCACCGCACGCCTGATTTGGAGTCCCCTGCTCCCCGCTATGAGGATATTTTCCATCTGGCAACGGCAGGGGGCGCACAACTCATGGGGCAGGCGCAGAAGTTGGGTAAGCTGGCAGCAGGCTACAAAGCAGATGTAGTGCTGGTGAGGTGCGATCGCTTTACCTGGCCGTGGATTGCGCATGAAGCAGATCCCCTGCATGTGATGCTGATGCGGGCGAAGGCAGGGGATGTGGATACGGTGTTGGTCAATGGCAGGGTGGTGTTGCAGGAGGGTATGCCCACGGGATTTGATTTGTATGCAGTCGGACAGGAACTGGCAGCGCAGTTGCAGGCCGCACCGAACCTCGATGAAAGCCGCACCCTGGTGGCGCAGGTGTTGCCTTATCTAACTCGGTGGTATGCCGCATGGGGAGTACCTGAGTTAAAGCCATATGCCGCTTTTAACTCTCGCATTTAGTGCCTATCTGAAAACCGAAGACCCAAATTTTGGAAAGCGTGACGCTGGTAGCGTCACTTTGGGTCTTCGGATAGACTCTTAGCAGCATAGATAGTTAAACATCTGTTTCCCCTGGAAGATGCCCGACTTCTTACTCGCTCACCCCACAAAGCGCCAGCTTTTGCTTCCGCGATAGCTGTTTAATTCGATATTCCTCCTGTAGCGCCGCTCGTTTTGTGCTAAATCGCCAGTAGATAACCAGTGCTACGGGACGATGCGCCCGCGTGTAGTGCCCGCCTTTGCCCGCATTGTGAGCGGTAATTCGCTGTGCCACATCTCTGGCATACCCGGTGTAGAGGGAACCATTGGCACAGCGAACGATATAGACATAGTGGGATTCTGCCTGTTCTTTATTCACAGCGGGAGATGAAATAGCTCGCAGAACGGTTGAATTTATCAGTGGAGCAGATGCAGTGGCTCAATGACCAGCATGGTTGAGATAGGGCGATCACACGGGTGTTTCAATGGTTTATTCAATCATCTCTGCTACAATCCTCCCAGAACTCATTACTCCTGGTATTCCCGCACCCGGATGGGTTCCTGCTCCAACGCAATACAGATTGGGAATATCTTCGCTCTGGTTGTGGGGGCGAAACCAGGCAGACTGAAATAGGGTTGGCTCCACTGAGAAGGCGCTGCCCTTGTAGCTGTTCAACTCGTCTCGAAAATAGAGAGGGGTGATCACCCGCTCGGTGACAATGTGCCTCGACAAATCGGGGAGATAGTGCTGCTCCAGGTATTGGACGATCGCATCTCGATAGGGTTTTGTCTGCTCTTGCCAATCCGTGTCGCCATCCAGGTTGGGAACGGGAGCGAGGGCGTACCAGCAATCGCAACCGGACGGTGCCAGGGTTGGATCGGTCGCAGTGGGACGGTGCAGGTAGAGGGAGAAATCGCAGGCCAGATGCTTGCGATCGAACAGGTCTACCATCCACTCCCGATAGCGCGGCCCCATGAGAATTTCGTGGTGCGCCATTTGCTCATAGCGGCGGTTGGTTCCGAAGTAGATGACGAATAAGGACATGGAATAGCGAAGGTTCTGGAGATAGCGATCGCCATACTTGCGGCGAAACTGTGGGGCTACCAGATTGAGATAAGTTGACGCAACATCGGCATTACTGACAATCGCCTCTGCTGGCATCCGCTCTCCACTTTTCAACGCAACGCCCGTGGCCCGACTCGTTTTGCCATCCACCAGAATTTCTGCAACTTCACTGTTCAACCGCAGTTCTCCACCCAGATCCTGAAACAGCCGCACCAATCCCTGCACCAGTGCACCCGTGCCGCCCATCGCAAACCACACACCAAACGCCTGTTCCAGCTTGTGAATCATGGCGTAGACGGAGGTACTCTGGAACGGATTGCCGCCAATCAGTAGCGGGTGAAAGCTGAAGACCTGCCGCAGGCGCTCATCCTGAATGTACTGGTTGACGAAACCAGCAACGGACTTAAACGACTGGAGTTGCAGCATATCCGGTGCAACCTTGAGCATGTCGGTGAGGTGACTAAAAGGCTGCGTCATCAGCGGCAAACCCTTTTCAAATACCTGCTCCGATGCCCGGTAGAACCGATGGTAGCCTTCGACATCTGCCAAATTGAACTGACGGATCTGTTCGACCAGGAAATCGCGATCGCCATTGTAGTGAAACACTGACCCATCCTCAAACCGGACGTTGTAGAAGGGATCGAGCGGCACCAGCGTGATGTAGTCTTCGGTGTTGCGATCGCTCAGCTCAAACAGTTCATGGATCAGATAGGGAGCCGTAATAATCGTCGGCCCTGCATCGAAGGTAAAACCATCCTGCTGAAACACATAGGCCCGACCGCCGGGTTTGTCGCGCTTCTCGACGATGGTCACCTGATGTCCTTTTGCCTGTAGCCGAATGGCCGCCGATAGCCCTCCAAACCCACTTCCAATGACGGTGATCTTCATGAATCTTCCGAATCCCTGCCAGTTCAATTAAACCACTGGAAGATCCCCGGTTGCTTAGCCGCTCTCCCGAAGGATTTCTGGTTTTCCGAAGAAGCCGGGGATCTCTTTGGGTAAGTCCTTATGATCGTTCAGTTTATGGATGCGTATAACTTTGATGTGCGATCAGTGAAGCGATCGTGTATTCACATTGCCCATCCAGATGGGCGATTGATTCCTTTTGAAACCTATAATCTATTCGGCGTTGCTGAATCAAGGTATGAACCTATCTGAGTTGCAAGTTTTCGCGCCCCCTTAAAATACTGAGATCTTGCACCTTGCTTAAAGAAAAACCAAAACCCTGATTCTGCCGCTTCGGAGCGGCGGCAGAATCAGGGTTTTGGTTTCTGGTGGAAGATCTTAGAATACAAAAATTCTGGTATAGCAACCGAAAGGTTGTTATACCAGAATTTGGGTTTTCGGATAGGCGCTGAGTAGCTTCAGAATTTCCTCAGAGTTTCTCGATATGCTTTTGATTGTGAGCATCTATTGTGGGCATCTGAGACTGCGAGTATGAATAAGCTACTGGCCATTTCAACCGATGACGCGCTGCTGGCAACCCTGTGGAACTATCTGCCCCAGGCCGAAGTAGAGCTAATTGTGGCAAATAGTGGTTGGACAGGGTTACAGATAGTGAGAGCAGAGCACCCCGATGTGATCCTCTGCTCCCTTGATGTGCCCGGTCTGGATGGGTTCGAAGTTCTCCAGGCGGTGAGGGGGAATACCAGGACGGCTCATACGCCCTTTATTCTGGTTTCCAACCAGACGGCTCTGGAAAGCCGCTGTCTGGCGATCGCCCTGGGTGCAGACGATTACCTGACCCAACCGCTGCGCCTGGATCATCTCCTGCTGGCAATCCAGATCCAGTTCAATTCACAGAAGAGTCCAGAGGTTCAAGCCAGCTACAAGTAGTGTGATTTTTTTTTTTGTGGGGGGCGGGCGCGGGGAAACAAAAAAAAAAAAAACCCACAAAACAGGCGAGCAAAAAATTTTTGAA
>CAZVXA010000016.1:0-53680 GCA_964630955.1 uncultured bacterium | reverse complement strand
AAAAGCGATTCCGCCCGCTGCGCGGGCGGAATCGCTTTTTGGGTTTCAAGCTTAACCGCGCCTATCTACTTAACCCCATGGTTGATGGATGACTGGATGAGTTCAACGCCAGTTGTAGCGTTCTAACCAGCGCTAGTGCCCTGATCTGGCGCTATTTCCGGTCTTGACTCTCTGCAATATTTGCCCTACCCCTCCCGCTGGCCTGTCACCTCAGGACAATGGGAGGGGTTCTTATTTAGATATTTTGTGGGAGAAGCGCTGAGCGCCTCTCCCACAACAGCCAACCATAGAGGTATAACTTTTTTGTTGAGAGCCTCGCAGAGCGAGGCTCTCAACAAAAAAGTTATACCTCACGCGCTTGCAAAGTGCTGTAATCAAATTATTTCCATGTAAAGAAATAGTTAGGGAACCTAATTCTCTGATCGATGCGATTCTGCCAATGGGTAGCCTAAGGTTTACAAGTGATTACATTTTCTTTACACAAAGTGCAAAATATGTGTAGAACTAAGGATATAAATTTGAATCAGGGTGTAAACTGAGACAGCTTTTTGCTAAGGAGGTGCTGATTCCTCCCCCCTTCCTGTCTTTGTTTCTGGTTGTGTCTACGTGAATTAGCTGAATTTACCAGGGAACCCTGACAGTCAAAACCGTCTCAAATTGGCGTTCTCAGCGTCATTCAACAGTAATTAGGAGATCGTGTTTTCCCGGTGGTGGTTCCCCATCCTGCCTGTTAAGACAGTAAGCACTCCGTGTAATCGATTTGATGTATGAAGTTCAGGTAAAGTTAAGCTGACTTTTCCTGAACTCAAACTTTGGGTTAGACTGAACTGGCTTTTTGTGTCTAGTGTCTTTGTGCTGATCCACGTAACCCTGGCGACTCTGGCAAATCCTTTGATCCTCCACCTCTGATCTGGAAAGCAGTTATGGCAATCCGCGAGCGAATTAAAGCTATTCGACTGGCAATTCAAAGAGCAAACCGGTTCCTGGTTCGGCGGTTCGTCAACCGTCTTCTTGGAGGGCTGCTTCGACTGGGTCGAATCCCACAGCTCTCTCGTGCTGGATTTGTTCTGCCCACAACGGTGTTGCTGCTCCTGGTGGTAACCCTGACCGTTGGTTCGATCGGCTACCGTACCTACACTCGCACCCAACAGACGATTGGGGAACGGCAGCAGCGGGTTGTTTATAACGCTGCAACGCCTGCAGTTGACCGGGCGCGTGCAAAACTCGAATTTTTGTTTGATTCCCAGCGTGACAGCCGCCTTCCCGGTGGTGTTCCCCCGGAGAACTATTTAGTAGGAATGATGCTGAATCGTGCCGGCGGCACTGTCATTGGGGATACAACTGTCCCAGCCTTCTATCCCAACGGCTATGACCCGTACACCTTCTCAAATGAAGTCAATCCCGGAGCAGGTGAGCGGCGGGTGGATATCAACGGTGACGGAGTCGTAGACAACGCCTGGCTTTATCGAACAGACACAAACGGCGATGGTACTCAAGACGCTACAGTTGTCTATTCCATTGTTTTTCAGACACCTCCGACCGAAGCACAACTCCGCGACACCCGAAATAACCCAGCATTACCAATGGCGGGTGTCCGCCGTCGGGCTGCTGCGCTCCAGGTTCGTAACGCTCCTCTGAGTAGCCGCAGTCCCTCAGCCGATCGCTGCGCCACAGGAAACGTTGCTTCCCAACCTGCAGGCGGCTGGTTGCCAGACGGCAGCAACACGTCCATTTTGAGAAAGAACTTCCAGATCAACGCCTACGTTCTGCCCGACAACCCCAATGGAACCGTAGCGACGCTGGAGGTTCAGCAAGATCGGCAGGCAGAGCGCGGAAACAAGTGGGGGGCATGGTTCCGTAATGACCTTGAGATCTTCCCTGGTCCTGCTTTCCGAATGAACGGAGCGATGCACAGCGAAGGCAGCCTGATGGTTGCAGGCGGCAGTTTTACCAGTCTTCTCATCAGTTCACCTGCTTCCTGTCTGTACACCGCAGATGCCTCTGAAGTGACGACGGTAAACGTGCAGGCCGGGGGCACCCGTGCTGCCTACCAGGGGCAATTCATCGCAGGTGGTATGCGGGATAATGAATTCCGTACAGGCGACTCAGGTGCTTTTCACATCTTCAACGGTGCGAATGCTCAACCGCTGGTGGGACAGACCCTTACCCCGACGACTGACTCCGTTACCCCTAACGACAACACAGGCGCACTTCGCCCCGTTGACTTTGCGATCGACCCGATCGTGATGCAAACCGCAGGTGAGTCTCGCTCTCGAGGCATTGATGGCAATCCCTCAACAGAAAGGGCGGCAACCTGGGCCGCGGCGCAGCTTGCAGGGGGCGCACCTGTTGGTCAGCAGAATGCTCGCATCCGCAATATCGACCGTCGAGAGCCGCCCTACGTTGACGACTCCTACCGCGCCGATAATCGCTATGGCCCCAAACCAACCTATGGACGTGAAAGCAGTCTAGACAGCACACTCCGTGTAGATAACATTGGGGTTCCCATCGGCAACGTCGATGCCCTCGTTAAAAATGGAGATCCCACCCCAGGTGCAGATACCAGCGATGTGGGTTTGGATGGTTACTGGGAACGGCGCGCGCGCCTGGAGGGAATGCGCGTAATTGTGGGCCAGCGGCTGGAATTGGGTGACCCTGCGGGTTGGGGCGGCCCCCAATCTGGTGACCGGACGGCGGTTGAATCCTTTGAACCACTCCGGCCTTACCGCGACTGCACCGGGAACGCAAACCGCTGTGCCGAGGCCCGCCAGCGCAGATCTTTATGGGACAACCTGGCATCGGTGCAGGCAACCGCAATTTATCACGCCGCCGACAGCAACAGCACTGACCCAGATATCCCCACCGCCTGTCTTGCAACGACGGTACACCCCGGCACAGCCGGAACCCTGGAGCGTAGTGCAACCTTTGAAAACCTGGCTCTCGGCTTCCCCAGCAGTGCAATTCCTGGCTACACCGACTCCAATCGCCTCGTCATCAGCGATTTCCTGCGGGGTCGGGGAACCAACGGTTGGAGCTACGTCCCCACAGGTACAACCACCTGGACAAGCTGGGTAGACCAGTTTGACGACCCCAACTCCACCATGATGCGGGCGCTGCGGAACCTGGCCTACTTTGCCGGAGATCCTCGTGGAGGTGCTCCCTCTTTCAGGCCGATTCAGGATAATTTTGTTCATCCCTATCCAGCAATGTCCATGTGGGGTGACTTCTCCATCCTGCGTCGGGTCATTGGCCTGATGGACGACGGAGCCGCCTACGCGGATCTCAGCCCTGCCGACAAGTCCACGCTCCACACCGCTGGCTGCATGATCGGTATGCTGGCCTATAACCTGGACTATCTGGACAAATTTGATCCAACGACTCATTCGCTATTGGGAGCCGTTGGTACAGCACCCAGTGGCACAACCCTCCGGGGGGCCATCGAAGCGATTCGCCAGGGTCGCACCCCCTTAGGTGCTTTGACTCAGCAAGACCTGGACTGGATGGCAGGTAATCCGGGTGCATTAACGACGGTTTCCAGCAATCCTGAAGTCTATGTCCGCTGGTTGGAGCGCTGGCGCGATCAGCTTCCCGCTGTTCAAACAACTAACTCAACCTTCACGACGCCCGCCGGAGTCGTCAACACCAATCGTGAAACGCTGAATCAGATTATTTATCTGGCTCAGATGATCATCTCGAAAGAACAGGTGGAGCGTGATCGCTTCTGGGGCTTTAATGGCTCTGGTGATACTTTTGCCAGTGCAACTCGAGAAGGTACCCCTGGCTTCCCAGGGTTAATCTCAACCTGCGGATACCCGGCAACCGATTCCTTGCGCTACCTCTGCTCTTTCCGCCCCCGCTATCCGATTCTGTACAGCCTCTTCCCGATGATTCAGTCGGAAATTGCGCGGGTTGCTCCCGGTGCAGCTTCCGTCCGTGGTCCCCACCGGGACAGCTCTGACATTAGCCAACGGGATCTGGCTCGAGATTCAATTGATAGTACAGATACCTACATCGCTCTGGTAAACGGCGCAGATGTTACATATGAACCGTTCAGTCAAACGGACATTGCTTCTATCGCCCTCCAGCCCCAACCACTTGCAAGCTGGACGATCCCGGTTTCAGGTGCAGTAACGCCCAGCGTTGTGGCAACAACTGCCAATAGCAACCGGGAGGATCTGATCAAGGTCTGCTTGACAGGGCCATGTCTTCTGACGAGCCGTGGAGATGGCACCACGGGTGAATATCGCCGGGTTGCCTTCAAAGATAGCGCCTTCTTCAACGGTAGAGAAGGCTTGAGTGTGCGGGCGCTCAACCTCGACCTCGGCCTGCTGAAAGATAGCTTTGGAGGTCTCACGAGCGATCGCTGGCTTCCCGTCAGTGGCGTGATCTACGGCTTTCGGGAAGATGCCGTCTCGGAGATGAGCATTGTCCGTCCAGCGCAGGCCGGTGCGGATATCGCCACCTGCGTGAACAATGCCAACATCACAGCAAATGCGCTTTGCCGCATGGTTGTGAATGTGGAAGCCAGAAGCTCCACTGACCCTCCGCTGGGGCCTCGCCTGATCAGTCCCAAGCCTGTGGACTACTATGCTGACCCCGACCGACGCCCCCACGGTTTCCGGTTGAGGAACGGTGTAAGGCTTGATCGAACGGGCGATCGCCAGCGTGGCCTTTCATTCATTACCGACAACCCGGTTGCGATTCAGGGTACCTTCAACCTGCATCAGACCAGTGCTGGAGCACGTCTGGAGGAATTTGGAACCCTACTCCAAATGCCCGACTACACCAACTTCTACGCCCGCACTGATGTTGACAACCGTTTTTCTGAGGAAGCAAATGATCTGTGGCGACCCGCAGAAATTCTGGCAGACGGAATCTCGATTTTGTCGAACAACTTCTGCGACGGCAGTATCCAGGATGGAATTCTGACCTACAACCTGGGGGGGGGTGCAACGCTGCCAGTAGCCAATACACGCATCTCTCAGGACGAAAGCGATCAGGCAACCCTGACCCGCTATGGCTGTAATGTAGGGGGAACACGGGCGGCCACGTCCTACCTGGATCAGAACCGACCGAGGGATGTCGTGCGTGACCATAACGGGGGAACCGATGCATGGAGACCCCGGTTTATGCGGGCGAACCCCGCTGACTACATCCCGATTAATGCTGGAAGTAGTCGCAGCTTCATTGGAGACTCCCCCATTGTGTTTTCCAGTAGCGGTACTTTCCTGCGAGCCAGACTGGTTGGGGTTGCCAATGCGCTCTACCCTGGTACCTACTATGCCTGGTCAGATGGTAAATCCAGAAATCAGGCTGCTGTGTCAGAAGTCAATGCGATTGTCATCAGCGGCATTGTCCCCTCCCGCCCCCAACAGTCGTTTGGTGGTTTGCACAACTTCCCCCGCTTCCTGGAGGACTGGGGTGGAGTTCCTCTGCGAATCTCTGGTGCCCTGCTCCAGTTAAACTACAGCAATCAGGCCACAGGGCCATTCGACCAGGATGCCTGGGAGCCTGGGAGTACTCCGGTTGCGGCTGAGTTCATCCCCTACTACACGCCACCGAACCGTCTCTGGGGTTACGATGTGGGTCTGCAAAAAGCACCCTCTGGCCCTGTTGCCTCTCGATTTGCTCAGATTCGACCCACCCGCAGTGAGTTCTACAGCGAACCGCCCGCAGATGATCCCTACATCTGCCGACTCCGGAGTGCCATCGGTGGTGGTGCCACTTGCCCTGCCTGACGATGAAGCAACTTACGCAGAAAAGAGAGGATTCTATGGCTGATTCGTTGTTTGTATCGTCTGCACCAATTCGAAACCTGCTGAAACGGGGCGGTCAATCGCCCCGCTCAACGGGAAACCAGTCTACAGAGGCAGGGTTGAGTCTGGTGGAGTGTCTGGTGGCGATCGCCGTGATCGCCATTACAGCCTCCGTCATCCTGCCGCCCCTGTTTATCTCTGCTGCCACACGGGTTCAAAACCGTCGAGCTGAACAGGCGCTCCAGGTTGCCCAGGGGGAAGTCGATCGGGTGCGCACGCTGGTCATGCGGGGGAACCATACCCCTGCAAACCTACCAACCGCTGTGACATTTCCAGGTGGCAATCCGCGTGACTATTTGAATCCTTCTGGTGTCAGTGCCTCACTGATCAAAAGTGTTGCAGGCACCTGTGCTGGGCGGACGCCTTACACTGGTGGCCCCGTTGCCCCCCGTGAAGCCATCCCTGTTGATCTGGATGGTGATTGCAACCCGGAACTGTTCATGCAGGTCTTTCGTAATTCGGGGAGCACTACCACGGTCGAAACTGCGGCAGGCGGACAGCAACGCCCCGAAGACTTTGACCTGGGGGTACGGGTTTACTCAGTCGTGGCAAATGGAAACTGGGGCAGTATGCCAACTCCAGTGGAACCCGCCAATCTTCAACTCACCTCTGCTCAGGGGAGCCAGCGCCTGCGACCACTGGCAGTTTTGTACACTGAGATTCCCTGGACGGAGCGCAGCAGCACCCTCTGCGACTTTCAACGAGAGGCGGGCCGAACCCGCTGTTAGTGTTCCCATCATTCTCCTGCTGGTTGAGTTAATCCTTATAGGTGGGACTGGACCCCATGACCAAACGACTCCTCAAACAACTCCTTAAACGCCGTTCATCTTCTACCAGTGGTTTTACGTTGCTGGAACTGCTGATCGTATCGTTGATTGCAGGAGTAATCATCTCTGGTTTGATGTTTCTCGTGGTACAACTACTGAGCACCGACCAGCAGGATGCTGCTCGCAATGATACTCAGCGCGATATGCAGAATGCACTGGATTATATTGCTGCTGACCTTCGAGAAGCGGTCTTTGTTTACCCTGGTCGCTGCCTGGAAAACCGCTCTGCTGCTCCTGCGAACGGTGCAGACTGTCCGGGTTTACCTGCCTATCTTCCAACAGCAGTCTCTACCAACAGTGTTCCAGTCCTGGCCTTCTGGAAGCCACAGCCTTTTCCCACCCGCCTACAGGAACTGTGTGCCACCTCTACGGTCACCGCTCCCTATCAAGTGGGTGGACAAACGGTTCCCTGTTCTGTCGGCACATCCTATGCGCTGGTGGTGTACTCACTGAGCACGAATAATCCAGGTACCCCACCCACCTGGCGAGGGGAAGCCCGCATTACCCGCTATATGCTTCAAGAATTCTCGGTGAGCGGAACCACAGTCAGTCGGACAGCCGGGTATGTCAATCCCAGCAACTTCACCAATAACTTTATGACCTGGCCGTTCTATCCCCCGCCAGCTCCAGCAACCGGATTTGTCAATATGCAGGCAGCCAGACCGGATGGTCCCAATCCAGTCTTAGTGGACTTTGTGGATGACGGTCAGGCAGATGCGTGGGATGCCGGGGATCCCAACGCCAACCCGATCGCCTGTCCCGACGACACCCGTACCCCGCTGTCCACCGCTGCCTTTACCCGGTCTCCGTCGAATGCTGCGCTGACGGGTACCTTAGCGGGGGCGCGTAGTTTCCATGCCTGTGTAAGCACCGCACCGCAGGGGAATACGGGTGAATATCAGGAGGTGATTCTGTTTTTAAGAGGCAATGCCAAGGGAAAACCAGCAGTTCCTTTCAGTCGCTTCCTGCCGACCCTGGAGACCCGTGTCCTGTCCCGAGGTGTCTTACAGCGGAATCCGCCCAACTAGTATTGAGAACACATCAGTTTCTGCAACACGGGGTTTGGTTGCTCTCGCCCTCGAAAACGGGCACACCCCCTGACAAAACGTTTGTTTCGCTGTACTGGCCCTTCGGCTTTATCTGAATCTGAGAGTTGATAGAATCTACTGTTTCTCAACCCCGCTCTGAACTCGTTCAAGCGCCTGTTGACCGGAGTAAAACTGATGAAGTCCCTTATTCAAAAAGCGTCTCTCAAAGGATCTGCGTCGCACTCCACCGCTGGTTTCACACTGATTCAGATGGTGGTCGTGGTGGCAATTGTTGGCATTCTAGGGGCGATCGCTGGCCCCAGTTGGATTAGCTACAGCCAGAATCGACGGGTCGGTGCCGCCCAAGATCAGCTTTTACAGGCGATCCGCTTAGCTCAATCTGAAGCACTACGAACTCGACAGGCTCAGACCATTCAATTAAACGTTGCAGCAAATCCACCAACCATTACTGTTGCAGGCCAAATAGAGCGTTTGGGAGCAGGCAACAACCCCGCTGCAACCATCCCTGCAGGCTCAATTGGTCTGCAATCGACAGTGACCACAATTCGGTTTCAGTCCAACGGCAGCGTTGACAACAGCCTGAACGTGCCCCACACCATCACGGTGACCGCACCTGCGGCAGGTCCGGGCGCGGCGCGGCGCTGTGTTGTGATTGACACGCTACTGGGAGCGGTGCGCTCAGCCACTCCAGGGCAGCCCAACTGCTCATAAAGTGATGAAAAATAGCACGGTGTGAAGCACCGCTCTACTTCCATGATTGGATCGCCTGTCGCACCAGGTTGGCAAGTTGCTCGGCACTGTCACGAACAGATAAATGCCCAGCTGCTTCAGCCATTTGAGGAAGTGTGGACGATCGCACTAGATCCAGCACGGTTGTCTCCAGGTGCAATGCGGTGAGGGTGGCCTGGGGGAGCAGACGAGCCGCTCCGGCAGATTCAAAAACGCGGGCATTGACGGTCTGGTGGTCCTCAGCAGCAAACGGGTAGGGAATCAGAATCGCGGGCGTATGGGAAATCGCCAGTTCGGTCAGGGTACCTGCCCCAGCCCGACTGATGGCCAGCGTTGCCCGCTGGAATAGCCCTGCCACGTTGTCATAGAAAGGTAATGGGAAATAGTGGGGATGGCTGAGGCTCTGGGCATCGGGATCACTATCTCCCGTTTGATGCACAATCCACAGCCCTGACTCCAGCCAGGTGGGCGCACACTGCCGCACCAGTTGATTGACTGCCACTGCTCCCTGACTACCACCCACCACCACCAGCAGGGGCACCTCTGGCGGAATGGGAAGCTGGAGTAGCTCTGGGGATAGAAACTGTGGACGTACAGGAGTACCTACCCACTGGGTTTTCGCGCGCGGCAGATAGCAGGCTGCTTCAGCGAAACCAACACCTACCACATGACACCAGGGACTTAGCAATCGCGTCACTTTGCCCGGTAAGGCATTAGATTCGTGCAGAACAGCAGGCAACCCCAGGGAACGCGCCGCCAGAATGGCAGGCGCAGCGATATACCCCCCGGTGGTAAATACACCGTGAAACTGCCCCTGCTGTAATAACTGACGAGTCTTCAATGTGGCCTGAGCCAGACGGGCCAGAGTTTTCACTGTGTTGATGCCCGGTCTTCCCTGAAAGCCGCTGACCCGAACCGTGTGCAGCGGGTAACGATCAGGCACTAGCTTTGTCTCTAATCGGTCGGGCACACCCAACCACTCGATCGCCCATCCAGAGAGTGCCTCAGCAGTGGCGATCGCCGGAAACAGGTGCCCCCCTGTACCACTAGCGGCGATTAACAACTTGGGTAGATGAGTCATGGAGCAAGGTTTGCGAGTTGGAAAAGTGGCGGGGTGCCGGGGGAGGGGTTAGACTGTTAGCGAGTTGCGTCGCCCCTGATTTAAACAGTTAGCTGACGAATCTCACCCCTGATGTTCCAACCTACCATCGGTATGCGCCCATTGTTTACGTCTTTGCCACCAATGCGTCCCCTTCGCATGAATCCAGCGTTCCGCTGCAAACGGCTGTGTCAAAGCTGGGCGATGGTACCGCTGCTGGTGATGGGGATGTCGCTGTCTCTCAGCAAAACGGCGATCGCCCAATCCAATCGGCCTGCTCCTGCGGCTGTTCCCCCTGAAATTACGCGTACAGTCCAGCAAATTGACCAGGCGGCCAGTCAGCGTAACCTGTCGGGCGTGATGCAGTTCTACAGCCGCAATCTGGTTCATTCGGATGGCTTGACCTACAACACGCTGGAGAATGCACTGAAGAAATTTTGGGAGCGGTTCAACAACGTCCGCTATCAGACGGTGGTGGATTCATGGAGCCGTGAAGGAAATGCGCTGATTGTCAATACAACGACAACCGTGAACGGCACTCAGCGCGTTGGCGGTCGTTCCTTCAACCTGGTTGCCACAGTGGCAGGTCGCCAGCGTTACGAGAATGGCCAGATTGTGCGTCAGGAGATTCTGTCAGAACGTAGTCAGTTGCGGGCAGGCAGCGCTCCTCCGTCCCTTGACGTTCAACTCCCTGAACGAGTTCAGCCGGGACGCCCCTACAACTTCGATGCCATTGTGCAGGAGCCATTAGGCAATCGCCTGCTACTGGGGACTGCACTTGAGGAACCTGTCAACGCGCAGGGCTACCTTACCTCCCCCACCCTTAATCTAGAGATTCTCCCCGCTGGCGGTCTGTTTAAAGTAGGAAGGGCACCCGCTCAACCAGATAGTCGCTGGCTCTCTGCCATTATCGTGCGGGAGGACGGGCTAATCGTAGAAACGCGACGCCTTCCGGTTTCTGCAAACCGCTAAGGGACTTGATTAACCCGCAAAACCCTAAGTAAAATCATTCTGGTTCCCCCAGACGGTAGAATGGATTCTGACGGATTGTAACGCTTGTCCCTCTAGCGCGAACTTCTATGTCTTTTCCCATTGTTCTTTTGCTCTACGCAGTGCTGGGTGGTGCATATCTGGTTGTGTTGCCCGCTCTGGTTTTTCTATACCTCAAGCAACGCTGGTACGTAGCAAGCTCGGTTGAACGGCTGTTAATGTACTTCATGGTATTTTTCTCCTTTCCGGGGCTATTGCTGCTCAGCCCATTCCTTAACTTCCGTCCACAGAAGCGTGAGCTTCAGGCTTAATAGGTTGAGATGCGGCTGTGCGACGAATTGACGCCATTGGAATTGGTCTGGGAGTGTTTGCAGCAGGTGGAGTCCTCTACCTGCTGTTCCAGTTTGCTGGATTCGATCCGACCAATGCGGGGCTGTGGACGCAACTCCTGCTGATTCTGGGTCTTCTGGGGTGGGTCGCAACCTACCTGTTTCGTGCAGTCACCCAGAACATGACCTACAACCAGCAGCTTAAGGACTACGAGGATGCAGTACTGCAAAAGCGACTGGAAGAGCTGACCCCCGAAGAACTGGAAAAGCTCCAGGCAGAAATAGAGGCAGAGCGGGAGAAGGGAAAATCCGAAAGTTAGGGATCTGCTGTTGAATAGAACCCCAGTTTTCACTTGGCGCGGCAAAGCCGCGCCAAGTGAAAACTGGGGTTCTAATAGGGAGCCGGATGAAGTTCCTCTCCCGCTGGGAGAGGGATTTAGCGATTATCTTGCTTGTCACCCCCTGTTGCCGCAGGCTCACCTCGTTCCCAGGCAGAGCCTGGGAACGGGCTTCTGGAGGCTCTGCCTCCTGCTTAACGATGGAGGCAGAGCCTCCGGTTTGCATTCCACGCCGGAGGCATGGAACGAGGACGTTCCTCTCCCGGTGGGAGAGAGATTTAGGGTGAGGGCTACAAGAGCGAGATACTGCCCTTCGGCTTCGCTCAGGGTGGCACAGCTTTTGGGGTTTCGACTTTTTCCACGCCCAGTTACTTACCAGTGGCGGAATTGATGTAGGATGCGTTAGCGCAGCGTAACGCATTACTCTGAGTTGAGGTGTTACGGCTACCTCTCACGCATCCTACGAACTCAAAAATTTCTCATTGTACTCGTCTCATGGTTTCTGTTTCTGACTGCATGGAAGCACTGCGCGATCGCGGCCAGTGTGCATTGATTCCCTTTATCACCGCAGGCGATCCCGATCTAACAACCACTGCCGAAGCGCTGCGGATTCTCGATCGCAGTGGTGCAGACCTGATCGAACTGGGAGTCCCCTACTCTGACCCCCTGGCAGATGGTCCTGTCATTCAGGCAGCCGCAACCCGTGCATTGCAGCAGGGGACAAAGCTAGAAACCGTTCTGGAAATAGTGCGCGAGGTTGCGCCAACGATCAAGGCACCGATTATTCTCTTCACCTATTACAACCCCATTCTGAACCGGGGCATCGAGACGTTTTTGCAGGAGATCGCCGAGGCGGGGGTGAAGGGCCTGGTGGTACCTGACCTGCCACTGGAAGAGGTCGAGGTGATGCTGAAACCAGCAGCGATCGCGGGTATCGAAATTATTCTGCTGGTGGCTCCCACCACGCCAAAGGATCGGATTGAGGCGATCGCTCATCAGGCTCAGGGATTCATCTATCTGGTCAGCGTCACTGGGGTAACGGGAATTCGCTCTGAACTGGAAACCCGAGTGTACGACCTGCTGACAGAACTACGCGGTGTAACGGATAAGGCGATCGGCGTTGGATTTGGCATCTCTCAGCCCGGTCATGCACGGCAGGTAATGGAATGGGGCGCGGACGCGGTGATTGTTGGCAGTGCCTTTGTCAAACGACTGGCAGAGGGTGAGCCACATCAGGGGTTAGAGGCGATCGAAATTTTCTGCCGCAATTTGAAAGCGTCGATCAGTGAAGCATAAGCCAGAGAACCAGCAAGGAACTTTTATTCCGCTTGCGACAGCAGCTCACGCAACTGCGCACGGTTGATTTTTCCTTGAGCATTTCGCGGCATTTCGTTCAATGCCATCCAGCGTTTGGGTTGCTTGTAGCGACTGATCTGGCTCCGAATTGCCTGTGCAATGACTTCCGCCGAGCTGGTTGAAGTTGCAGGCACGTAGGCTGCTGCAACGATTTCTCCCCAGTGGCGATCGCTCACCCCTACAACGCACACATCCTGCACCAGGCCAGTCGCCCGAATCGCAGCCTCTACTTCGGCTGGAAAGACATTTTCGCCGCCCGTGATGATCTTGTCGCTGCTGCGTCCGATGATGTGGAGTTCTTCGGCATCGTCAAAGTAGCCCAGGTCGTCGGGGTGGAAAGTACCGTTGAAAAAGCGATCAGGGTAGTAGCCGAGGGCAAGGGAGGAGGCTTGGATTTGGAGGGGAGAGGGAACCCAGATGGACGCAGATTTTGGGGTGAGCGATGAGTCGAACCCTGGACGCAGATAGGGATGGGAGAATGGCATTGGGTCGGGATGTTTTAGGATTTCACCTGGATTAGTTGGCTGATTGCTGTAACCGGACGGAGAGGGGGTGGAGGTGATCTGGGCGTGGGGGAGGGGGGTGCCACTGCTGGTGTAGCCCTGGAGAAAGCGGGAGGAGGGGAGGGCGGTGATCTGGGAGGCGGTTTCGGTCATGCCGTAGGTGAGAGTCAGGGGGATGTGGTGGTGGCGGGCGGTGTGGAGCAGATCTTCCCAGGTGGCTGCACCACCGATGAGGACGGTTTTGCAGGCGGAGAGCCAGGGGCGGAGGGTGGAATTTTGGAGCGATCGCTGCAATTGAGTTGGGACCAGGGAGATGAAGAATTCCTCTGGGTGGATGGGTGGGAAGTGTCCGGCCTCCAGTTGTTTGAAGGCGGTGAGGGCAAGTTTGCCGCCGGAGAGGAACGATCGCATGAACTGCATCAGGCCGCTGACGTGGTAGAAAGGCAGCACGCAGCAGGAGTTAACGCGATCGACCTGGAAATGCGCCCGGAATGCCGGGACGTGGGCGGAGAGGGTTTCCCAGGTGTGGATGACAAAGCGAATTTGGCCGGAGGTGCCTCCGGTGGGAATCATGATCCAGCCAGGTTGGGGCACTGGAACCAGCCCTCCCTCAATCCCCCTCTGGCCAGGGGGGGATTGAGGGGGGGGCTGCTCGTCAGAGGAGAAACATCCCCACCAGATATCCGGTTGCATCAGGTTGAGCACCTGCCGCCATTCAGCCGCTCCCCAGTGGGGATTGCCCAGGAAAATGGGCGATCGCGTCACGCAGGCGGCCATGAAACTGGCCAGGAACCTTTCTGGATCGGGTTCCGTCAGGAGCACTATCGGCTGAGTTCCTGAAGTCGAGCGTTGGGTTAACTCCTGCACCCGCTGGTTTGTCAGATCTGCCCACTTCTGACTGTCTCCGCCGATCAGCCAATTCTCATCGCTTCTCTGGTTCAAACAGGTGTGAGGGTGTGCCATAGAAACAGGGGATTGGACTGATCGTGGGTAGCATCGGCAAACCAGGCGCGGGTGCCGAATCCTGGAACCCGGTGATGTGGCAACGCCGCAATCAACCGGGTTTTAATATAGTGTCGGGCGATCGCCGTTTCAAACACCGACGACCACACGACATCCACCCCCGGCTTCATACAAAATTCTCTCAAACGTCTGGGTGAACCTGCGATCGCCGCCTTCACCACAAAAATTCCGCGCCACCCCCGCCGATAGCACTGCTCCAACTGTCGAACATGAGCAACGGACTCATCCAGCGCGATGGGAGTGGAAAAGCGATCGCTCAAGTTCAGCATCGCGTCAAACTCCTGAGGCGGCAATGGCTGCTCCACAAATTCTACCTGGGGAAATTGCTGGCAGGTGTCCAACCACCGTTCTGAATCTGCAAATGATAGCCCACCATTCGCATCCAATCTCAGCTTTGCATCCTCAGAAATATCATTAATAAGTTCACAAAACCATCGTAATTCCTGCGAGCAATCCGTCACACCAATCTTCCACTTAAAAGTACGATCGCCATTCTCATAATGCGATCGCCATTCCCCCAAAGCCTGCTCCCCCGCAGGCAGCAGCACACAACTCGGCAGGATATCGGCATCAGCATTCTTCTCCTCCTGAGTCAGCATCTCCCAGGCAGACTCGAAGCCAAACCGGGAGGTCGGAAGGCGATCGCCAATCGAGAGAATTGTCTCCTGATCAATCTTCCCTGACAGCCTTTGGCAATAGGCGATCGCCTCATTCAGGCTTTCGGTGCCAAACCATTCCAGTGGTGCAATTTCTCCATAGCCAATGTTGCCCATCTCGTCACTGAGGCGGAGGAGAATTCCAGTGCGATCGTGCCACACGCCATGATGGGTTCTTAGCGGCTGCTTCAAGGGTCGTCGATACGCTCGAAACTCAAGCCGATACACTGGTTTTACCTCTATCTGATGGATTCATTACGTGGCCAAAACATTCTGCAACTGCGGCACAGGTGATGGGCGTAGCATTCGGCCAAAATGGTTTGCCTCTGCCCTAGATTATCTGCCGAATGCTGCGCCCCATCCACCCATTCACCCATCCGCCCATCCGCGTTCCCGCCCTTCGTCAGCCAGATGACAGAATCCTGTGGTACAGATGGAGTAAATATAAGCTGCTTCAGCTTTTTGGTTAACAAGAAATTAAGACGATGCGCAGAAGAAAATTTCTCTGGTTTTTCAGCTTCCTGACGGCACTGTTTGTCACCGTTACTGCCTGCGGACAAACGACAACGACCGAAGCGGGCAGCGGATCACCAGCGGCGACAGGTGGTGCGAAGCAAAAAGTCGGCGTGGTACTGAACCCCGGCGGCGAAAATGATAAATCTTTCAACGAATACACGCTCAAGGGGGCCAGAGAAGGAGCTGAAAAGGCCGGAATGGATTTCTCCTACGTCACTTCTACCTCCAACAGTGACTTTGAGAAAAACATCGAAACCCAGATTTCCGAGGGAGCCAATCTAGTGGTTACCGTCGGCTTCCTGATGGGCGATGCGACCGCTGCGATGGCGAAGAAATATCCCGACACTCGCTTTGTCATCATTGACTATGCCTATGAGATAAAAGATGGTGTTGATCCCTACCAGGGCGATCTGAAAAATGTCACCAGTCTCCTGTTTGCCGAAGATCAGGCCGGTTATCTGGCGGGGGTACTGGCGGCCTGTGTCAGTGAGTCGGGCAAAATTGCTACAGTTTCGGGCATGGAAATCCCGCCTGTGGTGCGCTATGTCAAGGGCTTCCAGAATGGCGCGAGATCAGTCAATCCGAATATCCAGACCTTCAACCAGTACGTCCCCGACTTCAATGACCCCGCAACGGGTAAATCCGTCGGCCAGAGCTTCATCAGCCAGGGCGCAGACGTTATCTTTGCAGTGGGCGGAAATACCGGAAACGGTGGACTGCTGGCGGCCAAGGAAGCGGGCAAAAAGGGCATCGGGGTGGACGTAGATCAGTACTTCACCTACCCTGAAGTCAAGGACGCTCTGATTTCCAGCGCTCAGAAGAATATGGATGTAGCCACAGCTGCTGCGGTAGAAGATTTTGCGGCGGGCAATCTGGAACCGGGTGTACGACTTGCAACGATCGCCTCCGGTGGCATCGGTCTGGCTCCTTACCACGACTGGGACAGCAAGATTTCTCAAGAGTGCAAAGACAAGGTGATCACCGCCACCACCGCCATCAAGGCAGACCCGAAAGCGACAGGAGTGCAGTAATTGTGCCGCCTGTGCTGGAAGCGACTGGAATAACAAAGCGATTTGGTGCGGTACTGGCTAATAACAGCGTGGACTTTACCGTTGAACCGGGTGAAATCCACGTTCTGTTGGGTGAAAACGGCGCTGGCAAGTCCACGCTGATGAACATCCTGTATGGCCTGGAGCGTCCGGATGAGGGCAAGATTCGGATGGAGGGCGACCCGGTTCATCTCGCTGGCCCGGAGGATGCAATTCAACAGGGGATTCTCATGGTGCACCAGCACTTTATGCTGGTTCCCGTTTTCTCGGTACTGGAAAACATCGTGCTGGGGGTCGAGCAGGTGCGAGGCCGTTCTCGCACTCTGGGACTACTGGGACTCCTCGATCGCACCCGTCCCCAGCGCCGCATCCGTAACCTGGCCGAACAGCTCAGCCTGAATGTGGATCTGAACACCCGGGTGGGCGATCTCCCCGTTGGCGTTCAGCAAAAGGTTGAAATCATCAAAGCCCTCTACCGGGGCGCAAAAATTCTGATTCTGGATGAACCTACCGCCGTCCTGACCCCGACTGAAAGCACCGAACTGTTCGACCTGCTGCAATCCCTTAGTCAGGGTGGCCTCTCCGTGGTGATGATCACCCACAAGCTAAAGGAAGGTCTGGCGATCGCCCACCGCATCTCCGTCATGCGTCAGGGGCAGATGGTTGGCACCATTAAGCCTGCGGAAGCAAGTGAGGCACTGCTGGCGGAAATGATGGTGGGACGCAAGGTAATCTTGCAGGTGCAGAAACCACCGCTCCAGGTGGGTGACCCGGTGCTACAAGTATCGGGACTGGAGGTACTGGACGACCGTCAGCACATCGCCGTGAATGGCGTAGACCTGACCGTGAGGGCCGGAGAAATTCTCGGCATTGCAGGCGTACAGGGAAATGGACAGACAGAACTGGCGGAGGCGATCGCCGGACTCCGCCCCGTTGCTGCTGGCCACATCAATCTTCTGGGAAAAGATTGCACCACAGCGACTCCCCGCGAGCGAGTTGAACTGGGTCTCGGCCATGTCCCCGAAGACCGGGGCAAAAATGGGATTGTGAAATCCTACTCGATCGCCGACAATACCGTCCTCAACACCTACTACAAACCACCTTTTGCCAAAAATGGCGTGATTCGCGAAAGAGCGATTACCCGGCAGGCCACTCGTCTGATTGAGGACTTCGACATTCGTCCCGCCAATCCTAACTACGCCGCTGGTTCCCTGTCCGGTGGCAATCAGCAAAAGGTGATTATGGCGCGAGAACTGTCCCACGGCGCACGTCTGCTGATTGCTTCCCAACCCACGCGTGGCGTGGATATTGGCGCAATCGAGCTGATCCACAGTCGGATCGTGGAGGCCCGCAGTCAGGGCATGGGCGTGCTGCTGATTTCCTCAGAACTGGACGAGATTCTGGCCCTCTCCGACCGGGTGGCAGTGATGTTCCAGGGGAAAGTGCTGGAGGTGATGGCGATCACCCAGGCCAGCCGGGAGCGGTTGGGGCAGTTGATGGCGGGAGTAACGGGGTGAGGGCAGGAATCCTCTTACTGAGGAGCCGTTGCCGGGTCACATGTTCCCCCCAGGGCATTGACAATCGTACAGGTATTCACCACCAGCATCTTCTGATAGGTGGGTGCAGCACTGTTGACATCTCCTGGACCTTCGACAAACAACGGTTGCTCAGCCAATTTAACATTGGCATTTCTGGCCAGCGTTTCAATTAACTGGGGGTTCGTTGTCTTTTCTCCAAAAATTGCTGGAACATTGGAAGACTTCACCAGATCCACTAATTTGGCCAGACGGGCGGGCGACGGCTGCTCATCGGTGCTCAACCCCTCAATCGTGCCGCCCACCTTAAAGCCAAACGCATCGGCAAAGTACTGGAAGGAGTTATGGGGGGTAACGAGCTTGCGAGCATTGGGTGGAACCGTCTCGACCTGGGTTTTCGTCCAGGTGTAGATGCTGTTGAGCTGGGTGGCGATCGCCTGCTCCTTCTGCTCGTACTGGGCTGCATTGGCGGGAATCAGGGTCTGAAGTTGCTGGCTGATCACATCAGCCATTGCCGCGCCATGCTTGGGATTGTGCCAGACGTGAGGATCGGGAACCTGGCTCTCAGCAGAGGTTTCAGCATGGGCTTCTTCTTCACTGTGGGCATGGTCGTGGTCTTCCTCTTTGGCTTTGTCATGGCCGTGATCGTGGTCATGGTCATGGGCCTCTCCCACTAAAGGTTTCGGCACCGCCACCTCCAGCACTGCAATTTTCGGCGCTGGCGTATTGGTCGCCCGGATCATCTGGATCAGGTCCGGCTCGTAATCATATCCGGTGTATAGTACCAGGTCTGCATCCTCCAGAGCGCGCCGATCCTCCGGCTTTGGAGCGTAGACGTGGGGATCTACTCCAGGCTTGATCAGGCAGGTGAGTTCGATGGTGTTCTCGGCGATTTGTGAAGCGAGATCGCACAGAACGCTAGAGGTAGCTACCACCTGGGGAATCTCGGCGGCGGGAGAGGTTGTGGATGCTGGCGAACTTTGTGTTGCAGGACTGACTGTCGAAGCTGACTCCTGCCCTGTCTGTGTTGGGCTGCACGCCCCCAGTCCCGCTGCCAGCAAGAGGGCGATCGCCGTCCAGGTATGGGTCGTTCTGCAAAAAAGGGGATGCATTTGGAGTCCTCTCTGTTATGATAGCTGTGATTATGAGAACGGTTATCATTGCTGACACAAACGTCATGCTAGAGGTTTGTCATTTGTCTGTCAATTACCGGGGGGTGGAGGCGCTGGAGGATATCTGCGTTGCACTGGGGATTGGTGAACTGGTGGGCCTGATTGGACCCAATGGTGCCGGAAAAAGCACGTTCATCAAGGCACTGCTGGGTTTGGTACCGCTGCGGGCAGGTAAGGTGCTGTTTCAGGGTGTGCCAATTCGACGGCAGCGTCGCCGGATCGCCTATGTGCCCCAGCGATCGCAGATTGACTGGGACTATCCCATTACCGCCTGGAATGTCGTGATGATGGCCCGAACAGTAGCAACGGGCTGGTTTCGCGCCCCTAATCAGGAGTCGGAGCGGTTGGCTCTGGACGCATTAGAGCGGGTGGGCATGGCTGACCTGCGCCATCGACAGATTGGTGAACTTTCCGGGGGGCAGCAGCAGCGGGTGTTTCTGGCACGGGCGATCGCCCAGCAGGCCGACCTGTTCTTCTTCGATGAACCCTTCACTGGCATCGACAAAAAGACTGAAGCGCTGATGCTCAACCTGTTTGCTGAACTACGCACCGAAGGAAAAACGCTCCTCGTGTGCAGTCACGAGTGGGGGCAAGCGCTAAATCGGTACGATCGCCTGCTGCTGCTGAATCGTAAACTCATTGCGGATGATGCACCCCAGAAGGTGATGACGCTGGATAACATTCAGCAAGCCTATGGGGCAAGCGTGAATTTTGGTCTGGATGGTCAAGGGGAGATTCCATTTGCCTGTTAGGGCGTGCTACTTGCTTCCCTGATGACTTCCAGAACCGCCTGCGGTTGAGACAGCATGGGAAAGTGGCCGGAGTCTACAGCAATGGTTGTTGCGCCTATTCGTTGAGCCAGTTCACGCTGCAATTCGGGTGGTACAGCATGGTCATTGGTTGCAACAACGTACCAGCTTGGTTTGTTCTTCCAGGCTGGCGGCGCACTGGCTTTTGCGACTGGTAATGAAGACGACGGTGTGATTTGAGTGGCGTGGATAAGGTTCTGTCTTTCTTGTGAAAGATCGTTCGCCAGAATTTCGGCAACGCCTTCTCTCGAAATCCAAATGAAACCCTCCTGCTCCTGAAAATGTGGTGACGGAGCGCCGTATTTGCTCATCAAATCCATCATGGTTTCGTTTGCATCGGGAGCCAGGGCAGCAAGGTAAACCAACCCCGCAACTCGTGCGTCGTTGCCCACTTCAGTAATCACAAAACCGCCCCAGGAGTGGCCCACCAGAATGCACGCTCCTTCGATACGATCCAGCGCTCGTTTTGTCGCTGCAATATCGTCAGCCAGGGAGGTCAGCGGATTTTGCACTGCAAGCACGTTATACCCCTCGGCCACCAGCGGCGGAATAATCTCGCTGAAACAGGAGCCATCTGCCCAGAATCCATGAACCAGCAGTACATTTTTGGCTTTGCTCATGTTGTTCAATTAACATAGCTGAGCACAACAGTCCTGACCCAGAAAGATACTACTGTCGAGACAATTGAGCATATCCCACGACTACTTCATTGTCATCGGTGATCAGGGAGCATCTAATTGCTTGATAGGGGATATGTGTACAAGTACCCGAACCACGAAAAGCTTCTGTTGAGGATGGGTTGCGTAGAGCGACATGAGTCGTCAACCATTGAGCACTACCATCTGGCATCTCTGTAAATGTATGTAAGGGTGCAATAAACGTGACTGTCTGACGTGAGCTTGTTGAAAACACAAAGTTGGCGGAGGTTTGTCCTAAGGAAATCAAAATTTCACTGGAACAAGCCAACCTCATATCAGCTATAGCTACTCCACACCCAACAGCATCAAGGTAATACTGCTGAGCTTGGCTTTGCAAATTGAGGTCTTGTATAGGAGACTGCTGGCCTACTGCCGGAGTAGCAACAACTAGAGGCAAAGCAAAAGTGAGAAGGAGACGAGAGGGGCTTTTCATAACTGGGAAGCACGGGTGTGAGAGAACTGATCAATGCAACAGATTGACAGACTTCGAGGTACTAACTCCGTTATCCAAGTTTTCCCGAAGCGTCCCAGAAAAGTGAGCGATCCTGGACGAAAAATTGATGTCCAACAAGGAGAACTTCACAATGCCAACAACTCGTTCCCTTGAAATCCCTGTTTCAGTCGTCTTTGCTAGTCATCCAAGCAGAATCAATAGTAGAAGCCCCTCGACATCCTAGGGATGTGAGGGGCTGACATACAACGCCTATCGCACCAGCACCGACATATATTTCCCAGCGGCAAAGGGCGCGGGAATCATCGGGCTGAAAATGAGGGCGATCGCCCTTGCTATACTCGAAGCAATCGCACATTCGTTGCAGCTCCGGCTATGACTCAGCTACTAGACAAACCAACTGAGCAGCGATTCATCCAGACTGGGGTGAGTTGGGAGAGTTTCAAGGCCATCCAGCAAGGCTTTGCTGATTCGCCGGGAGTGCGTCTGTTTTATTTCGAGGGAGAGCTGGAGATCTTGTCTACCTCGCCAGAACACGAGATTGTAAAGGGCAATATTGGTTATCTGATCGAAGATTATCTGCTGAGTCAGGGAGTCGATTTTGTTGCCACTGGCTCGTTTTCTCAGGAGAAGGAGGCGATCGCTTCAGATGAGGCAGATGAATCTTACTGTTTTGGTGAGCGGAAGGCGATTCCTGATCTGGCGATCGAAGTGGTAATTACCAGCGGCGGCCCCAGCAAACTCAAGCGGTACAGAGCTTTGGGAGTTCAAGAGGTCTGGTTCTGGGAGGATGAGGCGATCGGCGTTTATCAATTGGCTGCGACTGGTTACCAGAAGGCCAATGAGAGCCAGTTTGTGAAAGGGATTGATTTTGAGCGATTGGCGCGATGTGTGGCGATCGAGTCTCGAACTCAAGCCGTTACAACTTTCAGGCAAAGTGAGTGAAATAGCCCTCACTCAAGCGGGCACTCTGGAGCGCAGTAGTTGAACGAAAGTATCGCTGACGGTGTGGTCTTGAAGGATTGCTCCCACTGATTGAATCAGCTTCTCTGAAATTAGGAGTTTTAAGCTTTGGGAGTCGTAGCCTGCCAACCTGTTGAGAGCATTCACCTTTACCCTGAGCAGAGGGAGCGATCGACCTCCAACCACCAGTTGCAGCCTGAAACGCTGCTAGAACAGGTCGCGAAGGGGCGGTGGAACTAACCTCATACCTTCACCCTTTCTAAGCAATCAGCGGCCCAAGACTCCAACTGTTCCTCCTGAAGAACCTTAGCTCCTAGCTGTTCATAAGTAATTTTAGTTTGTTCGTACACCTTCTCTAACCTGTCCCGGTCAGGCGACTCCTGTTTCGGTGGCAAAGCGATAACTGCGAGTGGGAACTCAGGTTTCGACTCTTTTATGTCAATAATCATAAAAGCTAGGGAGCTTACAGTCTGTTCTTGGGTCTGAACTTCAAAGGATATGCCGTGGGCAGAAAAGAAGGGACGCCCATTTGCTACAGTTACATCAAACTTATGGCTCATGTGACCGCCTTGAAGCGGATAATCCATTCTCAATAGCTCTCTAGCTTTATCATCCCCGTAACGCTGCTGAAGCACTCTTCTTATTTGAGAAGTTGCAACCTGTGCTGCTGCTTGGCGATCTCGTAACCTTGTCTTTTTGGAAACAGGTTCTAGAAGGCAAGTCTGGGCAATGTCATCTAGTAGGCTATCTACATCCTCTAGAGAACCACGAGGTTCTGTGAACTGGATGCTATTCATCCAACCCCTGGAAAGCTCAACTAATTTTTCATGTTTTGGCACACCGTTGGATTGATCGCCTGGGAACAGCAACCCCTGTTGTGCTGCTTTTTGCATGCGAAGGGAGAATTCTTTGAGGGAAGAGATATCTTCATTGACATTGAAGCAACGGACTCGTTCCCATTTGGAGAGAAACCGCACCCGAACGATGTCGTCGTCAAAAGCAAGCACTCCAATATTGATCCGCTCGTCTGCGATCGGATTTGGAACGTATTGGATTATACTGTACCGACTTACCACCGTTGCCTCCTTATCGGCTCTGACCTAAAAGATCACCCGACAATAGCTCTTGTTTCCGTCTTGCCAGATACTCTACTAAGGTTATCCGTTCCTTGATTGTAAGCCCCCACTCATCTGGAGGGCCAGCTACAGCTTGGATAATTAACTCTTCACTGACAGCTTCTAGAGCAGACCTTGCCTGAGCTAGTTCGTCTACGGTGAAACCACAGTTTGAGAAGCATGGGGTCATGTGGGCACAAGGGGCTTGTAATAAATCCTGAACTGTCCAATCTGGTCCGTTCGGGAAGAAATGTCCATGATCAACTGAGTGAACGAGCCGAGGTGGGGTTCTCTTAAACAAAAACTGCCAATCATTCGCCCCTGTCCAGCTATATAGAGTTGCAAGAAGAACAAGTCTCACACGATTTCTTGGTTCACTCGTCGCAATCAGTTCGCATTCATCTATACAGTCGGGGATAAAAAGGGTGCCGTGGGCAGTGCCAGCAGGAATATGAGCAAGGTTAGGTTCAATTTCAATCAATTCACGCGGAATCTCAATGATCCTTGGCTCTCCGACTGGCGCACCTAGAGCTACCCCAAGCCGAGCTACAACCTGGTCGTTGACAATCTGGCGACCAACCTGCTGTCCCTTGACCATATACTCATTGCCATCGGCACACTTTAGAAGAACTGGTCGAGCTTTAGTCCTCCAGCCTCTACGAAAGGTTCTAGCCTGTAATGGTGCTTCCTGTTGATTAGACAACCTTTCTAATTCAGCTTCTGCTGGCGACGCTCGATGTCCCAAAACCTTGCTGACCCATCTGTTGGCTCAAACTCTTGCCGTTGTCTATGATCTCACACTGAGACTACTCAAGCAATTTTTCGAGGTGCCCGTTGTTGTTTCAGCTGTAATTTTTCATCAACAAAGTAGAAAATAAAGTTCTAAATACATATGTTGTTGTTCTAAAATCAACTCCTAATTTGAACCGGCATCACCAGATAGGTCATCTTCAATCCTCCCAGCGGAGTCAGAATCGACGGACTGGTCGAGGTATTAAACTGCATCTGCACCTCAGAAGAGTTAAACGACTTCAGCCCCTCCAGCAGATAGCGGACGTTAAACGCGATCTCCAGACTCTCACCCGAAATCTGAGCCGGAATCGCCTCCCGACCGCTGCCCACGTCTGCCGCATCTACCGAGACCACCAGAGACCCATTTTCGGCGTCCAGGCTCAGCTTCACGATGCTGTTCTTCTGGTCGGCCAGCACCGCGATCCGCTCCAGTGCTCCGGCAAACAGGCGGCGATCGACCGTCATCTGGCGAGAGAACTGGCGGGGGATGAGCTGTCGATAGTTGGGGTACTGGCCCTCCAGCAGGCGGCTGGTGAGCTGCTGGTTCTCCCATTCAAAGATGAGCTGGCCCTGGTCAAAGCGGACGGCCACGAACTCACCCGACTTGTGCATTTGCAGCATCCGCTCCAGCTCGCGCATCGCCTTGCCAGGAACCGTCACGTCGAACTCTGCGCTGGTGGAGGGTGCGCCTTCGGCTTCGGGCTTCAGGGTCTGGACGACGGCAAGGCGATGGCCATCGGTGGCGGCAAACTCCATGCCTTCCGGTTCCACCGTCAGGTGGATGCCCGTCAGCACCTGCTTGGTCTCATCGCTGCTGGTGGCAAACAGTGCGCCCCGCAGACCCTCGATCAGGTTTTCCACAGGCAGTTGGGTGCCGTCGCTACCCTCAATCGTCGGCAGTTCGGGATACTCTTCGGCACCCATGCCGCGCACCTGGTAGCGCCCCGATGAACTGCTGGTAATGGTGGCCAGCATCTCCTGAGCAGCCACATCCAGCGTGATACTACCCTCCGGCAGGCGAGACACGATATCCGTCAGCAATTTGGCTGGGAGCGTTACCGTCCCCCCCTCCTGGATGTCAGCAGGGAAGCTGGTCTGGATACCGAGGCTCAGATCAAAAGCCGTCAGGCGGATCTGCTGGGTGTCTGCATCTGCGTTGAGGAGAACGTTCGCCAGCACAGGATGGCTGGGGCGAGACGGCACGGCGCGGCTGACGAGCGAAAGATGGGCGTTAAGTTCGGTCTGGTCGCAGATGAGTTTCATGGGGGAGCTGGATCACGATCTTGCCTGGAAGCAGATCCTAACACCCCTGCTTGAAAGGTTCAATTTGCGAATCGGATGTCTTTAGAGAGATTCCGGATCAAAAAATTCTTTAAAGAAAAATAGTAGTAGTAGGCACTGTGGAAACTGTGGAGAAAGTCTCAGAATCATTATTCTTCAAGCGCTTTCTTCAATGAGAGGCTGTGGAAAACCTGTGGAAAACAGGGGTGGTTATACACAGACCACTGATAATCATAAGGTTTTCCACGGTTGCCAAAGGGTTTTTCAATCGTAATCCCCAATGTTTTCCACAGAAAATCGGAGGTTTTCCACAGATATTTGGGCGATCGCTGACATTTTTGTTGTAGGGATCGTGATACTCACCGCTTGGAGTCAGTTAGTAATGCAGTTTCTCCTCAAGCAAAGTTTTCCCAAAGCACAAGGAAAATACACAGAGGAAAAGAATTTTTTGCGGCGCGGCGCATGGGACTTCGTTAAGCTATAAGGTGAGGTTGAGAAAACTTACAGTTCTTTAATCTTGGTGTAGTGTTATGGCTGTATCTTTAAGGCCCTTCAGCATGGCAACGGGGATGGCGGCATCGCCAACGGTGACCCCCGAGAAGACCAGTCAAACGGTTCGGAAGCCCTACCCCAACTACAAAGTGATTGTGCTGAATGACGACTTCAACACGTTCCAGCACGTTGCCAACTGTTTGATGAAGTACATCCCCAATATGACGAGCGATCGCGCCTGGAGCCTCACGGAGCAAATCCATAATGAAGGACAGGCGATTGTCTGGGTGGGACCGCAGGAGCAGGCAGAGTTCTACCACCAACAGCTCAGCCGCGAGGGGTTGACGATGGCTCCTCTGGAGGCGGCGTGAAGTCAGGCAAGTCCAAAGGGAAGCGATCGAGAAAGTTAAACGATGAAGATCCGGGTGGCAGTGCTACCCCCGGTCGAGTGGTGTGGAATCATTCAACCCACCTGCCAGGGCTGATCCCGATTCTGGAAAAGCTGGCCAAAGTGCCGGGGGTTTCGACGATTACTCCAGCGGTGATTGGGTCGGCGCGATCGAATGCACCTGCAATGATGATTAAGGTGTCAGTGCCGATTCGGGGTGGGTTTAAGCTGATCGCCCGGAAGGGAAAGACGTTTCAGGAAGTGTTTGTGCTGACCCGGCTGAGTCGGGAGGAACTGGAGGGGGCGATCGGGGAGTTGTTGGGATAAGGGTGGATGGGTGGATGGGTGGATGGGTAGGGGCGAACGGCCGTTCGCCCGTACACGGGATGGGTGGATGGGTAGAGACGTTCCGCAGAACGTCTCTACGGTGGATGGGTGGATGGGTAGAGACGTTCCACGGAACGTCTCTACGAGTGTTGTGGCGAATACAATTTAGTGTTGGGGTTAGCGGCAAACTGGGATCGATGCGAAGGGGCATGATTCCCTTTTGAGCTGCGGTTAATGCGAATTTTGTTGGTTGAGGATGATATTCATCTGGCGGAGTCTCTCACCGAAGCACTGACGGCGCAGCGATATGCGGTGGATGCGGTGAGGGATGGGGAGTTGGCGTGGGAACAGATGAGTGCGCTGGCCTATGACCTGATTTTGATGGATGTGACCTTGCCAAAGCTGGATGGGCTGCGGCTGTGCCAGCGGATGCGCGATCGTGGCGTCGGTGTCCCCGTGCTGATGCTGACGGCGCGGGATACCTGTCTGGACAAGGTGAATGGTCTGGATGCCGGTGCGGATGTCTATATGGTGAAGCCATTTGACCTCCAGGAGTTGCTGGCGCAGATTCGGGCGCTGTTGCGTCGCGGTGGAACTGCTGCTGCTGCTACGCTGCGCTGGGGCAGCTTGTCGCTTGATCCCGGTACCTATGAGGTTCTCTACGGCTCCCAACCGCTACGCCTGACACCGAAGGAATTTGCCATTCTGCAAACGTTGCTGCACCACGGCGCACGGGTGCTCAGTCGGGCAACCCTGATTGAACACGCCTGGAACTGGGAGGATGCACCGGAAGAAGAGACGGTGAAGAGCTACATCAAAAGCCTGAGGTCTAAGCTGGCGGCAGCGGGGGCACCGAAAGATTTGATTGAGACAATCCACGGCGTAGGATACCGATTGAAACGCCCGTAGGGGCAAAGCATTTGCGCGAGGGACTCAATGCTTTGCCCATTGTCTCTCCTGCAAATGCTTTGCCCTCAAACGTGTTGCATGACCCGATCGCCCGGTTTGGTAAGCGATCGTTGGCTATTGGGAATGGGGTTGATTTGGGTGGGGCGATCGCAAATGTGCAGGGCGAAGCATTTGCGGCGTGGATGATGGGGGGAGATCTGAGTTTTTAGCGCTAATGCTTCGCCCCTACGGTGTCGTTTCCCCGATTTCTCCACGAAATCCTCCCTGCGATCGCCACTTTGGATCTGTACCTTTGTGCGTAATCGCAGCCAGAAAAAACCGCTAACGGGTAACTGGCGATCAAAAATTGTAGTCTTTGTTGCAGTTTAGCAGTCTAACGGGAGAAAGACAATGAAGATTCGCAGACGGACATTTTTGCAGTTGGGGGCGGGGACGACGCTGGCGATCGCCAGCCATGCCTGCTCTCAGGCTCCTACCACGACTTCCTCACCTGAAGCCTCTCCGGTGGCTTCTCCGGCAGCAGCGACTAATAGCGAAAATCCGGGTAAAATCTCCATTGGCTTCTGGCCTGTGGCAGCAGGACTGCCGCTGTTTTTGGCGGTGAAGAAGGGCTATTTCAAGGAAGCGGGTCTGGATGTGGAAGCAGTAAAGTTTGCCTCTGCCAATCAGGTGGTGGAAGGGCTGATCGCAGGGCGTTTGCAGGGAACGGGGAACGGGGTTGCCAGTGGAGCGCTGGGATTAGCAGAAATTACTTCGCCGGGACTGTTCAAGATCTTTGCGTCGAATCCCAGCAATGAGAAGTACGTGCTGGAGCAGATCATCGTGGCGAAGGATAGCCCGATCCAGTCCCTTACCGATCTGAAGGGTAAGAAGTTTGCAACAGGGCCGGGGGCACAGAATAAGGCGATCGCCGAGGCCATCTTGCAGAAAGCGGGCGTTGAGGATCCCCAGGTGGTGTCGCTTGAGATCCGCCAGCATGTGGCGGCGATCGAGTCGGGGCAGATTGATGCGGCGTATACTCTGGAGCCAACCGGAACCGTGGGTGCGATGAAGGGCTTTACGCGAATTCTGGAAAGCGGCGTGGTGGCCAAATACATTCTAGGTGACCCGATGGCTCCCTGGTTTGGCGGGTCAGCGTCACTCAGCACCAAGTTCATTGAGCAGTATCCCGAATCCACCAAGGCGTTTGTGGAGGCTTATCGTCGGGCGATCGAAGAGGTTCGCACCCGGCCCGATGAGGCGCGGCCTTATCTGGTGGGCAATACGGCGATCGAGGGCGATCTGGTGAAGAAAGTGCCGCTGGTGGACTACCGCATGTATGACGAGTTCACGCCGGAGGATGTGCAGTACTTCCAGAAGTTCTTTGACTTCATGGCCGACAAGAAGGTATTTGCAAAGCCTGTGGATGTGGCATCGCTGCTGTACAAGCCCGCCTAATTTTGGCTTGTCGAAACACACTCAGTGTCCGCCGGAACGCCCCCCTGTCCCCCTTACACCCCCTGCTCCCTGAAGGGGGTGTAAGGGGGGAATCGATTCAGTACTGTTTCACCTGAAATGAACCCATGTTAGGAATTAATTCACCTCAAGCTGTTCCGAAAACCGGGACCTGTATTGAGATCCAAGGTCTATGCAAATCGTTTGGGGGGCAAATTCTGTACGAGGATTTCTCCTTGACGCTGCCCAACAATCAAATCACGTCGGTGTTTGGCCCCAACGGTTGTGGGAAGTCCACGCTGATTAATATGGTGAGTGGGCTGTTGCCGTTTGACAAAGGACAGGTACTGATTAACGGCAAACCGATTCGTCGCGCTCGCATCGGCTATGTGTTTCAGAATTATCGGGATGCGCTGTTTCCCTGGATGAGCGCTTTTAACAACATTGCGTATCCGTTGCGCGTCAAAGGAGTGCCCGACAAGGAGTGTCGTGATCGCGTCCAGCAGATGATCGACAACTTCAATATTCGGTTAGATCTGAAGCGCTACCCCTATAGTTTTTCGGGTGGTCAGCAGCAGCTCATTTCCATCCTGCGGGCGCTGGTGGCGGAACCAGAGGTGTTGTTTCTGGATGAGCCATTCTCGGCGCTGGACTTTGAGATGACGCTGTTTGTGCGGGACAAGCTCCAGGAGATCTTCATGGCGACTCAGGTACCCATGCTGATGGTGGTACACAACCTGGAGGAGGCTGTCTATCTTGCAGACACAATTTTGCTGCTGAGCAAACGACCGACGCACCTGGTGGAAGCAGTGCGCTTCGACGTGCCTCGCCCCCGCACGCCGGATACCCTGTCTTCCCCCGAATTCATTGAAACGAGCCGTCACTGTCTGGAAATCTTTCGTCAGGAGATGCGGAAATGAGTGCCCTATCTTTGTCCACACTGAAGCGCAAAAAGAGACTATCTGTCGGTGAAACAATTGATCGCTTTCTGCCGCTGGTGGGGGTACTGATCTTGTTTGGCCTGTGGTGGCTGATTGCGGTGTCGGGTCTGGTGAATCCCGTGCTGCTACCGACGCCCTGGGCAACGCTGGGGACGCTGTTCACCTCCATTTTTGGAGGGACGATGCTGGTGGATT
Organism: uncultured bacterium; assembly: GCA_964630955.1. Taxonomy (GTDB): domain Bacteria; phylum Cyanobacteriota; class Cyanobacteriia; order Elainellales; family Elainellaceae; genus CAZVXA01. The sequence goes on along the minus strand of CAZVXA010000016.1, from coordinate 23,898 downwards.
TTTGGGCAACGGTGGCACGAACCTTTCAGGCATTTGCGATCGCCGCCCTTGTTGGTGTTCCCCTCGGTGTCGCCCTCGGCAGCTCTGAAAAAATCTACCGCAGCTTCGAGTTTCTGATTGACTTTTTCCGTTCCACGCCCGCCAGCGCGCTCATTCCCATGTTCATTCTGTTCTTTGGGGTGAGTGATTTGTGTAAGGTGATTATTGCCGCTTTCAGTGCGTTGCTACTGATTGTGTTCAACAGTGCTTACGGGGTGATTCATGCAAGGCGATCGCGCATCATGGCTGCAAAGGTGATGGGAGCCAATCGGTTTCAGATCTTCAAAGATGTGCTGCTGTTGGAAAGTTTGCCCCAGACCTTCATTGGTCTGCGCAGTGGGATCAGCATCGCCCTGGTGATTGTGATTGTCTCAGAGATGTTCATTGGAACGGAGCAGGGCCTTGGTAAGCGGATTATTGACGCGCAGCAGATTCTCAATGTGGGGGATATGTATGCCTCAATCTTGATTACTGGGATTCTGGGCTACTGCCTCAACGCGATGTTCCTGCTGGTCGAGAAGCGGTTTGTCCACTGGAGTGGCAAGTAATGGCAGGGTAACGGTCACCGTTGTGCCCTGATCTACCTGGCTGGCGATCGCCAGCTCTCCCCGGTGCAGATCTACGCAGGTCTTCACCACCGCCAACCCCAGCCCGGTGCCACTGCGTTCGCCCACATTACTCGCCCGATAGAAAGCTTCCTGCAAGTGAGGCAGGTTCTCAGGGGGAATGCCAATCCCGCGATCGCGCACTACCAACGTTGCGGCTGTCTCATGGCAGGTGACCTTAAACTGAACGGGTTCGGTGTCCGGGGAGTACTTGCAGGCGTTGGAGAGCAGGTTGGTAAGGAGCGATCGCATCAGCTTCTGGTCCAGGTAAACCTGGCGCTCTCCCGAAAAGACAAACCAAATCAACTGTGGGCGATCGGCCTGGAGTTCTTCGACCAACTGGCGGCAGAAGGACTCCAGGTCGAACCATTCGGGGGCAAATTCTAGCTTGCCGACTTCAGCTCGATTCAGAGTGAGCAGATCGCTGATCATCTGGGTCATGCGTTTGGCGGCAGACTGGATGCGCTGGACGTTCTTCTGTTTTTGTTCATCCGATAGAAAATTATAGTTAGCGCTGAGGGACTGGGACGAGAGCAGAATTGTGCTGAGGGGGGTGCGTAGTTCGTGGGAGGCCATCGAGAAAAAGCGCAGCTTCAGGTTGCTAAGTTCTCTGGTACGCTCCAGTTCTCGCCGCAGGGAGGCTAGAAACAGCGCCAGTCCACTGGTGAGCAACAGACCAATCAGCAGTGTAGCCAGGGAACCGTAGGGCAGAGTGTTGGGATAGGTGGCCGCTGGTGTAAAGGTGACTGACCACTGGCGATCGCCCACAGTTAACTGTCGAGTGCAGTCTGCTTCCGTCGGACAAATGGCTCGATTCTGAGGAGAGGGGGCAGACGGTTTGGGCGTTGTGGTAATCCGTTTTGTTGCAGACTGATAGGCCCCCAGAAACTGCTCTGTTGGTGGTGCATTCTGGTCGCGCAGCCAGAAGTCGATATCGGCGCTCAGGTTCTGTAGCGATTCCTCGACCACATCAGAGACGCGGAAGACGCCCAGCAGGTAGCCCCGCAGGCGATCGCGCCGTTCCCTGATAAGCGGCAGTGGCAGCGGCGAATCGTACACGGGCAGGAATACCAGAAACCCAAACTGATCGCGCTGCTCCTGCACCAGGCGAATGCGTCCCGTGGTGCTGACGGCTCCCGTGTCGCGGGCACGCTCCAGGGCAGAACGGCGAATCTCATCGGAGGCCAGGTCGAACCCCAGGGCGGCCTCGTTCCCCGTCAGCGGTTCTACAAAGGTGACGGGGATGTAGTAGGAGCGATCGCCCGCTGTCTGGAGTCCCTGCGGCCCCAACTCCATGATTTGAAACTGGGAAAATCCTTCGTCCTGAATTCGCTGTTCAAACCCGAGTCGCTCTGGCTGGGGGACAAAATCGGCCCACTCCAGCGCCTGGATACCGGGGGAGGTGGTGAGCGATCGCTGGACCAACCCCCGGAAAGTCGCCCGATCCACGACGCCATCCGTAACCGCGTAGAAATCCCCCAGCGCCTTCAGAATATTGGTATAGCTGTCAAAGCTACGCTGGAGCGCTGTGGACAGGTTCTCAATCTGTCGCTGAAACCGTGCCTGTTGGTTCCACTGCTCCCACTGCCCCACCCACAGTGCCGCCGCCAGCGAGACTGTAACCCCTGCTCCCAGCATCAATCCGGCGGTGAGGTGGCGGGTCAGAAAATTGGTTTTCATTTACAGATAGTCCACGTCCAGTCGCTGCATGGCCCGGTCTACCTCATACCAGAGTTCCTTGTAGTCCGGTGCGGTGCGAATCGCCTTGTTCAGGTAAATCCGGGCCTTGTCGGGTTCTCCGGTGCCAATCAGGTAGCAGCCCCACTTGTAGTAGGCGATCGCCAGCCAGTTGCGTACTTCCCGGTCATTCGGCAGGCGTTGGGACAGACCTTCGACGAGGGCGATCGCTCTGGGGAAACGGCGCTCCTGGATCAGGTGCTGGAGTTGTTCGTAGGAACTGACTTTGAGTTGGTGGTCGGTTTGAGAGGCGGTTGGATCTCGCTGGATGGTGGGCTTTTTGCGCTGCTCCAGGGTGTTGGTGGGTGGCTGAGTGGCTGGCCTTCGGCGTGAGCGATCGGCGTCTGACTGAGCGCTTCTGCTGAAGTCCGAACGGTGGATAGGTGGATGAGTGGATGAGTGAATGGGTGGATGGGCTTCGACGTGAGCGCCCGGTCGAACGGTGGCTGGGTCTTGGTGAGGGGGAGTGGGGCTTTGTGGGGGTTGCGGAGTCTTGTGTTGTGACTGAGTGCTGCTTTGCGGTCGGTCGGGAGACTGGGACTGACTGGTAGAGTGGCTGGTGTTGTTTGTCTCTGCCCTGTTCTGTGCATGCCTCTGACCGTTCTGTCGGGAGCCGGTCTGAGATTCCCAGGATGGAGTTCTACGCGTCTGGGAACTGCTGGATGGTCTGGAAAGTCGCTGAGCCTGCCGCATTGCTGGGGTCTGTGACACCTCCAGGAGCTTCTCGTAGGCTTCAGTGAGTTGGATAAACTTTTCCTGCGCCGCCTGTTGTGCCTCGCCGGGGTTGACATCCGGGTGGTACTGCCGCGCCAATCGACGGTAGGACGACTTGATCTCATCGTAGGACGCGCCCATGCGCAATCCCAGCAGTCGGTAGCATTCGGAAAGGTGCATTCCTGTTAAAACGCAGCAGAACTTGTGTCAATTCTGCCACCAGTTAGGGGGAAAAGTACGGGGCGGGTGGAATTTGTGGATGGGTGGATCTTTCGACAGGCTCAAGACCAGGGTGATGGGTGGATGGGTGGATGGGTGGATGGGTGGATGGGTGGATGGGTGGATGGGTGGATAGGTGGATGGGTGGATGGGTGGATGGGCGTCGCGGTGAGCGTCAGTCGAACCGTGGATGGGCGTTGCTGCCAGGAGCATGGCTCAACCGTGGGAGGGGTAGTGCAGGACTTGCTGTTGCTAAAATAGCGGTTTGCCGTCAAGACCGACATATTTTCCCTCGCACCATTCAGCCCTGCTGCGATCGTAGGTAACGCGCTGTGGGCTGTTCGCTACTCACGAGTGACCTGATAGGAGGGGGTTTTGGGGACGCTTCGTCCCTCAAGCGGGGGTTTGGGGGGTAAGCTACCCCCCAAAATGCCTGGTTCACAATCAAAACGAAATGTTAACCAGCGGAGCGATACAACTTTGAAACCCTGACAACCCAACGATGCTCCTCAGCCATTGCCCAAAATAACAAAAGATTAACTTTTGATTAAACTCCTAAGAATTGTGTGTTGGCAATTTGCCCTCCTCACGATCTCCCTATACTAGGGTTGTTCCTTTCGTTAACCGAAAGAGGCTACTCCAATGGTTCACACATACGAAGTTCTGGTTGATGTGCGAGAGTTTCTTGGGCACACAGATATGTCTTGCCGTGCAGGAACAATGCGCTACGAGATCGATGCAGAGTCCCGTTCTGCGGTCAATGGGATGGCAAGGGCACAGGCACGCACCGATTTTCCCTCCGCTACCGAGTACGACGTGAGAGTCACCCGCCTGCTGCGATAGCGCGGGTTTTTTTGTCCCTTTTATTCATCTTTATTCATCGCCCCGAAACGAATCAGAGACGCTTCATTCCGGCGTTTGACTACAGTTTTTCCAATCGCACCACAGCATTGTAGTCGGGAACGCCCTCCTGAGATTTGCGATCGCGGTCGAGCGAGACATTGCCTTCAGGCCAATGCACTTGCAGATTCCCTGGCTTTAAGGGAGCCAGAAACACTTTTCCTTTTATCTCACCGCGATCGTTCTTCAGGAGAATGGGGTCTCCCTGCCGTAGCCCCAGTTTCCGGGCGTCGTCTTCGTTCATATAGACAGACTTGCGGAGGGCACCCGTGATGTAGTCCATCCTGTCCTGCACCATACTGTTGAACTGTTTGCTGCGCCGGGTTGCCACCAGGAAGTGACCCTCCGACAGTTCGACGGTAGACGGTGTAAGGGGGGTGAAGTGCGCTTTGCTGTCGGCGGTTGGGAAGTTCCAACTGAAGCGCAAATGTGTGCCGCCATACTGGAACTGATCGCCTGCTTCCTTCAGGTGCTGAATGCCTGCGTACTGAGGATTGACCAGGGCAATCTCGTTGCGGATGGCCTGGGTGTTGGGGAAGTCTAACTGATCGGCGCGATCGGGTCTGACGCGCTGCGCTAATTCCATCAGCACCTCCCACTCAGGACGAGCTTCACCAATCCGGGGGCCAGGAATTTCAGGGCTAAAAATCACCCTGCGCTCGGTGCTGGTTTCCGTGACGCCGCCGGGAACTTCATAGCGGGTTGTGGCTGGAAGCAGCAGCACCGTGTCTGCCGGATCCACCAGCATTTGACTGGAGCAAACAATATCCATGTGAATCCGCAGTGGTACGTTTTCCAGCGCCGACTGCACATCGTCTGGTTTTGGCAATACTTCCAGGAAATTTCCACCGATGGAGAACAGGATATGTAGCTTGCCCTGGGCTGCGGCGTCGATCATCATTCACGGTGCCGCGACTGGTGATGTAGAAGCTGAGACGGTCAGATGTGGTGGTTTTGATGCGATCGCTCATCACCATCATCGCCGCTTCCCAACTAATTCTCTGGAACTCTTTGTCTCCCTTGTGCCGGATCATCGGATAGGGGAGTCGTCCCATTTCCCACAGTTCCGTACTTTTCTTGCGTTTGATCGGCTCCACGTCGGACAGAACTGCCGGGTCGAAGGCGGGCATTGTGTTCATGGCGTTAATTCTCTCTGCCGTACACGAGATCGTCTAACTCCTCGTAATCGGGCAGGCGTGTGTCGATTGGGCAACCGTTTCTTAGGACGACTCGATTGGGTTGCGATCTCGCCAGCAGCTCACTGAAGTGCCTTGCCTTGAATAGAATTAAATTCGCAGGTAGTCCCACCGCAATTCGCCCTGCCTCAGGGAGGCCCATCAAGTCCGCAGGGGTCTGGGTAACAATCCGGCTCCAATCTCCGTAGGGAGATTCCAGTTGGGCAATGCGAACCCCCTCCCGGAAAGCTTCCAGCCCATCGTGATCGCCAAAGGCATAGAAGGGGTCGCGGCAGTTGTCGGAGGCGATCGCCACAGGCACTCCAGCCGCCTTCAGCTCATGGATCAACGTTACACCGCGCCATCGAGGCGTATGACTCTCACCTATCAGATGACCAGTTTTGGGAATCCAGGAATTGCTAGACGCCACCTGTTTGCGATCCTGCAAATACAGATTGCACATGGGTAAGCTAACGATGCCAATCCCTGCTGCTTTGACCAGTTCAATGGTTTTCTGGGCTTCGTCTTCCGGCTGCACAGACAGACTACAGCAGTGGCCGCACACCACCTTTCCAGAGAAGTTATTCCGCAAGACCGCAGCAGCGACATGGCGCAGTGTCTTTTCGTTGGGGTCGCCACTCTCATCAGCGTGAAAGTCCAGGTTCAGATTGCGTTCTTCTGCCAGGGCAAAGATGCGATCCAGGTGAGGGTCAAGATCGGGACTCATAAACAGGACAGCACCCAGAATTCCTCCGGTTGCAGCGACGCGATCCGCCAGTTGTTCTCCCGCTGCGGTGGCGTAATAGTCCGGTGGCACCAGAGAGACAGCTTGCAGGGTGAGGCGATCGCCCCATTCCTGACGCAATTGCTCAAACACCCCAAAGCTAATTTCGGCCTGTTTGCCAAAGGAATCAATATGGGTGCGAACGGCTTGAGTTCCATGGGCATAGCTGCACTGCAACCCAAACTGAATCCGGCGGTAGACATCTTCTGGCTTCCAGTTCTGCTGAGCGTCGGCACGCACTTTGAGCAGCGCCTCATCAAAAGAACCGCTCAGGTTGGCTGCACGTCCCCAGATGTGGCCCTTGTCCAGATGCGTATGCAGGTCTACAAAGCAGCACCACACCATGCCTCGCCGCAGATCGACTGAGGGTTCTGTGGTTGGTTCATTGCTGGTAGATTGGATGACTGCAATTTTGCCATCCTGAATTTGCAGGTCTACCTGCGCCAGATGGTCGAACTGTGCAATGCCTGCGGCGATCGGCAGGTGCAGGTTGTCGGGGAGGAGCGATCGCGGCACATGGGCATTTCTCAGCCAGTAGGAATCGCTGTCCGGCAATACAAAATCAGGATGTGTCATGGTGTAGTTATTGGCAGAGATGACGATTCACGTTTTAAGGGTGGAATGATCGTGATTGATTTCAAAGAGCTTCAGCCTTATCTGGATGAGCAAGGGCGGGTGACCCGTTGGCCTTCCAAACGCAATCGAGCCAGAGTGCAGACCCTGGTGCTCTGGTATCTGGCCTCCAAATTTTCAACTGGCGTGGCCTATACGGAACGCGAGGTCAACTCGCTGCTAAACCAGCATCACACCTTTCAAGATCCGGCGCTCCTCCGACGTGAACTGTATGAACACGGGCTGATCCAGCGCAAACGCGATGGTTCTGCCTACTGGCTCCCCCCAGAGATGCCGATTGCCGAATCCGGTTAGTTCTCGCGCTGAATGGCGCTCTCATGCCAGTTTCTCAGGAGAAAATCGGATAGTAGCGTCAGCGCGACAAAGATCAATACACCCAACAGGGTAGTCATGAACAGGGCTGCAAACATCCGGGGGATTTGCAGGTTGAAGCTGGACATCAGAATTTGGTAAGCAATACCAGACTGGTTGCCGCCCGTCCCGGCAACGAATTCTGCGACCACGGCTCCAATCAGCGCCAGTCCTCCACTGATTCTCAGTCCCCCCAGGAAGTAGGGGAGGGCACTGGGGAGCCTCAGGTAGAGCAGGGTTTGCCAGCGGTTTGCCTTGTAGAGCTGAAACAGGTTGGTCAGGTTGTGGTCGGCGCTGTTCAATCCCAGGGTGGTGTTGGATAGGATGGGAAAGAAGGCGACGATCCAGGCGCAGATCACCAGGGAGACAAAAGTGGAGCTGTCACCGGGAAACATCTGCCGCGTCCAGAGAATAATCAGAGGGGCGATCGCCGCAATCGGGGTGGTCTGCAAGATCACTGCGTAGGGAAAGAAACTGCGCTCAATCCACTTGCTCTGGGTAAACAGGACGGCGATCGCCAGCCCAGAGGTCACTGCCAGTACAAAGGCTACCAGGGTAATTTTGAGGGTGACCATCAGTGAGGGAAACAGCTCATTCCAGTCGCTCACCAGGGTTTGCAGCACCAGCAGTGGCCCCGGTAGCAGGTAGGGCGGAATGTTTGAGATTCGCACGATCGCCTCCCAGATCACCAGCACGATCACGCCCACGGTCAGCGGTGCCAGCAGTTCCGGAGACAGCAGCCACTGTGCCAGATTTCCTTTCTGTGGTGGTTGTACCGTCAGGTCTGCGTCGGTTTGAGAGGGAGTAAATAGGTTCAGCATGGGGCGATTACGCTAATTGGTTCACCACAGAGGGTTGGGGGCGTGATTCTGAGGAGGGCTGAACGGGCGCACCCGTTGCCGCTGCTAATGCATGGGAAATCTCCCGGCAGTAGTCGTTGAACAGTGGTGTTGTGCGAAAATCCGCGTCGCGGGGATAGGGGGCCTCGATCGCCACATCTGCGATCACTCGCCCTGGACGAGCTGCCATCACTACCACCCGGTTCGAGAGGTAAACCGCCTCGTAGATATTGTGGGTGACAAACATCACCGTCCACTGTTTCTGCTGCCACAGTTCCAGCAGGTCACTGTTCAGCTTGCCCCGCGTCATTTCATCCAGCGCCCCAAACGGTTCGTCCATCAGCAGAATTTCCGGTTTGGTGACGAGTGATCGTGCGATCGACACCCGCATTTTCATGCCGCCGGACAGTTCACGGGGATAGCAGTGTTCAAAGCCTTTTAGATCGACGAGGGCGATCGCTTCTGCCACCGATGTCGTCGCCGCTACCCTGGACACCCCAGATAGTTTCAGCGGCAAGCGCACGTTCTCCTCGACTGTGGCCCAGGGCATCAATGCCGCTTCCTGGAAGACAAAAGCCAGCCGCTGCTGCGAACTACCGCCCCAGTAAAGACTCCCGGAACTCATCTTACCCAGACCTGCGACCATCCGCAGAACCGTGCTTTTGCCGCAGCCCGATGGCCCCACCAGGCTGACGAATTGCCCCTCTCCCACCGTTAGATCCAGGTTTTGTAGCGCAACGGTGCCGTTCGCGTAGACTTTGCTAACGTCCTTCAGCGTAAACGCAGAACTGGTACTCACACGGAACTCCTTAAGCGGGTAGGATGCCAAGTTGGTGGTGGGCAGTACCCACTGTCATCAATAACGTTGTGGGGCGGGCATCTTGCCTGCCCAACTTTCTGGGCGGGCAAGATGCCCGCCCCACAGAAATGAATCCTTTGCTAATGCTCTACTTTAGCTGTGTCAGCCCACTACAACTCAAGATCAAGCAACTCAAGATCAGGATTTTAACGTCAAGCCTGACTTGTAGTACTCCGGCCCCTTGTTAATGAACTGGAGCGTGTAGGCTTGCTTGTAATCCGTTTCATTCTTAAACACGCCCTGGGAAGCCATTGTATCGAAGAAATTCTTCCAGCGTTCATCGGTCATCGCACCGATCCCCTTTGCCGTTGCATCCCCAGAATCGACAATGCCATACTCCTTCATCTTGGCGATGCCATAGGCAATCTGCTCATCGGTCATCTTGGGGTTGTCTTTCTTGATCAACTCGTTGGCGGGAGCCGGGTCACCGTACAGATAGCTGTACCAACCCTTAATTGAGGCGTCTACAAACCGCTGCACCAGGTCAGGATCTTTTTCCACCAACTCCTTCTTACACTCAATCGTGGTGGAGTAGGGGCTGTAGCCAGAATCCGCCAGCAAAAAGACCAGCGGCTCAAATCCGCCTTCCTTTTTGATCGCCAACGGCTCAGAGCTGAGGTAGCCCTGCTGGACGGCGGTTTTGTCAGCCAGGAAGGGGCCAGGGTTAAAATTGTAGGGCCGCTTCATGTCATCGGTGAAGCCGTACTTGGCTTTGAGGAAAGGCCAGTAGGTGACGTTGGCAGCGGCAGAAATAAAGGTGGGTTTGCCCTTCAAAGCCTCCAGGCTCTTGGCCTCCGATTCGGGGTGCGCCATGAGAATCTGGGGATCTTTCTGGAACATAGAGGCCACGGTAATGGCGGGAATCCCCTCTTCCAGGGACTTGATTGCACCAGAGCCGTAGCCCATGAAGAAGTCGATCGCCCCTCCCATCAGGAGTTGGGTTCCATTCACCTGGGGACCACCCATTTTGATCGTGACATCCAGCCCGGCTTCTTTGTAGAGGCCCGTGGCAACTGCCTGATAGAAGCCGCCATGCTCAGCCTGGGCGTACCAGTTGGTGCCATAGGTGATTTTGCGAAGCTCCCCAGAAGCGGGGCTGGCCGCAGGAGATTCGGAGGTGGGGGGTTGTTGGGTGCAGGCGGCAACCAGTCCAGAACCCAGGGCGATCGCCCCATACTGGATAAACTGTCGCCGTCTCATACCAGGAATACCATACAGGGGGTTGTGCTGATTCCTCATCCCATTTCTCCTAAAATATAGACGCCTCTGGTTTAATCACGCACCGTTGCAATGGAAACTCGCTTCCGACCTTACTAAAGGGATATCAGTGGAACTGTGTCAGACAATACGGTGGAAAACCTCAGAATTATTTATCCAAGAAGGGTTAATTGAGATCCCGTTTCTTTGCCCAATCAATCACCCATTCCATCACCTGATAACCCAGTCGAACGCCACTCAGTCGGTCGATTTCTCGAATGCCTGTTGGGCTGGTGACGTTGACCTCTGTAAGATACCCGCCAATCACATCAATTCCAACAAAAATCAAACCATCGCGACGCAACACGGGGGCCACCTGGTCGCAAATCTGGCGATCGCGCTCAGTAATCTCCACGGCGGCTACCCTTCCACCCACCGCCATGTTGCCACGAAACTCTCCAGATGCCGGAATCCGGTTCACAGCGCCAATTGGTTCTCCATGCAGGAGAATAATCCGTTTGTCGCCGTCTTTAGCAGCGGGCAGGTAGGTCTGCACCATGACGGGAGTCCGGTGCTGCTGGGTGCTGATCTCGATCAGGGAATTGCAGTTGCGATCCCGCAGCTCAACAAATAGAATCCCTTCCCCTGCTTTGCCACCCAGTGGCTTAATCACCGCCGCCCCCTGCTTTTCAACAAACTGTCGAATCACCTGTTTGTCGTGGCTGACGATGGTTTCGGGGATGGCTCCGGTGAACTGAAGCGCATACATTTTCTCGTTGGCTGCCCGCAGTCCAGAGGGGGCATTCACCACCAGGGTTTTTGCAGGGTCGATGTAGTCCAGGATGTAGGTGGCGTAGAGGTAGGGGATATTCACCGGGGGGTCGGTGCGCATAAAGACAGCATCCATGCTCTCCAGGGGCAGGAAGATGCGATCGCCCACCTTATACCAGGGGTGAGTTGCCACCCACAGGCCATCCACCAGTTGAACGGGTGACAGCTTGACGGGTGACAGCATGCCGCAAGCTTTACCATCCACCACGCTCAAATGGCTGGCCTCCGTCACCCAAATTTCGTGCCCCAATTCCTGAGCGGCCTCCATCAGGGCGATGCTGGTGTCGTGACCGGGGTCAAGCTTCTGAATCGGGTCGATGATAAACGCAAACTTCACACCGGATCTCCTACGCCTGCAACAGTGGATCAAGCTTACCCTGAGCGTTCAGCGCGTGCAGGTCGTCACATCCACCGATATGTTGGTCATTAATAAAAATCTGAGGTAAGCTACGACGTCCATTCGCCCGCTGTGCCATCTTGGCTCGTGCGGCTTCATCGCCGTCAATGCAGTATTCGGTGAACTCAATGCCCTTTTTGTTCAGGAGTGCCTTTGCCCGGATGCAGAAAGGGCAGGAACTCCACGTATAGATCTCGACATTCGCAGCCATAGGGTGCCCGATAACGCAATATTTCTTCATCTTAGGCGATCGCTGCCCATTTGATGAGGACATCACAAGGCAAGTGCCGTCTACTTTGTACCTATCCGAAAACCGAAATTTTGGAAAGCGCGACGCTACAGCGTCGCGCTTTCCAAAATTTCGGTTTTCGGATAGGCAGTTTGTGGGGCACTTTATCATTCACTAGAACACAGGAGGCTTGACCCTACAGAGCCAAGCCTCCTGTGTTTTGAACCAAATCTTAGCGGAACATACTGCTGACAGAACTGTCTTCGTGAATGCGCCAGATGGTTTCACCCAGGACGTTGGCCACCGAAAGGAGCGTCAATTGCTTGAACCGACGGTCTTCGGGCACAGGCAGAGTGTTGGTGACGATTACCTCTTCAAATAGGCCACCGGACAGGCGCTCAACCGCTGGCGGCGAGAACACAGCATGGGTTGCACAGGCATAAACTTGCCGTGCACCATTCTGGCGCAGGATTCTGGCTGCTTCTGAGATGGTTCCGGCGGTGTCGATCATATCGTCCACCAGAACAGCAGTTTTGCCTGCTACATCACCGATGACGTTCATCACCTCGGCCACGTTGTGGGCCTGACGACGCTTGTCGATGATGGCCAGTGGTGCATCGTTCAACTTCTTGGCAAAAGCCCTGGCGCGGGCAACGCCTCCCACATCGGGGGACACCACGACGATATCCGACAGATTCTTGCTGATCAGATAGTTAATCAGGACTGGGGAACCGTAAACATGGTCGAAGGGGATATCAAAGTACCCCTGAATTTGGGCGGAGTGCAGATCCATGGCCAGAATGCGGCTTGCACCTGCCTGCGTAATCAGGTTAGCCACCAGTTTGGCGGTGATAGACTCCCGTCCGGCAGTCTTGCGGTCAGCTCTGGCGTAGCCATAGTAGGGCAAAACAGCGGTGATCTGCCGTGCCGATGCCCGACGGCAGGCATCGATCATGATCAGCAGTTCCATCAGATGATCGTTCACCGGGAAGCAGGTCGGCTGCATCAGGTAAACGTCACATCCCCGAATCGATTCTTGAATCTGGATGTAGAGTTCACCATCGGCAAATCGCTTACGCACCATTGGCCCCAGATCCATCCCCAGATACCGGGCGACTTCCTGAGCCAGAGGCACATTAGCGGAACCAGAGAAGAGCCGAAGACGGCTATTTTCAGAAACTTCAGTAAAGGACGGAAGAGGCAGAGTTGCAGCGCGGATCACAACAGTTCCTCAGAAGAAGTAAAGTCTCAGCAATCTTATCACTTTCAAACGGAAACGCCTGGCAGGGTTTCTTCTGAATTAAGAAATTAGACTTGCAGAGGGTGACCAGAAAAAAATAAATGAAATTTCTATCTTATCTGAAGAACCTACACAAGTATCTAAGTGACAGCGCTTTGCAAGCGCGTGTGGTAAAAAGTTTTTGTTGAGAGCCATGGGAAGCGCGGCTCTCAACAAAAACTTTGGTTCTATCTCAGCGCAAAACGCTGTAAATGGGCGTGGAAAAAGTCAAAACCCAAAAAGCTTAATCGTACCTACCGACTTAGTTGAGCTACAGAAAATAGTGGGCGAGATGTAGCACTTTCGAAAACCGTATTTCTACAGATACGGTGTCAAAACCTAGATACTTGAGCAGACCATAAAATTTGCCTGGACCTCCGATTGAAAACCGAAAACCCAAATTCCAGAGGGCGCGACGCTACAGCGTCGCGCCCTCTGGAATTTGGGTTTTCGGTTTTCGGATAGGCACTTAGTGCAGTAGCCCGACGACATTGTCTTTCTCAAACTGCCGAAGCGGCACTCCGATCTTCGTGCCACCTCTCCACCCAGATTTCTGCCTGAATGCGATAACCCCTACAGGTCGCCACCGCGAGCTGCCAGAAGGAAAATGACCACGGGTCCGGCAATCATGATCATGCCAACCAGAGTGAGTTGCGCGATCGCTTCCCAGTTGATACTGCTAATCAAATCCATTGCTGCCTCGTATCGAATCTAAAAGTTTGATGTCTAACCTGAGAACCTTCGAATTATTGTACCGGGCAATGGGGGCATGATTCTCAGAAAGTTTACAGGATCTCAGGCTGATTTTCTAAGATAGGGGTCAGCGGCACTCCATAGGACTGCGCTAGTCTGGGAAAGAAGTGTTGATGGATCTCTGATGGCTACCTGGCGTTGTGTGAAACAGTGTGGTGCGTGCTGCAACCTCGACCCGGCAGACCGCCCCGATCTGGATCTGTACCTGATGCCCGATGAGCTAGAGCAGTACCTGCGCATGGTCGGCATCGACGGCTGGTGCATCAATTTCGACCACACGAACCGTGAGTGCAAGATCTATGACGATCGCCCCCGGTTCTGCCGGGTGGAAGCCGATGTCTTCGAGGAAATGTACGGCATTGAGCCGGGGGAGCTGAACGAGTTTGCGATCGCCTGCTGCCGTCAGCAGATTGAAGGGGTGTATGGCGATCGGAGTTTGGAGATGATTCGGTTTGATCAGGAAATTGGGGTTTAGGGAATGACCTGAAATAGGCAGAAACAGATAGAGGCGTTCCATGGAACGCCTCTATCTGTTTCTGCCTATTTCACTAACCCTTAGGGAATCGGTGCCATGCGGACGTTGCTGGTGGCCAGCAAGCTTTGCAGCTCCTCGGAATCGACCGTTTCGCGCTCGATCAGCATTTCCGCCAGATGGTTCAAAACCTCGCGGTTTTCCGTCAGCACCATTTTGGCGCGGCGGTATGCCTGCTCGACCAGGTTGCGCACCTCGTCGTCAATAGCGGCGGCAGTTTCTTCAGAGAAGTCGCGCTCAGCCATAATGTCTCGACCCAGGAACATACCTCCCTGTTGCCGACCCAGGGCAACAGGACCCAGGCGATCGCTCATGCCAAAGCGGGTCACCATTTGCCGCGCCACACGAGCCACCTGCTGCAAATCGTTAGAAGCGCCAGTAGTGACTTCCTCATCACCGAACACTAGCTCCTCTGCAACTCTTCCACCCAGGGCAACGGCCATCTGGTTTTGCAGGTAGGCGCGGGAGTAGAGGCCGGAATCCATGCGGTCTTCGCTGGGGGTGAACCAGGTCAGACCACCGGCGCGACCACGGGGGATAATACTGATTTTCTGGACGGGATCATAGTCGGGCATCAACGCACCAACCAGAGCGTGACCTGCTTCATGGAAGGCAACCAGCGATTTGCGCTTCTCACTCATGACCCGGTCTTTCTTTTCGGGACCAGCCAGAACACGATCGATCGCATCGTTCACCTCGTCCATTGAGATTTCGGTGAGGTTGCGGCGAGCAGCCAGGATAGCGGCTTCGTTCAGCAGGTTGGCCAGGTCAGCACCTGTGAAGCCAGGAGTACGGCGGGCGATTTTCTCCAGATCCACATCGCGAGCCAGAGTTTTACCACGGGCGTGGACGTTGAGAATCTCCAATCGGCCTGAGTAGTCGGGGCGATCGACGACAACCTGACGGTCAAAACGACCGGGACGCAGGAGTGCAGCATCCAGTACGTCGGGACGGTTGGTGGCCGCAATAATAATGATCCCAGTGTTGCCCTCGAAACCATCCATTTCGGTCAGCAACTGGTTCAAAGTTTGTTCGCGCTCATCATTACCGCCGCCGAGACCTGCGCCCCGTTGACGGCCCACTGCGTCGATTTCATCAATAAAGACGATACAGGGCGCATTGGACTTGGCCTGTTCAAACAGGTCACGGACGCGAGATGCACCGACCCCAACGAACATTTCGACGAACTCAGAACCGGAGATTGAAAAGAAGGGAACACCTGCTTCACCAGCCACAGCTCGAGCCAGCAACGTTTTACCCGTCCCTGGAGGGCCAACCAGCAGCACCCCTTTGGGGATTTTTGCGCCCACAGCGGTGAAGCGATCGGCGTTCTTCAAGAAGTCCACCACCTCTGCCAGTTCCAACTTGGCCTGCTCAATGCCAGCTACATCTCCAAAGGTGACCTGGGTCTGAGGCTCCATCTGCACGCGGGCCTTTGACTTGCCAAAGTTCATTGCCTGACTGCCGGGGCCGTTCTGAGCACGACGCAGCACAAAGAACAGAACAACGAGAAGCAGGAAGGGGATCAGCAGTGTGCTGAGAACTCGCAGCAGAGGACTGTCATCGTTGGGTGGCGAGACGGAAATGTCAACGCCTTTTTCTTGCAGAATGTTGAGCAGTTCGGGGTCGTTGGGCAGATTGACCAGTGCCTTTTCTCCCTCGGTCGTGGTCACCTGCGCTCTGGTGCGATCGGCGCTGATGGTGACTTTCTCAACTTCGTTCTGCTGAACTTCCTGAACGAAGCGGCTGTAGCGCCACGATTCGATATTTTGAGGCTGTCGGTCTAGCAGCGCTGTCGCCAGGAAGATTACAACCACAACCAGCAGGAGATATAGTCCTGCATTTCTCCACCGCTTATTCACTGAGGTATATCCTCCTAAAGGTCTGAATCTGGGGGCAGCAAAGTCTCACCAAAATGGCTTGAATCTTAAATCGGTCGGGAAACGGAAACGGGAAAAACTTATTGTTAATTTATTTTAACCTCAAATTCATAATTCTGGGAAAGCGCAGAAAACGTGTGCCACCTCATTAATCGGCATTATAGATCGGGGAAGTGGGGATCGGCTCTGATCATCGCTTTCACCCAATCCGCTGCTGGGTCAACGGATAATCTGAATCGGAGGTTGTTCTGCTTCTGAGGAAATGACGCGACCCACCCCTGCGCTATGAAGATAGCCCGATTCATGAAGCTGTTTGAGACAGGCGATCGCCCGTTCCTCAGGAACTGCTGCCAGTAGACCGCCGGAGGTCTGGGGATCAAACAGCAGGGGGAACAGGGGAAGGCGAGTGACCTGATCAACATTGGCAATTTGGGAGGCCGCTTTCACGTTTTGTGGGTGGAGAGAGCTGAGGCATCCCTGAGCAACTGCTTCGCTGGCTCCCTCCAGGACGGGAATTGCCCTCAGGTTCAGTTCGACTGCCACCTGAGACGATCGCACCATTTCTAATAAATGTCCCAATAGGCCAAATCCTGTGATATCTGTGCAGGCGGCAACCTGATGCTGTCGAAAAATTTCTGCTGCCTGCTGATTTGAGACCAGCATCGATTGAATGGCGGACTCAATCCAGCGGCCTTTAGCGCGGAGCTGCATATCAGCAGCAAACAGTGTGCCTGTACCCAGGGGCTTTGTCAGGATCAGCACCTGTCCGGGCCTGAGACCCCTCTTCCGCAGCAGTTGATCGGGGGCTGCGAACCCGTTGCAGGTTAGCCCAAAAGCCAGTTTATCCCCTTCAGTGGTGTGGCCTCCCACCAGGCTGGCCCCTGCGCTTTGCAGCACTTTCACCGCTCCGGCCAGGAGCTGGAACAGTGTTTCTTCCTGCTTTGCATCGGGAGCATAGGGCAGGGTGGCGATCGCCAGGGCACTCTGCGGCTCCGCTCCCATGGCAAACAGGTCGCTCAGACAATGGTTTGCCGCAATCTGGCCAAACAAAAATGGGTCGTCGATCAGCGCCCGGAAGTAATCGACCGTCTGCACCATCACCTTTCCGGGTGGGACGCTGAGGACGGCGGCATCGTCGGGTGCGTCCAGACCCAGCAGCACTGTTTCTGGAGGTTGGACGTGGGGGAATTCCTCCTGGATACGGGCGATCGCTCTCTCCAGCACGGAACTCCCCACCTTAGAACCGCACCCCGCACAGTGCATTGGCTCTGGTTGGGCAGAAGGCTCACTGGACATGGCCGTCATTGCCATCGGCTTCAGGTCAATGAACTGGTTCATAAATTTGCGATCGATCGCATCCTTCCAGTTCCAGATCCAGGGGGCAGGGCCAAACCCGAAGGCAGCACGGGAGGCAACGGCACGCTCATCGCCCAGACCGATCAGGATGAGAAATTCCTTCTGGGGAACGAACGGCTTTAAGGGTTGGTGTTGAAGGGCACGCTGTAGATTCTCCACCAGTGGTTTTCCCTGTCGAACGGCAAATACCCCTGCTTTTGGGCGGGGATAATTCACCATCGTTGCCACATCCCCAGCGGCAAATACCTGGGGGTGAGACACCGACTGCAAATAATCATTCACCTGGACAAACCCTCGATCGTCGGTGGCCACTCCTGACTGCTTCAGCCAGGGAGTTGCTGCCGCCTGTGTGACCCAGAAGAGGCGATCGCACCCCACATTCAACCCCGATTCGCACTGAACCCAGGATGCTCCGACCTGACTCACTGTTTCATTCAGGTGCAACTGAATCCCCCGCTGCTCCAAAATCTGGTGCATCTGCCGCTGTACCCAACGGCTGCGCTCCATCAAAATCTCCTGCCCTTTGTGGAACAGGTGCATCTCCAGTTGGTCAAATGGCTGTTCTGCTTTTCCCAGAATCCTCTGAAGCCGCGCCTGGATTGACAGGGATAGCTCTACACCGCCTGCACCGCCACCGACCACACCGATACGCAGTGGTTGATCGGGAGCCTGCTGGACTGCTGTAACCATTGTGTCCCATTGAGACAAAAATTTTGAGATGGGTTTGACGGGGGTGGCAAATTCAGCGGCACCGGGGATTGGAGCGATCGTCGGAGTGCTGCCGATGTCGATGGAGAGCAGGTCGAAGGCAACGGGGGGACGATTGGCGCAGATGACGCGGTTGTTTTGCAGGTCGAGGGCGATCGCCCGGTCCAGAATCATCTTTGCCTGGGCAAAGTTTGCCAGGGGACGGAGATCAATATGGCAGTCGTCGTAGGTGTAGAGTCCGGCGACGTAGCCAGGGAGCATCCCGGAGTAGGGGGTGTGGGCGACATCGGTGATGAGTGTGAGACGGACGCCGGGGAGCGGGTTCATGCCGAAGCGTTTGAGGACGATCGCGTGGCTGTGACCGCCGCCGATGAGGATGAGATCTTGGGTGGGCATGGGGACGCAGATGGACGCAGATGGGGAATGGGAATTGCCAATGGGTAGTTGGAGATACAGCTCCCTGAGCGGAGTCGAAGGGAGCGTGGGGGATAGGGCTGAATGCAGCTCCCTGAGCGGAGTCGAAGGGAGCGGTGGAAGAGGGGTATACCTCTGATCTAAGCAAATTTCATCAAAAATGGCCGGATTTTTTGGGAGAGGTGGGTAGATTAGACGGGAACTCATTCTATGGGATGAGGTCTTGTTGATTGAAATCTGTCTATGGGAGGTTGACAAAAGGATGATGCATTTAAAGCTTCTCCGTACTAAGACTGTCCTGACAAGTGCGCTGGCGGCGTTGGTGCTGCCTGTGGGGGCGTTTGCGGTGCAGTTGCCCAACGGGGTGACTACACCAACCCAGGGGCAACAAACTGTGATTCCGCCTAATTTGCTTGCCCAGAGGCGAACCAGCCCCCCGATGACTCAGAGCCAGTTTGATGCTGAACTTCTGCGGTTAACCAATGCAGAACGCACCAGAGCTGGACTTCAACCTCTGCAACTTTCACCCCAGCTGAAACAGGCTGCCCAGGGTCATGCAGAGGACATGGTTCGGAATAATTTCTTTAGCCATACTGGGTCAAACGGTTCAACGTTGTCCAGCAGGGTGCGGGCGACCGGGTATGTGTTCTCGTTTACGGGTGAAAACATCGCTGCCGGTCGCGCGACTCCGGCTCAAACCATCGCTCAGTGGATGGCCAGCCCCGGTCACCGTCGGAATATTCTGAACCGCAACTATACCCAGATCGGGTTTGGATATAGGAATGCGCCTACCTCCGTCTACCGACACTACTGGGTGCAGGTGTTTGGCACACCGCTGACTCGCCGTTAAAGCCATGAAAAAAGCGCGGCATTGCCGCGCTTTCTACTAATCAATCTTTACCAGTTTTTCCCAGCCCAGATCCTTGAGTGCATTGTTTCGGCGTAGAGGACGGGTGGCCAGTTCCAGAATGTCGCGGGCGTTTGTGAAGCCGTGGATTTGAGCGAAGGTGAACTCAACCGACCACTTGGTGCTGATGCCGCGAGCTTCCAGCGGATTGGCGTGGGCCATACCTGTGATTACCAGGTCAGGCTTCAGGTCGTAAATGCGTTGCACCTGGTTGTAGTTGTCCGGCTTTTCGATGATGCGGGGGAGGGGGGCACCCATTTCTTTACAGGTTTGTTCCAGTAGGGCTAGTTCCGCTGCCTGGTAGCGTTTGTCCATATAGGGAATGCCAATTTCGGGGACGGTCATCCCACAGCGGATCAGGAAGCGGGCGAGGGAGATTTCCAGCAGGTTGTCACCCATGAAGAAGACAGACTTGCCACGCACCAGTTGAAGGTAGTCTTCCAGGCCAGCCCAGATTTGCTGTTCCCGCTCTTCTAATCCCTTCGGTTGAATGCCAAAAACGGAGCAAATTTTCTCGATCCAGGCGCGGGTGCCATCAGGACCGATCGGGAATGGTGCCCCGATGAGTTTGCATTTGCGGCGACGCATCAAAGTAGTGGCGGTGCGCGAGAGGAAGGGATTCACGCCGCAAACGTAGGAACCCTCTTCAAGCACAGGTAGTTCTGTAAAGCGCTTTGCTGGAAGCCAACCGGAGACTTTGATCCCCTGCTTTTTCAGCTCCAGGGTCAACTGTGTGACGACGGGATCCGGCAGGGAACCGAAGAGAACCAGCGGTGGGTGATCGACGTACTCAGATTCCTCGGCCTTCACTTCTTCCTGCTTGCGTCCAAAATTGAGCAGCTTTTGAATCGCATTGCGCTCATTCTTTTCGCCTTCTTCCCCAGGTGCTTTGTCGGGGCAACGGGCCGCCATTGCAGCGAGAACCGTATCTTCACCCTGGGTAAAGGCGTAGTCCAGGCCATTGGCGCGGGCCACCACGATAGGGATTCCGATCTCAGCTTCCAGTTTGGGGGCCAGTCCCTCCAGATCCATCTTGATGATCTCGGTGGTGCAGGTGCCGATCCAAACGATGACGGAGGGGTTGCGATCGCGCTTAATCTGTGCACACAGCCGCTTCAATTCCTCGTAATCATTGAGCTGAGCAGAAATATCCCCTTCTTCTAATTCCGCCATGGCGTAGCGGGGTTCAGCGAAGATCATCACGCCCATTGCATTTTGCAGGAAATAGCCACAGGTTTTGGTGCCGATGACGAGGAAAAAGCTGTCTTCAATCTTCTGGTAGAGCCATGCGACGCAGCTAATTGGGCAGAAGGTGTGATAATTGCCTGTTTCGCAGTCGAAGGTTAACGCTTGAGGCTGGGTGTCGGCGAGGGTCATGGTGGTGGATGGGTGGATGAGTGGATGAGTGGATGTTTAGGGGCGAAGCATTCGGCGCGAACCTGCTTGAATATCCCAAAACATATTGGGCCGAATGCTTCGCCCGTACACGCAGGCCGCAGTAATGGGTAGGGGTTTAGCATTCGGGTATTACGGCTATGGCTTCGCCACAACTTAATCCGCCTGAATGCTAAACCCGTACGGGTAATAGATCAAACCCGATCGCGCCCTTCATCGTCGGCCCAGGCACCGTAACAGGATTCGTCTTTGGCCGAAAAGGTGCGAGTTTGTTTGGTGCTGCCGTTGAGGGGAGGATTGCCTTCGGGGAGGAGGCGGAGCGATCGCTCAGAATCCTCTTCCTCCTCCAGGGCATTTAACTCGTCGTCGGGGTTGAAATTGAGGCCAAGGGCCATGACGATGCGATCGGGGTTGTTGCTCAGTTCCACAATGATGGGGAACAGTTGGGGCAACTGAGGTTCCAGGATCGACAGCGTTGCCAGGATGAAGCCAGAGGAGGGACGACGTTCTCCGTCGCACTCAACCCACACGGCTAACCGGGCTAACCAGGAGCGATTGTCACGGTAGTAGGTTAACCATTTGGTTTTGAGTGACTGACGTAGATACTCGGTGTTCATAAAAATCTTTTTTTGCGGGAAACATCCGCAAAAAATAGAGTTAAACCATCATCAGGTCAAGTTCCTCTGCTGCAGTTTGCACTTTGGGTTGGGTCGGATTCAGGTAGAAGTCGGATAGGAGGCTGAACAGATCGCGATCGGGCGTATCATTGGGAACTACGCCTTCGGGGCGAGCGAGGATCTGGTCGGCAATGTTCAGGTAATAGTCGCAGACATAATTTAAAGAGGGGTCTTTCTCCGCCATCTCAAACAGAGTTTTTCCTTTGACGCGAGATACCCGAATGTCCTCGATCAGTGGCAGAATTTCCAGCACGGGCATGGGGACCGTCTCGATATACTTATCGATCAGGTCACGTTTGCTGGTGCGGTTACCAATTAGGCCCGCCAGCCGCAGGGGGTGGGTGCGAGCTTTCTCCCGCACGGAGGCTGCGATTCGGTTGGCGGCAAATAGGGCGTCGAAGCCGTTGTCAGTAACGATCATGCAGTAGTCGGCGTAGTTCAGAGGAGCCGCAAAACCGCCGCAGACCACGTCACCCAGTACGTCGAACAGGATCACGTCATACTCGTCAAAGGCATTGAGTTCCTTCAGGAGTTTGACGGTTTCGCCCACCACGTATCCGCCGCAGCCTGCTCCGGCTGGAGGGCCACCCGCCTCCACGCAATCCACGCCGCCATAGCCCTTGTAGATCACGTCTTCGGGCCAGACATCTTCATAGTGGTAGTCCTTTGATTGCAGGGTGTCGATGATTGTGGGAATCAAAAATCCCGTCAGGGTAAAGGTGCTGTCGTGCTTGGGATCACAGCCGATTTGCAGAACCTTCTTTCCTCGTTTTGCCAGCGCGACTGAAATATTGCAGCTTGTGGTGGATTTTCCGATGCCACCTTTTCCATATACGGCGAGTTTCACAGGCGGTTGTCTCCCAAATATTTTTCTCGAAGCTTGTTATGGTTTCGGGCAACGAAGCTAAACCCGATGAGGAACGCGAGACCTGTAGCTTTAATTGAACTGTTTTCAACTCTACCGCTCACCCACAGTAAAAAGTCAGGGATGACTGCTGTTTTTGTTCTTGTTTAATTAAATGCAGAACAATAGACAAATTGCTTCAAATCATTATTCTGTGCATGATTTCAGCCTCTAAGACCTGGATTAGTGGGCGATCGCCCCCGCTTCCCCGCCCCTCCTATGTTGATCCCTCTCCTTCCTCCCAACGCCATAAACTGGCATTATTACGAATCATCAATTTTGCAATTTCGTGTTCTGAGCCACCCAACATCTTCAAATTTTCAAAGGACACATCTCCGAAAGGTTAAAAATGGTGAATTTTTGAAGCGACTGGATCAATCGAAAATCAAAAGTGTTAGATAACTTGATAAGGGAATGTAAAGACAATCAACAACACGCAAAGCAGTATTACAAATGGCACAAGATCAGAAACCAACCGCCGTCGTTACGGGTGCTTCGTCAGGCGTCGGACTCTACACCGCTAAGTCACTGGCAAAACGAGGCTGGCACGTTGTGATGGCGTGCCGTGACCTGCAAAAGGCCGAAAAAGCTGCAAAGGAAGTGGGGATTCCTGAAGATAACTACAGCCTGATGCACATCGATCTGGGATCGCTGGACAGTGTACGCACGTTTGTCAAGAATTTTCGGGTGAGTGGGCGATCGCTGGATGCTCTGGTGTGCAACGCCGCCATCTATATGCCCCTGTTGAAGGAACCGCTTCGCAGCCCCGAAGGCTACGAACTGACCATGACCACCAACCACCTGGGACACTTCCTGCTGGCCAACCTGATGCTGGAAGACATGAAGAAATCAACCTACGGCGATCGCCGCCTGGTGATTCTCGGTACCGTTACCCACAACCCCGATGAGGTGGGTGGTAAGGTGTACCCCCGTCCCGACCTGGGCAACTTTGAGGGCTTCGAGGCGGGCTTCAAGGCTCCCATCTCGATGGTGGACGGCAAGGCGTTTGAACCTGTTAAAGCCTACAAAGACAGCAAAGTGTGCAACGTGCTGACCATGAAGGAACTGCACCGCCGCTTCCACGAGTCCACGGGCATCACCTTCAGCTCCCTGTATCCGGGCTGTGTTGCCGACACTCCTCTGTTCCGCAACCACTATCCCCTGTTCCAGAAGCTCTTCCCCCTGTTCCAGAAGTACATCACGGGTGGGTATGTGTCTCAGGAACTGGCGGGCGATCGCGTAGCTCAGGTGGTGGCTGACCCCGACTTCAAGCAATCAGGTGCCTACTTTAGCTGGGGTAACCGCCAGAAGAAAGACGGCAAAGCGTTCATTCGTCGGGTTTCTCCCCAGGCACGAGACGACGAGAAGGGCGAACGCATGTGGGATCTGACTGCCAATCTGGTGGAACTGCCGGGGTTGGTGGGAGTTGGTATGGCAAGTGCCAAGTAATTTGGGGCTGAGAAGCGATGACTGCTGATAGCTGCGACTTCTCAAAAAAGTCGCAGCTCTTTTTGTTAGTCAGTAGATCAGCGTGATTAAGCTTGAAACCCCAAAAGCTGTTCCGCCCTTCGACTTCGCTCAGGG
>CAZVXA010000015.1:49435-54357 GCA_964630955.1 uncultured bacterium | reverse complement strand
CGCCCTATCAGGACACTCCCACCTCGCGCCAGCAGGTGGTGAGAGCATTCATACAGGAGGAACAAAACACTGTTCAACAGGCAGGAGAAGCAGTTTTGCGATCGGCATTTGTGGAGAGAATGATTGCTATCGCAAGTCAAATGCCAGATAACCCGCCGACAAAAGAGATTGAGTGGTTTGAAGGGGTGCGATCGCTGGAAATGCGACAATGCCTGTTTGAGGGCGACCATCCTGATGTGGCACTCAGTCTCAACAATCTGGCAGCACTCTACAGAGCGCAGGGCCAACTGAGTGAGGCAGAACCGCTCTTGGTGCGATCGATGGAGATGCATCAACGCCTGTTTGCGGGTGACCATCCCGATGTGGCACTCAGTCTCAATAATCTGGGCGCGGTTTACTATGAGCAGGGTCGAGCAGCGGAAGCAGAACCGCTGTTAGTGCGTGCCTTAGCCATGCGGGAGAAAATTTTAGGGGCTGACCATCCCTATACAGTTGGTACTCGCCAAGGGTTAGCGATCGTTCGTCAGTCGATACAGGGCGTTTCAGCCGATCGGCAGAACAAGCCATTTCTGGTGCGGCTGTGGCAGACACTTCGCGGTAGGTCTGGTTGAGCTTGCCGTTTCAGCTCATCTTCCTCGTTCCATGCCTCCGGCGTGGAATGCAAACCGGAGGCTCTGCCTCGTTCCATGCCTCCGGCGTGGAATGCAAACCGGAGGCTCTGCCTCCATCGTTAAGCAGGAGGCAGAGCCTCCAGAAGCCCGTTCCCAGGCAGAGCCTGGGAACGAGGTGAGCCTGTGGCAACAGGGGGGTGACAAGCGAGATAATCGCTAAATCCCCGTTAAAAAGGGAGACTTTGAAGCCAGTTTCCCCTCTTTCTAAGGGGGGGCAGGGGGGATCTTCCTCGTTCCATGCCTCCGGCGTGGAATGCAAACCGGAGGCTCTGCCTCCATCGTTAAGCAGGAGGCAGAGCCTCCATAAGCCCGTTTCCAGGCAGAGCCTGGGAACGAGGTGAGCCTGCGGCAACAGGGGGGTGACAAGCTAAGCGGTCGATGCGATCGCGGGAGATGCCCAATCTGTAAAACTTCACCGCAGAAGCGCAGAGAGCGCAAAGATTTTACTCTGCGTCCTCTGCGCCTCTGCGGTGAACCCAGCCTCTAACCCACCATCAGCATCAGGCGCAGCGGATCAAGCTGGGCAAACCAGGGAAAGGGATAGTCTTTAATCACCTGCCAGTTCTCTTTGAACATTTCTGCTTGCACATGGTAGTCCTGACCATCCAGCGGTGCAGAATTAAATTTCAAAAACAGCGTCATCCGGTGCGGCGTTTCGCTGGTGGAGACGAGCCAGCAGGGGAAAGTATTCCTCAGTTCGGGCTTTGCTGTGGGCATCAGACGGATTTGATGGGCACGAATCCCCACATCCGACAAATCGTTGGGAATCGCCTCCACAACCTGCAAGTTAATTCCCCAGTCGATCGCCTCAATCGCCTCCGCTCCAATGGCAACCGCCCGCGAGAAATTTTTGCATGCCGTCAGTTGAGCCACCCGCACGGTGCGGGGATTTTCAAAGATGCGGTGTTTGTCGTCAAGGGCGATCGCCCTTCCGCCCGACATCACCATCAATTTCTTGCACACCCGATAGGCTTCTTCTAAGTTATGGGTGACAAATAGCGTCACACCGGAATAGGTGGAGAGCGTTTCCACTAACTGTTGCTCCACCTGACTGCGGAGATAGGTGTCCAGCGCCGAAAAGGGTTCATCCAGTAATAGCGCTTCTGGTTCGGTTGCCAGTGCTCTGGCCAGTGCTACCCGCTGCTGTTGTCCGCCGGAGAGTTGGTGGGGGTAGCGTTGGCCCAGTCCCTGCAATTGCACCAGCGCCAGTTGTTGGTTAATCCGCTGCGATCGCATCGCTTTGGGTAAGTTCTGCAACCCAAAGCCCACGTTTTGAGCAACGGTCATGTGAGGAAACAGCGCATAGTTTTGAAACACCAGGCTCACTTTGCGTTGATGGCTGGGGATATTAATTTGTTGATCAGAATCAAACAGCGTTTGTCCATTCAAAACAATGCGTCCTTTCGTCGGTGTTTCCACTCCGGCAATACAGCGCAGCGTCATGCTCTTGCCGGAACCAGACCCCCCCAGGAGTCCCAGCGTTTCACCCTGAGCGGTAAACGCAGTCTCAAGGGAAAAGTTTGCCAGTTGTTTCTCAATCTCCACCAGCAACCCCTGATTCTGCTCAGCCAGAGGAGACAGCGCCAGCGGCACCACCATTGATGCAGTACGTCCTGATCTGCCGGGAACGGGTTCGTGGGCTTCCACTGCACCCAAACCCTGACCCTGGTTCTTGCGCTCGTACTGCTTCTGCCAGAGATTGACCGCAATGATGCCCGTCAGCGAAATGGTCATAATGATCAGCACCCACAGCCATGCCTCATTCATTGCGCCTGCTTCGACCGCAAAGTAGATCGCCATTGGAATGGTCTGCGTCTGACCCGGAATGTTTCCCGCCAGCATCAGGGTGGCACCGAATTCTCCCAGTGCCCGTGCAAATGCCAGTGTTGTTCCTGCCAGAATACCGGGCACTGATAGGGGCAGCAGCACCCGTCGAAAGATCCGCCATTTCGATGCACCCAGCGTCTGAGCCACCTGCAACAGAGCGCTATCCACCTGTTCAAATGCCCCCAGGGCTGTCTTGTACATCAGTGGAAAGGCCACCACTGTTGCAGAAATCACTGCTGCATACCAGGTAAACACAACCGTAAACTCAAACTGCGCCATCAACTGACCCAGCGGCCCATTCCTGCCAAACAGCAGCAGCAATAGGAATCCCACGACCGTTGGCGGTAGGATGAGAGGTGAAACAAAAATTCCCTCAATCAGCGATTTCCACCGTCCCCGATATCCCAGCATCCAGTAGGCGGCGGCGATGCCGACAAAGAATGTAGCGAGTGTTGCCAGTCCAGCGGTTTTGAGGGAGATCCAGAGTGGAGAAAGATCGGGGGTCATGGCAGCAAACTGGGATTAAACGTGAGAAGCATTGTATCGGTGGTGTTCTAGAACGGTGGATAGTGTTGGCGGAAGCGGCGCACCGTGCCGCATTTGCCAACACTATCCACCGCTTTGAAACACTGCTCATTGTGGACTATCGGGCAATTCCAAAACCGTACTTCCTGAACACCGTCTGCGCCTGGGCACTGGTCAGGAACTGAGCATAGCGACGAGCGGCAGCCTGATTACGACTGGCGGCGATCACTGCCATCGGGTAAACAATGGGAGAATGCAGGTTACTGGGAGCCGTTGCAACCTGCCTGACCTGATTGGAGATTCTGGCATCAGTGGTATACACAACCCCAGCCTGAGCATTACCGCTCTCAACGCTTGCTAACACGTTGCGGACGGAGTTCCCGTAGACAAACCTGGGCCGTAGCTGGTCAAACATACCCAAATTCTTGAATAACTCTTCTGAATACTGCCCCACAGGAACGCTGCGGGGTTCTCCCACCGAAATACGGCGAATTGCGGTACTGGTTAGATCTCGAAAGTCATTGATACGCAGAGTGGAGTTACTGGGAACGATCAGTACCAGATTGTTAGTCAAAATATTGCGACGAGTACTCGCCACAATCAGGTTCTTCTCCTGCAAAGCATTCATCTGGCGGCTGGCAGCAGAGATAAATACGTCTACGGGTGCGCCCTGCTCGATCTGCTGCTGGAGTGGTCCCGATGCCGCAAAGTTATAGTTGACGGTAATGCCGCGATTGGCACGCTCAAAAAGGGGATCAATCTCCTCCAGTGCATCTTTCAGACTGGCGGCAGCAGCGATCAGCAGCGTTGCAGATTGAGAGTTGACAGGGCTTGGCATTACAACCTTGACGCCCACAACCAGCAGCAACGTTGCGAATAGCCCGCCTAGAAGGCCCAAAATTCGTTTTCGCTTCATGAGATTGGAGTTGGGGAAGGAGAGTTGGTGCAGTTGACTCATTGCGGTCAGACCATTGATCTGTCGCAAATGATCTGTCGCAAGAATTGACTCAGCACCTGCGACTTATATGCTACCAATCCGTACCAACTTATTTGGTATTCTGTGATGCCAGGAAAGAATGCTGAATTACCGATTCGCCGCGAACTGCTTGGCTTTCGCTTCCGGGTCAAAGTTCAGTTCAGGATTCCATTCCAGGGCTTTGTTGAAGAGGGCGATCGCTCCCTCAACCTGACCAGCTTTTGCCAGTATTTCGCCTTGTCGTACCCAAGCAAAGGCAGTACGTTTGAGGCGAAAGGGGGTATGACAGACGTGGAGGGTTTCGAGTGCTTGGGGGCTAGATGGAAAGTAGAAGATATCGAGATAATTGCAGCCCTCAAGAAGAAGAGCGTCAAGGTCATTGAGTTCCACCATTCCTTCTGCTCCTGCAATGGCTATTTGCCTGCCATCGGGACTATAGCTGACACTATAAATTGCACCCTGATGGCCTTTGATCTCACTGATTTGCGTCCCGTCAAGGCTCCATACTCGTGCGGTGCCATCAGCTCCTGCCGTGACTATCTGCCTGCCATCGGGACTATAGCTGACACTGAAAACCGCACCCTGATGCCCTTTGAACTGGCTAACTTGCTTCCCATCAAGGCTCCACAATTGGACAGTGTGATCAAATCCTGCTGTGGCTATCTGTTTGCCATCGGGACTAAAGCTGACGCTAAAAACTCCAAGCACATGTCCTTTGAACTCAGTTATTTGTTGGCCCTCCAGGCTCCACAATCGGGCAGGGCCACCCGCTTCTGCTGTAATTCCTGCTGTAGCTAATTGCTTGCCATCCGGACTAAAGCTGACACTGGAGACCCCAAATGGATGCCCTTTGAACTGGCTGATTTGTTGACCCTCCAAACCCCACAACCGAATAGTGCCATCGCCTCCTACTGTGGCGATTT
>CAZVXA010000015.1:0-49335 GCA_964630955.1 uncultured bacterium | reverse complement strand
GCTTGCCATCGGGACTAAAGCTGACACTGTTGACCTGCCCCTGATGCCCTTTGAATTGAACGATTTGCTTCCCATCAAGGTTCCACAACCGGGCAGTACCATCTTCTCCTGCGGTGGCGATTTGCTTGCCATCGGGACTAAAGCTGACACTGTTGACCTGCCCCTGATGCCCTTTGAACTCGCTGATTTGCCTCCCGTCCAGAAACCACAACCGGGCAGTACCATCTTCTCCTGCGGTAGCAAGCTGCATTCCATCAGGTCTGAAGCTGACACTGTTAACCCGACCCTGATGCCCTTTGAACTGATTCTGTTCCCTCACACCATCCAGGATCGTTTTCAGAGTTGAGAGTGGATTCATTGTAGGGTAATGGCTCAAAGGATTGTCACCAACCAGGGTTTTAAGTTCCTGAGCTGTCCCCATCGCTGCTACCAAGGCAGTGAGTTGGTCGCGCTGAAACTGCCCCAGGTTAGAAATTGATTGTTTCTCCAACTGGCTTAAAACTCTTAATTCATTTAGTTGTCGGTAGGCAAAATAAGTCATAACGCCTACCCCTGCCACCGTTGCAACGGCACCTCCCAGTAAAATAGATGCCAGTTTAAGTCGTCGCTCTGCCTTTTGTCCCTTCGCTAAGATTCGCTGCTGGGCATCTTCTGCCTCACGGCTCTTGGTAATGTAATTCCTCTGCTGCTCAGTTGCCCTTGGTTCTTTGCTAGTTGCCTGAGCAAACCAGCGTGCAGCCTCCTTCAAATCTTCACCCCGCAGCAAAAAGCTATCGTCGCGTCCCTTGTTTTCCCATTCCAGGGTGCGAACCAACAGACGAGTGTGGGTACGGACGTGATCCAGGTCAGTTGCGATCGCCCCCATCAACACCCCAAACTGCTGTTTAAAATCATCCTGCTCCCGCAGATACACCCAGTTCAGTTTTCGTAGCACTTCATGCACATCATCGGCAGAAAATCCCTCCCGATACACAACAGGCATAATCCGCTTATTGTGTCGAACGGCATGGTCTACCTCCTCTCGGCAAACTTTTGAAGCAACTGAATCAGGGCTAAGGATGAAAACAAAGGTGTCCGCCCCTTCAATGCCACTCTCGATCTCATTCCACCAGTCTGCGGAAGCGGGAATGTTAATCCAGTCAATCCAGGCGCTCTGCCCCGCATCCTTGAGCGTCTGTTGCAGCTTTTGGGCAAATTCCTTGTCTCGGCGGGAGTAGGAGATGAAAACGTCGCTCATAGGGGCAAAGGCGATCAAGCTGATTTTCCATCAAAAGTAGCAGCCTCTAATTCAGAAGTCGAGGGTGCTAAGGTATTGCATTACTGCCATTGCCCCAAAGCTAAAGACGCTTACCATTCTGCCTTCCAGCCTATAAGTGAAGTGGACGATCGCTTGTCCATCAATCATTCCCTGACGACAATAAAGAAAATGATTGCCCCCAATCGTCATGTCACAGCCGCCTTCCACTCCACCCAACCCACCGCCCTTTTCTGAGCAACTGGCAGATGCGATCGTCAAATTTACTTTTGGCGGCAGCAGTATTACAACGCTTGTTTTTCTCATTAGCAACGACATTCCAAAAACAACCGTTGCGGAGGCGATCGCAGAGGCTGTACCAGAAAAGCTCCGAACCTCTAAATAAATTGGAGCAGATCGAGCTTGGATGACGTATTTCAAACGAGAAACATTGACCTGAAACGAAGAAATCAAATCCTTTTCAGTGCATGAACTTTAATGTTGGGTGTAACTTCTGGAGCCTCAACGCTCATGGCGGACTGAGGCTTGTATTTGGTTAAAGCGGGCGATGGGACTCGAACCCACGACGTTCAGCTTGGGAAGCTGTCAAGAAGTGCCTGTTCATAGGCGCTTCAGGAATCTATTCTGCTTCTTACACCCAATTTACACCCAAAGCTCTCTGACTTGGGGAAGTTTGGAGGTAGTTAGCAGATTTTGGAAGTAACGAAAAAGCCCTTCCTGGCGGAATTAAGTTTCTTGAAGAATCTCTGCCTGGAAATTTATTTTCTCCCAAACACACAGGAGCCATAGATATTTGCTTATGAGACGGTGTGATCATGCCTCGGTTATGATAGTCAACACGGCACATTCTCAGGACGGGCAGCAGCGAGATGGCAACATTGCAGTTAGAAATCTCACCAGAACTGGAGCAGCAATTGCGGGCTGAGGCTGCTCGTAAAGGGCTTGATCCTGGTCACTACGTGCTGACCCTCCTCCAGCAACAGTTACAACCTGCTCAGCAAGGAACAAATTCTCTAAACCTCCCTGCTCTGCCTCCTACAGAAGCGAAACTTTTGCAGCAGATTAATCTGGGACTATCTGCCGAAGAGTGGGACCTCTACTATGACCTGATCAAAAAACGTGAGGCTGAGACTTTGACGGATGAGGAACACGTCCGGTTAATCGAGATTTCTGACCAGATTGAAATTGCAAATGCTCGTCGGATTGCTGCGCTCATCCAACTTGCTGCTCTACGCGGTACTTCGTTAGAGACCGAGATGCGAAATCTGGGCATTGAAGCTCCCGCCTATGAGTGAGCCACAATCACTGGCAGCCTTAAAGAAAATTGTTGCCCAACGCTCTGGCGGATGCTGCGAATACTGTTGGAGCCAATCCCGCTACTCCCCAGACCCATTCTCAGTCGAGCATATTGTCCCTCGCTCTAAAGGTGGTAGCGATCAGCTTGATAATCTCGCTTATGCCTGTCAGGGCTGCAACAACCACAAGTACAACCACCTTCAGGGGCGTGATCCTGTCAATGGTAGGCTGTTGCCCCTGTATAACCCGCGCCAGCAACGATGGTCAGACCATTTCACCTGGAATGAGGACTTTACACTGTTGATCGGCTCCACACCGACGGGTAGAGCAACGGTTGAAAGACTGCGGCTGAATCGTGAGGGCGTTGTTAACTTGAGGTATGCGTTACATCTAATCGGTAAGCATCCTCCAAAATTGCAGAATCAGGAAAGTAACGAATCAGAGAAGTGCTAAAATCCTCCGGGAAGTTATGACAGCTCCATTTGCTGCCCACGTTTTCGGCGTAAGCTTCGCCCCTTCTGTCTCTGGCACACGGCTCTAGCGACCTGGTTCACGTATTCTCTGGTTTTTGCTTTGCCCTGGTTGTGCGATCGCTCCCTCACCACAGGGCTGCCTGCCACCAGCATCAAAGCAATTTCCCTCTGGGTATGCCCAGCGTCAAAAGCTCTCCGTGCCACCCGGTAGTCCAGTTTTGCCCGGTTACTCTTCTCTAACTCCTGGCTATACTGCAACCACATCTCCTTATATGTAGCCTTCTTCTCAGGGGAACTTTCAGGAGCAGGTTCTTGAACAAGAGGACTGGAGGCAGCGATCCTGAGAGATTGCATATGCTCCGGTACCGTTTTTAATTCGGGTTGATCTCGTTGGGATGATTCTGAGATCCCGTAGGGGCTGGACTGCATTCGTTGAGCCTGGTCTCCAATTGCCTGATTGATTCGATCAATTGCTGTTGCAAGGTGAGTTCGGTTTGCAATTGCTGATTCCATCGGCTCAAGGCTGCGATCAACTGCCGCAACTGCTCCCGCAAGATCTCCGATGTATTGTCTGAGTTGCCGTTGTTCAAGATGGTCTGCAATTGCTTGAGCCACTGGTTCAAGATGTCGGTCAAGGTCTGTGGCAAGGGCTGCAAGGTTTCGGTCAGGTGCTGCGTTTTCTGCTCCATCTGCTGGATTTTGTCGCTCACGACTGAGAGGTCTGTTTGGAGCGGTTGCAAGCCTCTGGCTAAGACGGTCTCCAACACGCTCTCCAAAGTGCTTCCAGAAATCTGGATCAGCGGTTCCTGGGATGGCGGATCGTTGGGTTGTTTTCGAGGTCGGGACATGGTGGGTGGCTCCTTGTGTCAATGAAAGGTAGTCGCTGACGTTTTCCCTGGCTCTGGATTTCTGCGCCAGTTGCATTAATTCAGACTTGTCAGCGGTGTAAAGTGTCAGATGATGTCTGGCTCTGGACACAGCGACGTAGAAGGACTCTTTGCTGGTGGTGCCATCCATGAGAGCCAGCACCCGGTCAGCGGTTTTGCCCTGGCTGCTGTAGGTGGTGCTGACCCAGGCATAATCGATGAACTGCTTCTCCGTGAAACGGATCGTTCGCTGCATGCCGTCAGCATCGGTAATTCGAGCGGTTCCAGTGGCAGAAATCTGATTGACGGTGAAGGTCTGCCCGTTGCGGATGCCAGCAGTGCGGTTGTTTTTTGTCCAGCGGAGGCGATCGCCCACTCCCACCCCAAACTGCTCCGCCTCATACACCGTCTTCTCTCGGCACAAGGCTGGATTGATCTGGGTAATTTGCCCTTCGGGGTTTTGAAGCGTGAGCTGATTGAGTTCGGGGTTCTTCTTCAGAACGGTGTACTGCTGCTGTTTGATCAGGTTCTGCCCTGGATAGTTTTTCTGAAACATCAGTACATTCCCCACTGTGTAGGCGCTGGCGTAGGAAGTCTGGGTTTTGGTGAGATCTCGCTGTCGGAGTCCTGTGACGGTGAAGCGATCGCTCCCCAGGGTCTCCTCCTGCTGCAACCCCTGACGAATTTTCTGGGTCAGCATCCGTCGGTTCTGATTGGTTCCTGCCAGTATCAGAGTTATCTCTCGTTCCGCAGGCGAAAGGTTGAGATAATTCTCTGCCACCTGAGCGAGACGTTCATCAGGATTTGGAATTACTTGAATGCAGCCTGCGTCATCCAATGCCGCAATTCCTTCCGCTGCCTTCCCGGCTGTTAGGAATTCCACGGCTGCTTTGAGTTGCCTGGTTTGCTGCCGCAGATTTTCGTCCAGGCGGGCGATCGCAATTCCACCCGCCAGCAGACTCTTGAAAGGGTTGCCTGCCTCAACTGCTGAAAGTTGCCGGGTGTCTCCCACCAAAAGAACTCTGGCGTGTTCAGCATTGGCGAGACTCAGCAGGGCGTGAGCGTCCTTCATACTGAGAAGCCCTGCTTCATCCACAATCCAGAGTTCTGGTAGTTTGGATTTCGGGCATGATGCCAGCATGGTTTCCAATGATTGTTGAGCCACCAAAAGTCCAGCAACTGTTTCTGTTTCCACACCTAATGCCTGCCCCAGTGAATGGGCAGCTTCGGCACTGGGCGTGAAGCCTCGCACCTGATAGCCCTGAGTTTGAGCGATCGCCTTCACCACCTTCAAACCGGAGGTCTTCCCGGAACCTGCCGCCCCCTGCCATGCGATGAATTGATCACGAGTTGTCAACGCCAACTGAATTGCCTGCTGCTGTCCTGCGGTCAAAGTTTGATGTCCCACGCAGCGCTCGAATTTCGGCGAATCACTATCTGAGGGATTTGGGCGAATCACTGGATTCATCTGCCCTCTGCCCTGCTGCATCAGTCGAATGGTATTGAGTTCGAGGTTGATTGCCGCCTGTGTCGTGAACTTGTCGAGGGCAACCTGAATGAGTTCGGGGCTGTGGGCGATCGCCGACTGTACCTCATCAAAGCTGATCTCCCCCAGATTATGTTCGAGGACAAACCGTTCAAGCTGCGATCGCCTGAACACTGCCTCTCGCTCACCACAGTGCTGAATTGCCATCTCAACAGCTACTCTGGCGCTGTCCACGTCTTGATCAGAGGTGGCGTTGGGTCTTGGAAGGGTGGGAAGTTGCAGTCCTTTGAGTTGAACCAGGGCATTCCAGCCTTGCACGAGTTTGTCGTGAGTGATCGCCTTTGGTTTGCTTCTGCGAGATCTCAACGCTGCGGCTTCTCGACGGGCTGCACTGGCATGAATCTTGTCATCCTTGAGATTCGGCAGAGAAGAACTTTCTGTCTCCCAGGTTGAAAGCAACTGCTCAATCTGCTGGCGGCGAGTCGAAAACACCTTGAGCAGTTCGGGAGAATACCCTGTCAGCTCAAATTGTCCGTTGGCTCTCCGTGCTATCTCATATCCCTGCTGCTGAAGGGCGATCGCCAGTTCGTTCTGGTAAATCTGACCCAGGAGTTTTTGGTGGGCGATCGCCTCTTCATTACTGAAGCTGTACCACTGTCCATCGGGAAGCTGGGTGGTGTTCATGACGACACAATGGCTGTGGAGTTGGGGTTCAATTTCCCGACTGGTGGTGTGGGTGAAGACGGCTGCGATCAGATTGCCTGTGGTAAGACGCTGGCGTTTGCCTGAATGAGAGATGCGGGTTTGAGCATAGCGGTTTTCCAGGATTGCCAGGGCTTTGGTTACTGCCTGCTGGTGTGCCGCTAAAACTCGCTCGTCCTGCTGCACCAGTGCCGCCAGACTGACGCTCTTAGGAGCGCTGAACGTGTAGTCGGTTGCGGCTCTCCGCTTTTTAGAGTCAATGGTTTTTCCAGCAAGCGATCGCCCATCGGGTGCAATCCCATTCAGCAGGTTGACGAAAGCTTCTGGCTCAACATTGCCTGATAGCCCCAGAACCGCAGCACCACGACCATACCAACGGGAAGCTGACGGCTCAGACTCCCCGGCATAGTAGTCATCCTCGGTGTAATAGGTCTCCGCCTGTGCCGCAGAAACGTTACTGGTGGAAAGCATGGATGGCAGTGGTTATAAATGGCACGCCCGTTTGTGAAGTTGACAGGTGTGCAGAAAAATCGTTAAGACGCTTGCTGGGAGAAGTTTACGCGCCATTCCGTCAAAAACATGGCGTAGTGTGTGAACCCTCCGCGAAGACCCCGAAGGGGGCGTAGCCGATAGATAGACCCAGATTCTATAAACCAAGAATAACCCTGGGTTCGATAAAAGTAGCTTCCTATTACAATAAATTAACCACCAGAAACCAGAGGACGATCGCCAGGATAGGATTGAGCTGTAGCATTTTGGTGCCGCTATGAAACTACCGAGCCTCGCTGCGCCTGCAATTCATGTTGCAGGAGACGTTGGAACTTCTGCCTCCAAGTTCTTTTATCGGGTTAATCCAGGACAAACGGTTCCCCTCTGGATGGGGTCAGAGGTGGCGGATGGGTTAACCATTGATGTTCTGCCCAATCTCAGTTCGGGTGGTCGCCCTCAGGATGCTGCCTGGGTGCAGATCGGGGATGAGGTCATCCTGGTCGGTGATGCTGCTAAAGCCTGCCTGGATGCGAATAGCCTTGCTGCGAATAAATCTGAGAAGGCGGCTTACAAAATAGTGGCGGCACTGGGGGCGATCGCCGAGCTGGAGCGATTACCCGGTCATTACGAGGCAAATGTGTGGGTGCCGTTGCCCCTGACGGAAATCAGAACCCGTGACGAGATTGCTGCCAAACTGGCGGCAATTTGTGAGCAGGGATTTGTGTTTCGAGGACAGCGCCAGCAGGTAACGATTCAACCCAAGTTCTTCCCAGAGGGCTTTGGGCTGTACCTCAACCGCAAGAAGCAACTGGATGCGATCGCACTTCCCATTGAGCATCGCCGCACCTTGATCTTGATGATGGGACACCGAAATCTTTCAATTCTCTGCTTCGAGGGTGGCTCCCTTAAGGTTGCTGCTTCTAGTTCCGATGGTCCCGGCTTCTGGAGTTCGTTCGAGAAAACAGCGCGATCGCACGGCATCACACCCACTGACTATCCCTCGCTGATGGCAGCATTGACTACAGGGAAAACCCAGCAGATTTCTCAGGCGAGGGCAGGGGTGTTTGAGTTTGGGGCGATCGCCGAATCAGTTCGGCAGACCTACTGGAAAACGGTCAGCGTCTATCTTCAAGACCATTTGCTGGGACAATTGACGGATGAGTCTGCCGATCTGATTATCAGTGGAGGGGCTGCTTCTTTGTTACGTCTGACGATTCAGGACTATTGTGAAGACCTGGGACTGGCTCGCCGCTTCTTCTTTGCAGATGGGCTGCAAGAGCGGCTCAATGGCATTGTCAACGCCCTGCCGGAAGCAGCAACCAATCCCACACTACCCATGCGGATGGCGGACTGCTATGGTCTATTTCAGGGGCTACTGGGAAAGCTCAACAAAGTGACGGTTTAGGGAGGAGTGTCCATGCCACGCAAACGTTCACCAGAATCTCAAAATGAGCGTCAACGCATTCAGTTTGCGTTCAATACCGATGTGGATTCACCCGTGGGTGTAACGTTTCAGTATCTCCTCAAGAATGAACACGCCCGCAGTCGTGAAGGGAAACATCGCGGCGTGGATGCCATGCTGGCGTTCTGGAAGCCCTTTGCTTATCAGGATCAGGGGAATCTATCAGAGGAAGAGTTGCAGGCGATCGCGCGTGAGTCCATTACAGCCTTGTCTCGCCAGATTGAGGCAATCCAGAGTGCATTTGGGCTTGAAGACTCTGAGTTCACATCTCCTGTGAACAGTTTGCGGCAAGAAATCCAGCAGTCAGTACGCGAGGCGATTCAGGAGCTGTTACTGAAGGCGGGGGTGCGATCGCTGCTTCCAATTGATGGCTCCACAAACTCTATTGAAAACTCTATAGAGAGTACGATAGAAACATTTTCTGGGCAGGATTCCGTTGAGGATTCTGTTGAAGAAAAAGAAGGAGTTGCTTTTGATGAAGAAGCCGTGCTGGGTACACTGTCTGACTTTGGAAGTTTAGTTGCGTAATTCTTCAAGCTGATCAGAAAAGGCACCTGGCAGATGTGCCAGGTGCCTTCTGTTTTGGATGAAGATTGATCTCTCTACTTGCGGAAGCGCAATTCATCGAGTTCTTCCTGAACCACCTGATCCAGATAGGGATACTTCCAGACCAACCGCTCGATAACGGAATTGGTTACCACTGGCACTTCCTCAGTCCGAATTGGGGTCTGGGTGGAATCGATCGCAGAAGTTTGAATGTGAGTTACCAACCGGGTGACTCCTGCCAGTCCTTGCAGGTTGTCGTTGCTGATGGCTTGAAGTGGCTGTGTCATGTCATTACTCCTATTTTCATTAACTTGTTGCTGGTGTTCAGGCTACGTCTTAGATTTCGTCTGGATAGCCGTAGTCGAAGTCTTCGTAGGTTTCCTCGTTATCGTCATCGGGAGGGGCTGCGATCGCATTCTGAGCCGATTTCTGTGGGGGTTGGGCTTGCTTTTGGATGGAGTGCGATCGCCCTTCCCGCTCTGGATTGCCAAAACCTTCCCATTGCTCAAACTCAGCCAGAATTCGATCCTTCAGTTCGGGCTTGTACCCCACGAAAAACTGCTGCCAGTTCTCAGCAGTGGGAACGCCATAGGTATCGACTGAACAGGTCCAGGATTTCTTGGTCGTGCCCTTCAACTCGGGTTTCACCTTGACTGCAAGGATGGAGAGGGCCATGAAGCGGTCTCCCCTCAACTTCTTCGCCCCTGTTGCCTGACTGTAAGCCTTGCTCATATCAGTATGAAACTTGCCTACAACCTCGCCAAAGCTCCCGCAAAACGCGCCCTTAGCGGTCAGCAGCAGCGGTGTTTCATGCAGCAGGTGTTTGTCTTTGCTGACGAGATACACCAGGAATCGCCGCTTCAACACCATTGTGTTCCTGTCGTATTGCGACTTCTTGTATTCGCCGATGAATTCTCCACTCTCCCGGTCAAAGACCAGCAGGTTGGATTTTCGCAGGATCAGAAACCGTGCGACCAGGCTGCGATAGCCCTCGGAGGATTCACCGCTCTGGAAGGTTTCGGTGTGGGGTGTCCAGTCGGTGTTGGGGGT
Organism: uncultured bacterium; assembly: GCA_964630955.1. Taxonomy (GTDB): domain Bacteria; phylum Cyanobacteriota; class Cyanobacteriia; order Elainellales; family Elainellaceae; genus CAZVXA01. The sequence continues at coordinate 39,710 of CAZVXA010000015.1, read as the reverse complement.
GAAATTGACGGCTTCAGTATTCTCCAGCGTGATGAAGAAGCCGGATTGTTCCGGGTCTTGATGATTCAGCATTTGCAGATAAGGAAAGGACTCACGACTTCCTTCAAATTCCTCTGAATCAAATACATCTCGCTCCGTGGCTGGTGATGGTGTCTTGAGCAATGGCGTTGTTGTAGCAGAATTGTGTCCGTTGGATTGAGCTTTAACCTGGAGTGACGTGCGTGGCATAGTCGATATCCTCGTGTGTAATGGAAGTGAAGAGGAAGAGGGAGAAGCATCAAAACTTTCTCCCCCATCGGATCAACCAGACTTTAGAAGGGATCGTTACTTTCACCGTCAATCGAGTGACCCACGCCATCCATATATCCAAATGCGAAGGACTGACGCGGTGAATGGTGAATGATGCGCCCTGTGGGGTCTTTCGGCAATTCTTTGAGTTTGGCGACGTAACCAGCCAGGTAGTCTTCATCGGAGAGTTCTGGTAATCGCCCAAATGCGGCATCGGTTGCCCCATCCAGATAGCGTTCCTCGCGGATTTTGTTGTCCCTTTCCTCGCGTTCGGCTCTGATAGAATCAGCAATGTATGAAGATGTCACAGTGCATTCCTCCTGAAGTGAGTGTGCTGTGCAGATGCCCTGGTCGAGTTGCAAGCCTGCCAGGGCATTTTGTTTGTTCGGTCAGTCAGGACTTTTGTCTTCCGATGTCCTGATCAGAGTGTCAACTCCTCACACTATTAATTATAGCCCATGTATACGTGGGATAAACTATTTCAGAACCCGATTCCGCACTTTTTTGGATAGGAATTCCTGATCAAAAGTGCGTGATTTTCCATCTTTTGATAAGCACAACCGATCAGAATCCCATACAAAAAAAGCCTTGTATACTGGGGATAACTGGGCTGCTGTATCTTCATCATTTGGTTGCTGACCATGAGTGATTCCCCAATCAGACGTGATTACCTGACCCGCTTCCAGCAGCAGGGGGAAGTCCCAATGGCTGAAAGTCCTTTGAGCGTGCGGATGCCAGCGGATATCGACCGGATCATTCGAGCAAAGCATAAACGCACGGAGTGGTTGCGGGATGCCGTTTTTGAGAAGCTCTGGCACGAGGGGGAATTGCCGGAGCAGTATCATCACCTGATTGATGAGGCTTCAGAGCTGGGGGATTAGGGGCGATCGCCCATTACAGCGGTTGATTCTTTTTCAAGTAGCCGTGACCTGTGAAGCCTCTGACCAGAATGGATTAGTTTCTTTCTAGCATTGGGGACAATTCTTCACGAGGAAGGTTGGTAGTTGGGGCGATCGCGCCAATCCCTACAGACCCCAGTAAAATAGAAGCAACCAGGATTGCTGCGGAATCGCTATGGCCAGAACACTCACTCGCTGGACAGTGGAGGATTATCACCGGATGATCGAAAGCGGGCTGCTGGCAGGACGGCAGGTTGAGTTGATCGACGGTCAGATTATCGACATGGCTCCAGAACTTCCCATCCATCGCGTCACCTATCGTCGGGGAGCAAAGTATCTGGAGGGTTTGCTGGGTGATCGTGCAGTGGTCTTTGCCACCGCACCCATTACCCTGCTATCGGGAGAACCTCAGCCCGATATCTGCATCGCAGCACCCCCAGAATCCCGTTACGATGAGCGGCATCCTTTATCAGAAGACATTTACTGGCTGATCGAAGTCTCGAATTCAACGTTGACTTACGACCTGGCAGAAAAAGCTCGTTCCTATGCTCAGGGCAAGATTCAGGAATACTGGGTGCTGGACATCAAAGGCTCTCAATTGTGGGTGCATCGTGAACCAGAAAATGGAGAATACCAGTCGGTTCGACGATTCTCTTCAGGGAAAGTAGCTCCGCTGGCATTCCCGGAAATTGAGGTAGAGGTCAGCAGGCTGCTGGGATAGTTCAACAAATCCTTCAGAGTGCCTGTGGGAAGAGGAAAGAAACCATCGGGTAAATCGTTCAGGGGCAGTATTCTCTAACCATGGCTATCCGACTACAGGGGTCTGCCCTTAGAATTAAGATAACCTCTGATAACCAGAAGCCTCTGGAGACCGAACCAATGGTGCTAAATCCCAAGGAACCTGAGAATGAAGTCGGGAAGAAGGCGCGGCAGCACTATCTGGAAACTGCGCGGAAGGTGATTGGTGAGGCCGCAATGGACTACACCACGCTCTACCAGCGCTTCGCCCAGAATGACTGGGCAGCCGTCAAACTGGATGAGGCGGTGGCACTGACAGCACTCAAATCAGGGGCTTCCCCGAAGGATGTGGTTGCTGCACTGCACCAGAGTCCCTACATTCAGTACCAGGTGCATCAGAATAAAGTTCCCCTGGCTCCCATGAGCCAGTATGTGAAATCTACGGTGCAGCAGGCAGTTCAAAAGATTCAGTTGGTGCAGAGGCGATCGCCCACCCGTTCAACCCAACACAAGCCTGATCTTGAACTGGAGTGACTTGATGCCTGACTACTGTGATTTTTGCCGTTTCTTCTTGTTGGAGAGCAGGGCTGCCATGTAGAGGGCGATCGCCTGCTGATGAGCGTGCGGGTCGTGAATATTCTGGAGCCAGTCGAGGATCAACGGCACATTGTAGAGAACGACCTTAGAGTTAACCCGAATCCAATGGATGTCCTCGCTCAACAGGCCCGACAGGCGATACTTCTTGAGGGTGTCGCCCGATAGCCCAGTCAATCTGGAAATTTCCCGCTTTTTGACAAAGCGGACTTCCTGGCTCTGAGTTTGCCAGAGATCTTTGTGCTCTGTTGCCAGCGTCATAAAGCCTCCAATCCACATAGGGATGTAAATGGATCGGTAAGATGCAATCCCTTGTTCTTCACCAAAACCGAAGGACTGATGCCAAAGATCAGTTAACCTTGACACCTCAGCCCGCAACCTCAATTTCCAATAGCATTGGTTCTATTAGGTTTTAACTGGATAATACAGGTAAATGCCTGGGGTGTCAATTCACTCCCCACTAAGATTAAGAGTGGCTTTATGTTTAGCCTTAATAGTGCTGGCTTTCAAGCTTTTGCTATCTCAAATAGGCAACCTGTCTGTTAGCTAATCTACGCAGAAGTCTTTATGGACAGACAAATAAATAGATGATGTTTGCTTTTGAATAACCATTTATATCCTTAGGGGCAGAGTGGGCATCACGATCTGCAAGTAGATCATTGGACGAAAGGGCAGATGTGTGCACAGCTTCGTCGTTACGGCAAGAGTCATCTGCAGAAGCTCATAGAAGCGACCGAGCGTCCCAACCAGCAGTTTGGAAGTAGTACGGTGGGTTTGCAGAGACGGCGTCGAGCGTTTTGGCGGTTAAAGGAAAACCACCGATATGCCCTTACATACAATCTGATGGAAGGGGAACTCTCAAAGAGTCACATATTAGACGACAATACGAATAGCCAAAGACGACAACTATCTGACCGATTCACAGATCGCCACCGTTGCAAATGAGATCGCCCGAGAGAGTGAGATCGCAAGGGGCGGGAGCGACAAGTCGGTAAGACTGTTCAAACTATAGAAAAGCACTAGATCATTCCCAAAGATGAAGACGGGAAGAGGGCTAGTGCAGATGCTTCAACCTTATCAAGTCCAGGTGTATATGCGGGCACGCGAACAGGGCTGTACCCAGTTGCAATCGGCTGTGATTGCGGGATGTTCAGAGCGCAGCGGGCGTCGGATAGAATCGGGGGATCGTTCAATCGATATTGGAGAAGAGAGAAGTTGGCGGACGCGCCCGGACCCCTTAGCTGGGGTATGGGAGGGAGAACTGGAACCGATGCTCAAACGCGAACCGCGCCTTGAAGCGATGACACTGTATGAGTACCTGGTAGCCCACTACCCTGGGCAGTACGAACAGACGCTGAGTGTTGGGCGACAAACTGCTTGAAATCTTCCCCTTTCATTGATTTGCCGAGCGTTCTCATTGCCAGGATAGCGGTTTGGCTGATCGCCCCTACAACTGTGACTCGCCGACCTCGGTAGAAGGGTTTGATGTCATAGACCCGTCGTCCCTTGCGGCTTCTCCCTCTCGGTCTTGCGATACCTTGCAACACCCCCATCTCATCCAGAAAGACTAAATTCTCTGGAAGCACCGTACTAATTGTCTGCCAGTAGGTCACTCGTTGGGCTTGCTTGACTGTTTCTGCCGCTTGAGCGCTGCGAAAGGTTTTTTTTGATCGTCAACTGCTGTTTTTGTAGAAAGCGGCACATTGCACTCTCACTCAAGCGGACTCCAGTTTTGTCTTGCCAATACTCGCAGTACTCTGCCAATGTATAGTCCTGATGCCGCTCCACCATCTCTGCAATGTCTTGCTCATAGCCTGCCAGTTGGCTTGCCTTGCCGCCGGTTGCGCGAGCGGGTTTCAGCGTTCCTGTTGCTTGCTTTCGCTGGAGCAGGGCTTGGACGGTAGTTTTGCTCACTTGAAATCTTTCAGCGACCTGACGAATCGAGGTGTTCCCTGCTTCATAGGTACTGATAATTTTCTCACGTAAATCGAGGGAGTACGGCTTCATCACCTTCTAAGCTGACGGCTCCCTCCATTGTGCCAGATCGTTGCGCAAACCGCTGTAGAAACAAAAAATGACAATCTCAATCACTGCTCAATCACCCATAAAAACACTGTCACTCACGAGACGAGCATCCGTGCAATCTTACAGCACGATCACCCCTCACTCTTCAAATTAGATACACCACCCTGTCATTGCCCGATAACACAGGTAGACAGGAGAAGATTAAAGTGATGAACCTGCCTCAAAACTAATGGATTTGCTCAGAAGCCATTGTCTATTTATCCTCACTCTTTCAGGATAATCAAAGCCCTATAAAGGCTATCCGAATAAACACTGCTTTTTCCACTTTAAAAGTCAGTCGCATCCTCGGTAATAGATCGTTATCCGTAAAAACTCCGTACAATATAGATGTCTTCATTCTGTAATCAACATCCCAGCGCGCCCTCTGTGTCAGCAAAGCAAAACAGTTATACAATTTGACTGCATAACAATCTTGAGTCACCGTTTGAAGCAATTGTCTCAAAACAGTTATCCATCTCAACAAACACTTTCCAATAATCTTTGTTGCTTCGCATTTCCAGATGTTGCATAAAAAGCTCTTCTAGCTGAGCATTGCGTTTTCCTTTCCAAAGGGTATCAGCTAGAGCAACGCATAATTCCTCAAAAGTACATTCCATCGTTTGCCATTGAGCGTGTGAGCGGCAACATCGAGCAAGTTTTGGATCAACCCCGTGCATTAGCAACAGTGTCTCGCCATCTGCTTCGTGCCTGTTTCCTTTGTCAACTAATTCCCCAGGATGGAGAATTTTTCCTGCATCGTGGAATGCAACCCCTAGCCGAATAAAATCCTCATCTATCTGAACTCCTAACTGATGCAACGTGCAGATTAACAGTTCAACTGCCTCAGCGACCAACTTGACATGAAGAATCAATTTGGATGAGGCTCCCAATTCTTGCAGAAACTGGTAGGCTTCATACACAGTCTGAAAGATTTTAGTCTGATTACTCATCAAAAGGCACCCCACAAGCAGAATAAAAAGAAATTGTACTTTGATGCCCTACAATTTATCAGATGGGAGAGACCCTCAAACTCAGGCTCCCTTCTCCCCATATGAAAAGGAATTGAAAGATCAAGAGTAAATTCTTAAAGGCAGGATGGTTTTGTCTCATCACTCAGATCTCTCAACTGCTGGCTATCAGGTCATCTGTTCCGCATGATCTTTTCTAATTGCTTCAGCAAGTATCGTCTCTAGACTAGATAATGAGCAAACTGTCATAGAAAAAAGCGACTTTAGTTGATCGCATCGATCCTCTGAAATGTCAGGTAGAACCATAATTGAGTGCCTGTAATCTAAATTAAACAACTTTGACATTTTCGAGTATTTGCCGATATGCTGTTGATAATCACCAGATTTTGCCTCAATCCAAAAGAAAAAACCATTTACACAGCATATTAAGTCAAACTCAAAAGCATTACCACTAGGTAACATAACCTGTGGATTAAGCAAATATGAAAAATCCATGCTTTCTCCTTGCTCATTTGATATCAGATTGACACATCTCTGCATTGTTAGCAGAACAAAACGCTCTAACCATTTACCCGAAAAGAAGCATTGAGCGGCAGGCAATGTTGTTGTCTTTACTCTGATTAGATATTGTGGAGATTTAGAGTATCTATACTCTTCGAGAAATGCTATATCATAAAGCCTTGTACAAAACTGACAGACAATACTCATGTCTTCTTGCGTATAATCTCTGATGGACAGTGAGAATGAGGCCCCCTGCTGCATATTTCTCTTTATTTTTGCTAACAACTGACGCAAGCAGCTATAGTTTTCACCAAGAAACTTTGACAAAGAATTAATTATGTTATCTGCTGCGTCTTCCTTCGGAACGGCTTTTATCTGTATATCTAGACTTTGCAAAAAGCTGACAATAGCCAGAGAATTACTTTCTTGCTCACACATTTCTTCATTCTGTTTTACAATCGGTTCAATGTCAAAAACACGATTTTCAGTATTTTTCAGCTTTGCACAAGCATCTTCATACAAACGGTTTTTATATTGTTCAATTTCAAAAATATTTCTTTGCAATGATTTTTGCAAATCTTGCAAACTTTTCAATTCAGCTCTAAAAGCTAATAGATATTTTTGACTTTCCATCTCTCGCTTTAATCTATCTCGATCCTGCTCTACTAATCTTTGTCTTCCAACGTTCGACTGAGTGACCAATGCGGATGTCACTAAGCCAGTCGCTCCCGTTACGACTCCAACAATACCTGACTGAATTATGGAACCTCCAGAAACAATTACCACACCACTTGCGACCAAGCTACCTGCAATCACAGGAATGTGAAGCAGAAGTTGACTCATAAAGCCCCCTTTCACTTTTCAGAGAATTTTGACAGTAACACGTTATCAATACCAAGCCTTTGATCCCGTTTTTTGTGCGATCGCAGCATCTTCAACGGCAAATCTGAATTTGGGGAATCACAACGTACCATTCATCTCGCTGATCGCCTGTGACCTCATCGATTTCCACTTGTCTATACACATTTTTGACGGTCACTTCTGTGGGTTGAAAGGAAAATTGACCGGGGCGAATGCCTCTGCTAATGAGATGATTTGCCGCCTTACTGGAAAGGAGTCCGATGATTTGACGATTGCTTCGAATTGTCCAGTTGTTCGCTGTAGCGGTTGCTATCAATTGAAGGGCATCCCCTTCTCGCAGTTGCTTGATGCGTTCCTGCTCCTCCCGTGATCCATTAAAGCTCAGATGGACATCTTCGGGGGAGAAATCGGAATAAAACACGAATTGGGGTGGGTTAATCGAGATGCGCTCGGCAGCAAAGGGAGTCGCTGCGGTTTCTTCGACAAATTGAGCGTTCTGGGAATGGGTGAGGAGCAGCTTTTCTTTAGCGCGAGTCATCGCCACATAAAACAGTCGTCGTTCCGATTCAATTTTGTCCTGTCTCGTTTCAAAGCCATCGGCGATGAGAATCACGTACTTGAACTCCAGCCCTTTTGCCCCATGACAACTGGTGACCAGGACTGCCTCTGGATCGATGGAAGTATCGGGGCTTTCACTGAATTCATAGATCGAAGTGACAATTTCCCCTGAGGTAATGGGAACAGATAGTATTTCAGAGCCGTAGCCTCTTTCCCTATCCAGGTCTTCAGCAATTTTAAGCAGCGTTTTTACTGTTGGTTCCGTGATCTTGTAGTTACTTTTTTCAAAGAACCGAACAAAACGCGATCGCACCGATTCCTCCGGTGCAAGAACCAGATCGGGGGACTTTTCCAGGGCAGCGATTAACCGTTGGGTGACATAATTCCGAATCAGTTTGACCGCTTCTCCCTTGAGCGAGTAAGTGGGAATGCCTGCCCTGCGTTCTAGCAAAGCCCGTGCTTTGTCGATGGATTTCCAGTGTTTCGCCAGAATTGCGATCGCCCCTGGTTGAACCCCATCGTGCTTGATCCATTTCTCGACCTGCTGCTTGATGTAGGCGGCCTGGTGATTGTCATCTTGAAATCTGAGCGATTGAACTTCTAACCCTCCCTGGCCTGCACGAGCGTTGTCGATGCGGACTTGCTCATCTCCTGTGCGCTTGAGGCGATCGCCATTTTTCTGGATCAGGCGATTGGCGGCTGCAATGATAGGTTCAGTGGAGCGATAGTTCTCTGTGAGCAAAAACTGCTGCGCCTGATATTCCGTCTGAAACGAACGAATATATTCCGGGTGAGTGTGTCGCCACCCATAGATATTCTGATCGTCGTCGCCAATCACGCAGATCTGGGTCTGCACGGAGCGCGTCTGGTCCTCAGACTCGTGAAATCCGGCAATCAGTTTGACTAACTGATATTCATATTCGGCAATATCCTGATATTCATCCACGAAGATATATTCACACTTGCCGAAAAATTTCATGGCACTCAGTTGAGTTTCTTGATCCTCAATGCCTTCTTCATCAGGTTCAAGACTACTTTCGAGGAAGGAGCAGGCGTCCTTAATCAGTTGGGCAAATTTTTGATCGGGGTCTTTGGTATTTTTCGACAACGGCTGGGATTCATCTCGGGTTGGCTCAATCGTTCGACCTAAGATCGCCAGTGCCAGCCCGTGAAACGTATAGACCCGCAGTCGGAAGGCCATGTCTCCTATCAAATTCTGGAGTCGCAGCCTCAACTCTCTGACCGCATTTCGGTTGTAGGCCAGGGCAATAATGCGGGCAGGATCGACCCGCTTGACTTTCACCAGATAGGCGATCCGATGCACGATGGTGCGGGTCTTGCCGGAACCAGGGCCTGCGATTACCGCAATGGTTGGCGCTTCAGAGCAAATAATCTGACGCTGGATTGGATTGAGCGGGGTAATAATGCGATCGTAATCCTCCTGAGTGACGGGACGTTTGGCCGCCTCGCCGGAGGTATGGGGATACTGCGTGGAAAATTCTGAGGTGGGGAGTGAGAAGTAATTGTCGATATAGTCCTGGGGATGAAAATCGGGTTGGTCATGGTGGTTGCCATAGTCCAGCATGATGTGAGTCCGACGGGCTTGCTCCTCGTAGTGGGGCTTGACGCTTTTGGGATATTCGCGGGTGACTTTGTCTTTGTTTGCGCCCTTCACTACTCTGATTTTCATCAACTGCTGGAACAGGTTCGAACCATCGGCCAGCCGAATCAGGGCGTGTCTGTGCATCCATGCCAGCGCTTTTTCGAGATCCTCCAATTCCCAGACCAGCGGACTGGTGCGTTGATTGACCTCAGAGAGGACAGTGACCAGATCCTGGCTTATCCTGTGCGGGGGGTGGGTTTTCTTGCTGTTGGCTTTGGTTTGGGACGAGACAGCGGCCAGATCTGCTTCCGGGATTTTCTCGATAGCAGCGTAGAACACGTCAATGATCGCGTGAATCAAACGCTGGTAGGTTTCAACATAATCTGGCATGACGAACGTTGTAATTTTCACTACATCTTGCCGTACCATTTGATAGCGAATCCATTTGAGGAAGCTCCATCCCTCCAAAATTTGCAGGATTGTGCCAGAACTCAACTTCTCCTGGCGATCGGGGTCCAGCCTTGTCGCCAGCGCACGGCAGTTGATTTGAATTAATGGGCGATCGCCCATCAACTGCACTATCTCTTCCGCAATCTGTTGTTCTCGTTTTTGAAGACTCTTATACTTTTTTCTGGCATCGTTGGACGATCTCAAACTTTTCGTAATCAAGATCGTCACTGGCATCTTAGAGGTGCAAACGTTTGCTTTTTTCAATTCGCCAATCCGCTGTTTTAAGTCTTTCATCAACAGTCCCGCAGCATCGCTCAACCGTTCTAACGGATAGGGCTGGTCCTGGTGCTGACAGTAGGCTTTAGCCAGATGCATTGCCTGGATCAGTCGATGAAATTCGACTTTGCGATAGTCGGGTAAATGATGCTGATGGGCGTAGCGATCAAACGCTGTGAGGGAGTCTTTTGGCACCGGATGCACTAGATTAAATTCAATGAAGTTGGATTGATTTTCTTCACGCTCAATCATGCCAAAGGTTTCGAGGTAGTGCAGCGCGACTTTAATTTTGGTGTCTCGCTGTTCGTTTTCTGAGGCGAATTCTTCATCCAGGTCGCTGGCCTGAAAGATCTCACTGGCGCTAACCCAAAAATATTCTTCTGAAGCTTTGCGATAAATTTGCTCGCGCAAACTCCGTACTGCGAGGAATAAATTTCGGATTTCTGGTTCCGAGAGCTGGTTCAAGCTCTGAAGAAAGTATGCCATATCGGCATCTTGTGGATCAAACAACAGCGTGCAGGTGGCAGGCTCTCCGTCGCGTCCGGCACGTCCTGCTTCCTGCACGTATGCTTCCAGGTTGCCGCTCAGCGTATGGTGGATGACCGCTCGCACATCCGGGCGATCGATGCCCATGCCAAAAGCACAGGTTGCCACAATCACATCCAGTTCCTTCGCCTTAAATTTTTGCAGAATCGCCTGTTTATCGTCTCTGGCAATTTTGCCGTGATAGAACGTTGCTTCAATGCCCTTTTGATTCAGCAGGTGACATACCCGTTCTGCATTTTTGCGGGTTGTGGTGTAGACCAGAACAGCGCCCCCAAGAGCGATCGCCTGTTTCACCTGCGTCAGTAGCATCAGGTCTTTGTTTTGTTTCGCTGTGGGGATAATCTCATAGGTGAGATTGCTGCGCACAGTGCTGGAGCGAATCTCGGTCTGGATGAGAATTTGATGCTGGGCAAACAGCTCTTTGATATCCTGACGCACTGCTGATGTGGCGGTCGCTGTCAGCAACGCTATCAAGGGTTGTTCTCGTTCTTTATAGATTTCGCTGAAATATTTGGGCGCGTAGCGGTAGTCGGGTCGAAAATCGTGCCCCCACTGGCTAATGCAGTGCGTCTCATCAAATACAAGCAGCGAAGGTCGGCGTTCGCTTAGTAAGGCTCTGATGCTGGGCGATCGCAGTTGTTCGGGGCTGATGTAGAGCAGGTCTTTTTCGCCATTGCGGAGTTGCTCCAGGCGATCGCGGCGCTCGATGGGTCTGATGTTGCCGTTGATGAACGTTGCAAAATCAAATCCTTTCTCTGTCAGGCCATTCACCTGATCCTCCATGAGCGACTGGAGGGGAGAGATCACCACCGTCAATCCCCGTTGCCGTTCTGACAGCATCAGCGCGGGCAGTTGATAGCAGAGCGATTTGCCACCCCCGGTTGCCATCAGTACCAGAGGATTCTGGGCGGCGAGGATGCTCTGTATCGCGGTTTCCTGGTTACCACGAAATTCGGTAAGACCAAATTTCTCTAGATAGGGCTGATACGTGAATTCTTGAGAAAGTTTCAGGGGTTTGAGGTGGTTCAAGATAGACGGGCAGTTCGGTCGGTGACTGAGCCAGAGACTCAGAGGGGGTCTTGTCTGGTGTAGATTGGACTCGTAGTTCCAGGCAATCATGCCCGCTACGCAGAGCCTTTGATCAAACTCACTGGTGGGCGCTTCAGCAATCAATTGGTGGAGAGATGCGGTGTCTATCCCGGCGATCGCCTCTGGGGGGAGTTTGCCGAGATCAGGTATGAGGCGGGTTTCGGCTGCAAATAGCTGCTGGTATGCCTGACTGGCCTCGTCTTCTCCGCAACTGAGCAAATATCCATAGAAATTCACCAGTGCCTGAGGTCGATGGCTGAAGGTGTCGAGTATCTTCTCGAACAACAATTGAGTGGCGATCGCGTCTTCTAGTGGGTGATTGCCTGCGTATTCACTCAGCTTGTACTCTTTGTTGAGTTTGTGCGATCGCTCCAGCGGAAAGCCTAGGACAGCAAGCTCTAATGTATCAATCACTGACCACGGTTGGAGTTCAGGGAAATGGCTGATCACATGGGTATAGTCGAACCGCCGAAAGTTGTGTCCGCAAATGAGTAAGCCCTGGCTGCGAAGCCGCGTTAGTGTCTCCCCAATGGCTTCTTGGTCTTGAGTATCCAGCTCCAGATCTGGGGAAACAACCCCCATCCGATAAATTTGATTATTCTGATCGACTTCGAGATCGATAAATGCGTAGTTGGAGAGTGCCATTGCCGATACCCTATTTCAGTTGCTGAAGGGTGGTATGAAATGACAGCCATCTTGGTGGGCACAACCGATACGACTTTTGCTTGATAAGAAGCGATCGCATCGTGACGATACACGTACCAGACGCTTAAAGCACTATCAAGACCTACCCTGAGATTCGTATCTAAAGCAGTGTTTAAAATCTATAGATGATTTTGAAACACTGCTCGCTTGTCAGTGCCTGCCAATGTCAATGTTGACTGATATGGCTGTTTCTATTCAATCGGTTTCCTCAACGAGTAAGAACCACTCAGTTGTTCTAAGGAGGCTGCCTATGTACGTGCTATTCTGTTTCCATTCAATCGGTTTCCTCAGCGAGTGAGGACCCAGTCACGGCTAAAGGGATTAACGTCGCTCGCCCTGCGTTTCCATTCAATCGGTTTCCTCAGCGAGTGAGGACGGTGCGTCTGCATTCGATGGAATGGTTATCTTCCAGGGTTTCCATTCAATCGGTTTCCTCAGCGAGTGAGGACGAGATCTCTGTGGTGTTGGCAGTACGACTCCACATGACGTTTCCATTCAATCGGTTTCCTCAGCGAGTGAGGACAAGTCATGCAGGTAATCCACGTCCTGGCCACCGAGGCGTTTCCATTCAATCGGTTTCCTCAGCGAGTGAGGACGTAGAAATACTGCAAGCCTGGTGCGATCGCAACCCAGTTTCCATTCAATCGGTTTCCTCAGCGAGTGAGGACTCAGCAGCGGCCATATCAAGGTCCTGGCCCGGACGAAGCTGTTTCAATTCAATCGGTTTCCTCAGCGAGTGAGGACACGAGGGAGAGCATGAACTGCCCGATGACTGGGAATGTAGTTTCCATTCAATCGGTTTCCTCAGCGAGTGAGGACTTTCTTCCCAGTTTGCCAATATGCTTCTTGACGCACCTCGTTTCCATTCAATCGGTTTCCTCAGCGAGTGAGGACATTGCAACCTTGGTCCGTATGGATAGCCGAAAACGGGTTTCCATTCAATTGGTTTCCTCAGCGAGTGAGGACAAGGCGTACATCGAATGGCGCTTAGCGAATGATTAGGTTTCCATTCAATTGGTTTCCTCAGCGAGTGAGGACTTTCCATGCTCTTGCGCAAGCTTGTCTCCCAAGTCACGTTTCCATTCAATTGGTTTCCTCAGCGAGTGAGGACGCCAGTAGGCTCAGATCGTCTTGAAGCTGTTGAGGTGACCGCGTTTCCATTCAATTGGTTTCCTCAGCGAGTGAGGACGTTCAAGAATGGTGAAGGCTACAAAGCCCGTGCCAAGCTGTTTCCATTCAATTGGTTTCCTCAGCGAGTGAGGACTATTTCTCCCTTTGGGAGAGGCTAGGAAAGAAGCTAAGTTTCCATTCAATTGGTTTCCTCAGCGAGTGAGGACACCCCACGCCAGGCCGAGGTTGCATGCGAATACGCATGCGGTTTCCATTCAATTGGTTTCCTCAGCGAGTGAGGACTGAGGAACAATTTCATGCAGTTGCAAAAGCTGCTTATGTGGTTTCCATTCAATTGGTTTCCTCAGCGAGTGAGGACTAGTCGCTTGCTTGGGTTTTTGCGCTTTGTTCTTTCCATTTGTTTCCATTCAATTGGTTTCCTCAGCGAGTGAGGACACGGTGAGGCGATGACCCTGACGCCGCCCAGCGGATGCGGCGGTTTCCATTCAATTGGTTTCCTCAGCGAGTGAGGACACAGCGATGTGCGGTGATACATGAGTGGCGATCGCGTTTCCATTCAATTGGTTTCCTCAGCGAGTGAGGACTCCTCCAGTGCTGGGCGAGAAATTCGCCCAGGAAATCGTAGAGTTTCCATTCAATTGGTTTCCTCAGCGAGTGAGGACCTGTGAAGAAGATGAGAATGGAATGTTTGTCCCCGGGTTTCCATTCAATTGGTTTCCTCAGCGAGTGAGGACTGGAACAGTTGGTGAAGAAGGCCGCAGGGCCGGGAGACCCAATGTTTCCATTCAATTGGTTTCCTCAGCGAGTGAGGACTCTGAAACTCAATTACGAAGTTCCTTGAGTTGTGCTGAGTTTCCATTCAATTGGTTTCCTCAGCGAGTGAGGACAAAAACATGATTGTGGTAGGCAGGGTTGGGCAATGCAATTGGTTTCCATTCAATTGGTTTCCTCAGCGAGTGAGGACAAGCCTGGGTGCCAGTCGCTCCCGGCGAGTCGCTCGACCGTGAGTTTCCATTCAATTGGTTTCCTCAGCGAGTGAGGACGGAAGAGCGTAAGAGCAACTGGTTTCCTGAGCAGGAAGTTTCCATTCAATTGGTTTCCTCAGCGAGTGAGGACCTGCTGGGCGCAGCCCGAAGACCGTGAGCGGGACGGAGAGGAGTTTCCATTCAATTGGTTTCCTCAGCGAGTGAGGACCTTGATCGACTAGTCGAGCGCGCTCGACTAGAAGACTTGCAGTTTCCATTCAATTGGTTTCCTCAGCGAGTGAGGACGCCGTTGGAATAGGCGATCGATGCTTCTCCTGACTCACTGTTTCCATTCAATTGGTTTCCTCAGCGAGTGAGGACTCAAACAAAGTATCGAGCAAAGTATCGAGGAGCTTGATTGTTTCCATTCAATTGGTTTCCTCAGCGAGTGAGGACTCAGCTTGTTGTCTGGAGCGAGAGCGATCGCCAGAGGGTTTCCATTCAATTGGTTTCCTCAGCGAGTGAGGACCAGCAGAGTTTACCTCTGGCTATGGCCCGCGCATTTCCCCAGTTTCCATTCAATTGGTTTCCTCAGCGAGTGAGGACATAAATTCCACCGTCGGATGCTCCGAGACCTGCTGATGTTTCCATTCAATTGGTTTCCTCAGCGAGTGAGGACGACTCTTCTGAGCCAGGAAGCGGCTATCGAGCGGTCGGCAGGGTTTCCATTCAATTGGTTTCCTCAGCGAGTGAGGACTCCGCTAAATTCTTCTTCGATGGCGTTTGCGGATGCAAGCTTGTTTCCATTCAATTGGTTTCCTCAGCGAGTGAGGACAATTGAGTTTCAGAGGGTCGCTAGCGCGTGATTTGTGTTTCCATTCAATTGGTTTCCTCAGCGAGTGAGGACTCGTCACCGTTCGGTACGAAACGCCAAGGAATTCCAGGTTTCCATTCAATTGGTTTCCTCAGCGAGTGAGGACCTGTTTACGCTTGAGGGTCAGTGCAGCCCACTGCTGCCGTTGCGTTTCCATTCAATTGGTTTCCTCAGCGAGTGAGGACACGACACCATGCGACTGGGTGACGCGATTGTCGGTTTCCATTCAATTGGTTTCCTCAGCGAGTGAGGACTTTGCCGATGAATGGGAGACTTCCTAGCGGGGCTAATCCCAGTTTCCATTCAATTGGTTTCCTCAGCGAGTGAGGACCGACTGCTGTTCTTCGGGTGCCGCCTAGTGGAGAGAGTTTCCATTCAATTGGTTTCCTCAGCGAGTGAGGACCCAAGGGCAGGTGTGGGAATTAACGAAGCCTCCACTTGTTTCCATTCAATTGGTTTCCTCAGCGAGTGAGGACCTGTCGCTGCCCTGAAAGAGACAGGGAATGCAACCGCTGTGTTTCCATTCAATTGGTTTCCTCAGCGAGTGAGGACTCGCATACTTGCTCATGGGAAACTCCTGGGGGAACGGAGGGGTTTCCATTCAATTGGTTTCCTCAGCGAGTGAGGACGTCAAGCCAAATCTATAATCTTGTTATTTAGCTTGACAAGTTTCCATTCAATTGGTTTCCTCAGCGAGTGAGGACCAGCGCAACTTGCTGCATAATCCACACTTGCTGCATAATCCAGTTTCCATTCAATTGGTTTCCTCAGCGAGTGAGGACTTCAAGCGTATGGCCAGACAATCGCCAACCATTGTTGGTTTCCATTCAATTGGTTTCCTCAGCGAGTGAGGACTCCAGAGTTTGATATTTGCAGCTTTGTAGTCGCCGAGTTTCCATTCAATTGGTTTCCTCAGCGAGTGAGGACACATCGAAGACTATGACCGCTCGGTGTCACGGTCTATCCGTTTCCATTCAATTGGTTTCCTCAGCGAGTGAGGACCAGGCTCTACAGGCTAAAACGGCTGTCCAGGCTCAAGAGCGTTTCCATTCAATTGGTTTCCTCAGCGAGTGAGGACCGTCTTTGTTCGTTGCCAAGAGATGGGGATCAATAGTTTCCATTCAATTGGTTTCCTCAGCGAGTGAGGACTGTATCGCAAATCTTGCTCAATACCGAACTGGCCGGAAGTTTCCATTCAATTGGTTTCCTCAGCGAGTGAGGACAATTACTTGGAATTATCCATCATGCTGCAAGTTCAAATGTTTCCATTCAATTGGTTTCCTCAGCGAGTGAGGACGTAGGCAGAGTTAATCAGTGCAATTGCCCGATCGGGGTTTCCATTCAATTGGTTTCCTCAGCGAGTGAGGACGGACTTCGTGGACGAAAACCTACGCAAAGGACAATTCACTATAGAGTTTCCATTCAATTGGTTTCCTCAGCGAGTGAGGACTTGTACACCAGGTGCAAGAAGCGCTCTTTCCCTGCTGGGTTTCCATTCAATTGGTTTCCTCAGCGAGTGAGGACAGAGGGCTGGCAGGCTTTAGCATAATCCACTGGCGATCGCTGGTTTCCATTCAATTGGTTTCCTCAGCGAGTGAGGACGATGTGTCCGCTGTCCACCCACTGGTGGAAGGCGTAGGACAGTTTCCATTCAATTGGTTTCCTCAGCGAGTGAGGACATCCCAAAGACGACCATCCTGTTGCTAGGTTTAATCAACTTGTTTCCATTCAATTGGTTTCCTCAGCGAGTGAGGACTTCCCCGGTGGCAACTACGGCTTCCAGCAATTGGCCGAAGTTTCCATTCAATTGGTTTCCTCAGCGAGTGAGGACCGGAAGTGGGTGCAGAGGTGGGTACAGCAATACCACGTTTCCATTCAATTGGTTTCCTCAGCGAGTGAGGACTTAAAGCAGGAGGAAACAAATGGGTATTAGCGTAGGCAGAGGTTTCCATTCAATTGGTTTCCTCAGCGAGTGAGGACTCCTGTGGAATGGAGTAGACGGCATTCATCCCAGCATGAGGCCGTTTCCATTCAATTGGTTTCCTCAGCGAGTGAGGACGAGTGACGGCACTCTGATAATAGAGTGCCGGGGTATCCGCATTTAGTTTCCATTCAATTGGTTTCCTCAGCGAGTGAGGACCCAATCCTTGGTTGCACCATGCTGGTACCAGACCGCGTTTCCATTCAATTGGTTTCCTCAGCGAGTGAGGACCGAACTGGATAGAACCAGCCGGAGAGCAATCTTCTCAGGAGTTTCCATTCAATTGGTTTCCTCAGCGAGTGAGGACCTAATCCAAGGAAATGGGGTAACCCTGGGGGTAAAGAACAGTGTTTCCATTCAATTGGTTTCCTCAGCGAGTGAGGACCTCGGAATCCGATCCGAGGGTGGCGATCGCCACTTTTTGTGGGTTTCCATTCAATTGGTTTCCTCAGCGAGTGAGGACCCGTAGAGTTTAACGGGTTTACTGGCGTGGGGAGCACGTTTCCATTCAATTGGTTTCCTCAGCGAGTGAGGACGGCAACTTCGACCAGATTAATGCTCCGGTTGCTGTCATGTTTCCATTCAATTGGTTTCCTCAGCGAGTGAGGACACGGTTGACCATCTCATCGCAACTGATATGCTTGATTCAGTTTCCATTCAATTGGTTTCCTCAGCGAGTGAGGACTCTCATCTCGGATCTCCATTAGGAGAACCCCGAGAAGGTTCTTCTTGGGTTTCCATTCAATTGGTTTCCTCAGCGAGTGAGGACTTCACACAAGGAGAAATCCGATGTTTGCAATCAATCAAGACGGTTTCCATTCAATTGGTTTCCTCAGCGAGTGAGGACTCTATACCTGAACTCGAACTGACACGGGTTCAGCCGCTTTCGTTTCCATTCAATTGGTTTCCTCAGCGAGTGAGGACCCAAATGCAACCTCGCCGCTCCCGGTGAACAAATCCACCAGTTTCCATTCAATTGGTTTCCTCAGCGAGTGAGGACATGGTGGGGGAAATCCTGGAAGGGGGCGATCGCCTTCGTTTCCATTCAATTGGTTTCCTCAGCGAGTGAGGACTCGTTGAGTCGCGTCCTATTCAGGCGGAACTGAGCCTGGAAGGTTTCCATTCAATTGGTTTCCTCAGCGAGTGAGGACCCAAAATCTGATTTACAGCAAGGCGATCGCCACCCTCAAATACTTAGTTTCCATTCAATTGGTTTCCTCAGCGAGTGAGGACTGTACGCGTCTCACGACGCATACATGGCAGTGGTCGTGGTTTCCATTCAATTGGTTTCCTCAGCGAGTGAGGACTGCAAGATCAAGAGTGGCTTCTCCTCTGGCTCTACGCCAGTTTCCATTCAATTGGTTTCCTCAGCGAGTGAGGACGCGGCAATTCCTCAATCAATGATTGACAAGATCCCTCTTGGTTTCCATTCAATTGGTTTCCTCAGCGAGTGAGGACAATCTTCTCAGGAAGCATCCGCCAGTGTGAATTCTCGATGGTTTCCATTCAATTGGTTTCCTCAGCGAGTGAGGACTTTCTCCCAGCTCCCAGAGGGCTGGTGCCTTTTTTAAGTTTCCATTCAATTGGTTTCCTCAGCGAGTGAGGACAGCGTATTCGCTAAAGGGCAACGCTGATAGCGATTTTGGTTTCCATTCAATTGGTTTCCTCAGCGAGTGAGGACCGTACCACTCTCAATAATAGAACAGAAGCGGGTTTTAGACCAGTCCTGCGAGGGGTAACAAAGACCGCAAGCTCCAAAGCAACTGTTAACCTCCATCACCACCCCAAAATCTTTACAGGAAGCGCAATCGAGGCTCATCACGAAAAAGCTGAGAGACAAACGCCTTTTGCTATCCCTCGCAATGTCAAATAATCGTTGAACCCGGCACCTGGGTGATTGAGGGTTCCCCCCATACCTCTACCTGTGGCAACGTATGCCCCGACAGTGGATAACATCGGAGACTATCCTCTGTGGGATGAATACAAGCCCGCAGGCGGCGACGCAGTTCTGCATATTGAGCGGCTGTCAGCACGCACTCAAACACACTCCACTGCACCCGACGACCATACCCCTGCAACAGATGAGCCACCTTCTGCCGTCGCCGATCGCACGGAATATCATAAGTGATCACATAAAACAGCGCCTTCAACGAATCACGTAAGGCTGATAGCCCACCATTGGGTTATAGACAAACTGCCGAAACGCCTTCACCTGCTGATGCAGCAGTTCCCAGCGAGGTTGCTGCCGCTCATTAATCGTCAGCATTTCTTCCATCCGCTGAACAAAGACTCGTAAATACTTCTTCCGACCCCTTTCATTGAGAAAACACCCCCCATCTCGATATTCAAAGTCCTGATTGACATCAACAATACGTCGATTGACCATATACAGCACCAACGAATCCACGATCGCCGCCCGAAACTCCTCCAGCAAGTCTGACACCAGCGTCGCATGGCGGTCATTATCCTGATGCAAACATCCAAAATAAGGGTCTAACCCCTGCAACTCAATTAAAGTAAGCAGATGCGTCCAGAGCACCTGATAGCCAAAACTCAGTAGAGCATTGACCGGATTGCCGGGAGGACGCCGAGTGCGAGCTGTAAATACAAACTCTGGAGGACTCAAACAATCGCCAAAGGCACGAAAATAACTGGCAGCTCCCACACCCTCCAGACCCATCAACCGATCGATCGCGGTGGCCAAGGGCACCTGTTCCACCAGGTACTGAAGCTGTTGAATCGATTGGGCGATCGCCTCGGTGGGCTGTCGTCGCTGCTGCCGCAGCAGCAACACCCGGCTATTTTTCAGCTTCGCCTGTACAATCGCACAAGCCACCCCCAGCCGTTCCGACGGCGATAACATCTGTTGATGACGGGCCAGATAGCGATAACGCCGCTCAATCGACAGCACCCGTCCGTAGCAATACCCCAGACGCGACAGGTACAGAATCGGAATATCCCGCTGTAGGCAGGTCCGAATCACCGGAGTCGTCACCTGTGACTGCCCAAAAATCACAATTTGATCCAACAGCGGCAACTGAACGGTGTCCAGAACAGCCTGCCCCCGCTGTACAACAATTTGCTCTTGCTTCAGCGACAGCGAACACCCCTGCTGCGACACATACAGCGATCGCACAATCAATAACCCCTAGAGCTTAGCGTCGTTCCAGATCATCGGGTGGTCGATGCTCTAGCTCTGAAGTGGGAGCGCGGAGTGACTGCGGAGATCGCGGGTCTCCGACTAAATATAAGAGAATGCGATCGCCTGCTGTCGCCGTCGCATAACTTGCAGCGGTGATCAGCAGCGTATTGATCACCACAGCCATCAACCCCAACGGTGCGATCAGCAGAATGATCAGGGTGATTGTTCCATTGACGACGGCAACCGCCAGATTACGCACAACGGCAGTGCGGGGAGAGAGAACAAGCATAATTTGCAGATGAATATCTACTGAAGCGGAATCAATATTGAATTGAGCGATCGCCAAATCTCTTCATTCAAAAGATTAAACGGATTGGTGAAATCGGTTTGCCCCAAATTCTCCAACACCTGTCGCATTGCCCTCAAAACATCGGTTACCCCCTCCAACTCTGAAACTCCTTCAAAATAATGGATATACTGGTTGCGCTGTTCACAGTATGTATTGAGCGCCTGTAACGCTTCCAGACTGGGAGACTCCGCATACGTCAGAATTGCCAACATTACAGGACGATTGGGATAACCATCCAGCCGGAGCGGATAGTTTTTGTATTGATACGCACTCAAGAAGCGTGCCAGATCAGGTCGAAGGTGACGCAGATCTTTCCAAAAATTCTGGATTTCCTCAAACGATCGCGGTAGAGACGGTTGCTGCTTCAGAAAGTAAGTAACCAGTAACTTCGATGCCTGCTCCTGAAATTGGAAAACCCGAACGAGAAAATTAGAGTACTGTTCCGTTTTCAATTCCACCACTGCATTGAAATACGCTTCTTGCAGTAGGGCCTTCTGATTCTTGCGCAGGAGGATCTCAATCTCTGACTGCCAGCGGGTATGGGTGGCAGAAAGAATCGGGGCAATCGCCGCCTGTGCCCGTCTGAAGTCAAGCGATCGCCGACAATGACCGTAGCGCAAAAACGCCCTCAAAAATGGCGTTGAAAGACCAGATGCCTTGAGGGTTGCCAGAGCACCGCTGTAATCGTAATTCTGCAACTGCTGGCGAATCACCCTCGCATCCAACTCCTGTCGCAAAACCTGTACATTCGTCTGAAAGACGCGAGCCTGATGCGGTTGCTGCTCCTGTGGGTTTCGCACCTGCCAGACCCGGCTATTGGGTGCATAGCCTGCTGCCTGCAACAGGTTCCACGCCGACTTCATCACAGGCGTCCCCGATGAGGCATTGAATTCCAGGATGTCTTGATCAGTTTTGTGGGCGATCGCCTTTGCCAGTCCCTGCCGTGCTGCCATCACCGCCATCAACAGGTTGACGGGGTCTTCTGAGAGTTGATCTCCAGCGGGGAACAACTGAATCGTGGCTTCAGGCAGGTGAAACGGGGCATCCATTAACCACCCCTTCGTCAATTCAGCCCGCTCCCAGGTTGCAGCAGTGTAGAGCAGCAAAACTTGTTTAATCGGTTGCCCCCCGGCGACCAGGTGGCGAGTCAGACTGACAATCGAGCCATCTTCATGGGTCGTATCTGATACAGGGTCCTGTTGTCCGACGAAAGAGAGAATAATGCTTGGCATTGATCAAATTGGGTTGCGAATTAAGGGTAGACAAGTACAGTACTCCGCAATCCTGCAACTCTGCTAAGAGACGGGCGATCGTGCTTGTTCGTAGGTAGGCGTAATTAAGTTTGGAACCCCAAAAGCTGTTCCTTCTGCTGCGTGGGAGGAATAGCTTTTAGAGTTTCGTTTTTTACACCCACTGACTTAACTCCTGATGCACTTGAACCATGAAACTTGCGTCGTCTTTAGAGAGATTAGTTTCTGCAATAAAGTTGAGGAATTTGAAGAGCCGTTCTTGCCATTCATCCATCGAAGATACTCCCCAAAATTCCCATAGCTGACTCTCAGACATCCCCTGAACTTGATGAACAATAAAATTTCTCTTCTCAGAAACGTTGTTGTTCTTGGCAGGATCATCCCAAAAAATCTTCAACTCTCCACACTTGAGTTTATAGTCGTCATATCGAAAAGCTCGAAAAATTTTGCAGAGTGTAGCGAGATCGAGTTTAATTCTGTCTACTTGTCCAGAATTTTCTGTGGCTGTATTCTGTTCCTCCAATCTGCTTCTCAAGGATTTCAAGCCATTGACTTTTTTACAAGCTTTATCAGAAAAAAAGGATTTGAGATCATCTAATATCGAAGGCTTCAAGCATGGAACCCCTTTCCACAACTCAATATGTTGACCAAACTCCTTGGCCCCCCATGCTGCAAAAATTCCTTCAAATGTCCGAAAAGAATGAAAAAAGGCTTCAACAATATTTCCTTGCTCCTTGCGAATGAAAGCAAGATAGAGTTCTTCATAGGCAATCCACCACCAACAATGCTCCCTTCGATGTTTGACCATCTGAACCAGGGCTTGATACTTTTGGCCTGAAAGCTTCAGCAGCTCCTCGGAATATTTTTCAAACTCTGCGGCATTCCACTGAATTGCAGCATTCAGTAAGATCTGGACATCGGTATCTGGATAATTTTGCAACAAATCACTCACACCTACATAGTCATAACGAGTGAGCAATTTCTTTGCTTGCTCACTCTTGATCCCAAGCAGATATCTTGAACTTTCAACGACTGTAGTGAGGTTTTTATTTTGCTCATTACTCAACAGAAACTTGACGCGATCGCCAAACCTCGCCAAGCCAGCAAACTGCACAGCCGAAGAGATCGCTGGGGTTCCTGCCTGGTGACTGATGTAGACCGTGTGGGGTTCTGTCCCAAAACTCAGTGCCGCAAATTCCTGCTGTACCAATTTCAGAACTTCATCCCAGTTGTCTAGCCCTTGATGGGGTTGTTCAGGCTTGAGCGGAAGCGATTTGACCACAGCCGCTGGAAAGTGTTTGCTGAAATAGCGCTTCAAGCTTGGGTAGATCTGGCAGGTATCTTGCCAGTAGGGGCATCGTTTTGACTCCCGCTGCGCTTCAGGAAAAATGTTTTCCTGATCGCTGGTCAATACAATGATTTCATTGATCGGGATGTTCTTTTCTTTCAACGCTTGCGTAAAATTTTGCAGAAGCGGAAAGACCAGATGGGGGTGTACCCGGTCAGGCATCTGATCATCAACTATCCCAAGCACTCTGGCCGGAAGCCGATAATATTTTTCATCTTCGATCGCCTCACTGGGTTCAAATCGCAATCGATAAAGGCGAACCTTAACCGCCTGCCACCAGTCATTCCAACCATCTTTGTTAGAGAGTTGAACATCACTGCTTCCCGTCGTGACCAGCCACACATTCATACCTGAAACCTCTACCAGAGCTGCCTGAACTCAGTTTCCTGATCCAGAAATTGAAGAAAATGATTAATCGTTGTCTGATCCTGGGCATTACCGACGCCTCTTGGAAAAATCGTGAGCAACTCAGCATAATTGTCTGTGGGTGTCCAGATAGAGTTGCCCTCGCTGTTTTGAGTTCTGCGGAATCGAGGATACATCCGATGCCAGATCCGACCAATCCGTCCCATCCGTCCGGTCAATGCAGATTGCTTAATCGTACGACCTGGTTGATACGCTCCATGGAACCAGTGGATCGCCTCGCTGTCTAATTCATCTTCTGCCAACCTGCCCCAGACCTGCACATTGCCCTGAAACCAGGCTTCTCGAACGTCCGCCGCTGGCTGGCCGGTTTGTTGATTCTGAAGCCAGGACAAGGTTTTTGTGCTGTCGTGAACCGTGTTCAAAAACTGAGACAGCGTTGCCAGGTCATCACCAAATGGAATATAGAGCGAGTAGGATCGCTTCGAAAACTCCCAGTGACAACCGATTTTCTGTCTCTCATAATCGGGCAAGAAGATATCATGATAGGCACGACGCCAGGATCGACCAAAACCACCGAGCAACATGGCAAATTTCATCAGGCGCGTAACAAACTGCTTCAGTTCCCTTGTTTGCGCATCGCTCAGGTCTGTTTTCATCAGCAACACATCCAAAACCGCATCTCCCGTATCGTAGATTGGGACTCGATTGTTTCCATGGATGGGTGATCGCCATTCCTCCAGCGCTAGAGCAGGGGCATGAAAGGCGATTCCCAGTAGACCGACCGTTGCTTCGCTTCCCTGACCAATCCCACCCCACAACAGCTTCGTCAATCGGTCAGCCGTATGCTCACTGGTAATGCCAGTGAATAACCGCCGGGTGTGTCCCCGCAACGCAGCCTTGAAGAGATTAGGGCGAAACTCACCTTTTCCATTAATCAATTTCGAGGCAGGCCCCTCCCCAAATAGGCCAAATCTGGCCAACTGATTGCCACTGTGGGTCGCAATTTGCCCATACCCGGCACTCACCCGTGACCCAATTCCCTGCTCCAAGGCTGCCTGCCACACCTTCCAGACCGTTTTCCACTCATCATCTCCCAACTCCTCGGCAGCAGAAATTCCAAAGATGAATGTGGGTTTATACAGGGAGAGTTGGATAAACGCAGAGTGGCCTTCACTATTCTTTGTTTGCCATTCTTCCTGGGGATGCACGATATCGACCAGGGAGTCATTAAGCCACCTAGCATCTTTTGGATACCCCCCATGAAACCGCAAGATACCCGGATGGAGTTCTCCATCGTTTCCCAGCCCACCGCAAAAGGAGAGAACCTGTGCGGGGGAACACAGGCGCTTACAGGCGCGCAAAAAAGCACCCTTCATACTGGAGCCGGGGAAATAGGGCCATCCCCGCTCTCCAATCACGGGTCGAATCACACCATCATCCTGCCCACCATTCGTCACCATGCGCCAGGTAAAAACGAACTCGCGGGTCTGAATATGCGAATCGAACATCGGAATATTTCGGCGGTCACACGCCTGTATCCATTGCTCTGCCCAATCGTAAGCCTGTTGATTTCCTCCCTGCCCAGGTATCAGTCGTTGGATTTGCGATCGTCCATACACTTGAGCTTGAAACATCAACGGCACATAATCACAATCTGGCATGACGCGTTCACTCCGAATTATTTTGCTTTTTTGTATCGCTGCGTCCACCAAACCAGACTGTCGCACAGCTCAATCAGGATTGCCAGAGCGACTTTACGCTGCTGTATATCGAAAGCCCACAGCTTTTCTGACATTCTTCGAATGGAATTCGTATCATTATTCACTGGGTCGTTAGGGATCTGGACGCCCGCCTCAGCCATGATTTTGCATAAAGCATCCCAGGTTGCCTTCCAGAAATCGGCTTTGGCCCGTTCTCTCTGATTTAATCGCAAATGTTCGCCCCAAAACCGCTCTAGCCCATAGGCGGTTGTAGCACGCATCTTATGGCTCTCGCCGAGTACATCTTTATCCCGGAACTTGAGCACCAGATCTTGAGCAACTCGATCAATTTCGTACAGTTTCCAGGTCATACGGTCACTCCTTCACCCCTCAGAGTAATCTGACAATTCCCAAAGCCAATGGACTCCAACCCCCCCAGATAAATCTCACCACTCTGGTGATTTTGACCGAAAGGGTGCCAAGCAAGCGATGACTCGGTTTCTCGAATTGCGATCGGGAAGACCATCAACGTTCCTTCGGGCAACGCCTCTGTGTTGAAGAACCCGCCCCCATCGACCCGTTTCTCATCATCTTTTAGCCGCACTCGGCTCTGACGATACAATGCCATGTCGTGAATCATGCCAATTTCATCATCCCCGACCACGACTGCGGGTAGTTCCTCTCCATCAGGAAACCAGAGTTTTAAATTCTTCGTCTCTTTCATTTTCAAGAAGCCGAAGTTGAAGAAGAGTTTCTTTTGTCCATCGACATTGAGAGGTTTCAGCGATGCTGAACCAGTATATGGAGCGGGAATCGGGGTGTCTTTGAGTGCATCACCCACAATGCGCTTATACCGCTTCAATAGTTTAGGAGAACTGACCCAGACAACAGGTTGACCAGGACAAAACACAGGCAACCACAACACTGAAGCATACTCAAACTTAACGACTGACTCGGTGGTAGAATCCGACAGCTCTGACTCTGCTGCGTTGCCATACCAGTAATGAGCATCAGCACTATCGATCCGCCGCATCTCAGACCGAAACCGCCCTCGAATAGAACTGCCAGGGATTATCCCTGTTTGCGTGAACTGATCTCGAAAAATCAGATTCAAGTTGCCGCTTTCCTCTCCCGCCGTTGCACCGACATGCAGGGGTGAAAGGGCTTCGATGATCCCATAAGCTCTTTTATACATTGCGATTCTCCTTATGCAACACCGTCAATCTCTACAGGCAGGCACAGCCCACAACCCAGATGCTTGAGCGACAATCCCTCTTTGGGAAACCAATCCTCTGGGAACTCCCACCAGGTCTTATCCAGAGGTCTTTTAAGCACATAGACCGTACCGGCTGGGATGGCATAGCGCCCTCGACTCAACCTGCCGCGTCCGGTTGTTCGCTGACCAACACGGTAGCGGTAAGGGATCGGTTTATCGGCCAACAACTGCATTCCCTCTCTTGGAAATTCTGGATGTTTCGGATAGCGGTACGACAGATGGTTGGAACCCCAAACCCCAGGGGTGATCAATGCAAAAGCTTGCTGAATTTTCGAGGTGAGGAGCTGGCGAATGCTACTGTCGGCAGACAATTCCCGACAGGAAATTTCCACTAGATGACCTTCTCCACCAAACCGATACCAGCCATCCTTCAAGGGATAGGTGGATAGATAAATCAGACAAAACCCCTCATCGATCTGAACGGCATTCTCCAGGAACAGACCGTCTTTTTCCAGAACATGTCGTTCGTCAGACTTCATCCTTGGATGAAGAAACGGTACGTACGTCCAGGGAGTGCTGCTCATCTCCTTATTTTTGCGGAGATCTGAGGTCTTTCTTTTCCATGCGTCAATCGATTGCCAGTGGTATTCGCCTTGAACGTCCTTTTCAAAATTGCGCTGCCACCGTCGCTGAGCATTCAATGACCACTCATCATCACTGTGCAGACCGACAACTCGATGCCGGGGCATTGGCACATAAAACGCTTCAGGATCACCCTCTTTGGCCCAAAATGGGCCAGCAACAAATAACTCTTGTCTAAGCGTATCATGGGGAGCCATGCTCCGAAGTTTATTTTCACTGAAAAACAGTCCAGCTAATGTTGCTGCATCCGGTGGAAATTTTGCTCCCGATCGCCCTACCAGATTTTCGGGCGAGAGGAATGCTCCAGCGCTGCCATAGAGAAACCCTAGGGGCGAAACAATGACTAGATATTTGAACATAGTTGCCAGCCAATCTGTACCAGATCATTAATCCATCGCACAACAGAGAGATCACTGTTATCACCTGCGAGAAGTGTCCATCGTCCTTCCTGCTCAAATTCTTCTCCCAACCCGTCGAAATAAAGATCTAGCATTGAAACCGCTAATCCCCGGTCAATCAGGCATCCAGGAACATCTCGTAACCGAATCGCGTGGCGGGCTTTTAGCGTTGCCCAGTCGCTGTACAGATGACCCCAATTTGCAGTTTTCTTTGATCCCCTGTTCAATTCTGATTCCGTGTTAATCCCCTCTCGATCACGATATCGTGTCAGTATATACAAGTAGCTCCAGGGACAGGTCCACTGAACATACTGGCCACTGTTGAATAAAACTCGAATGGTAACGCGATCGCGCCCTAAACTTTTTGCTCTTTTTTCTGCCTCTCGACAGTGCTGCAAAATGTCACGCTGTGGAACCTGATGACCCGCCCATACAAACCCTACACTGTAGGTCAGATCAATCGCCAGTTCTTGTTTAAGCTCACGTTGCAGTTGTGCCCATTGGCCAGGGAAATTCAACAGCCAATTCCAGGCTTCTAGGGGTGCCACTCCATCAGGCTTGTTCCCAGTCTGCGTCTCTCCACTGTAAAGTACCCCCAAAAAATCATCCCCACCCGCATAAATAATACGCCCTTTTCCCTGCGGAAACAGTGCTTTGTTCTTTTCTAAATCCTGTCCCCACTGCCGCATCAACTCAGTAAAGCGAGTCAGTGCGCGATCGCGGTTTTCTGGTTCTGACGGGTACTGTTCAGCCAGCAATTTAAGCTTATTCCCAATTTGATCGCCATCCCCCATAAACCAACCTGTCCAGTACCCTGGCTCTCGATAAATATCCCTGAACCCCTCTTCTAAGGTCTCCATCTCGACCTGCTTTGCGATTTTGGGCAGGGTTACCAACCGCTTCACCAGTTCAGGGATACTCAATCGCTCCCGATGCGTGATAAATTTTCCGCCATCTGTTGTTTCAAAGTATTTCTGCAACTCTTCATCAGAAGGGAATGCTGCACTCGCGCGGCTCAGATCATCTAGAATCCAGGCAAGACGTAGATAAAACTGGTCAAGCTCCTGACGTTCTGACACAGTCAATGAAAGACCAGGTTGAGCCGTTCCTGCCCCTAAGCGGTTCCATGCGATCGCGTCTCTTCCCGTAAGGCTGGAGCTCTCTCCAATCCAGTTAATTGCTGTCCAATCACGCTTGAGCTTACGAGATTCCAGATCATCCATTGCCTCTTGAGGAGTGCTGCCCGTTCCCCAGAAAATCTCCCAAGCATAGCTTCCCCAGCGCTCCCATTCACCCTTTTGTTCACCAATCTGATCCTCTTTTTGAGACCAATAATATTCGGCAGGGAGGGACTGTTGTATCCATTCACGACATACCTTGAGTAACCACTGCCAGTGTTTGAAAAGGATGTTCTTTACCTGATCACGACTTATAAATCCCCTGACTAAAATTCGGTTGGGCATCCCCTTCTGAAGATTAATTAGGGCAGGAGAAATAACTACAGCATTTGACGACTCCTCGATCTCTCTGGCAATTTTCTGGCTGAGAAAAGATAAGATTAACGATGCACCAAACAAATCTCTCAGCTTGCGCGACTTTTCAATAAATCCCTGAACGGGAGCAAAGCTAAGCGCTGTGTATTGATCTTGAGACATCTGGTCTACTCTCATATAGTAACAACTCGGCTCTCGCACAATTGAGGTGAGATTGAAGCAGTCTTTAAGAAAACTTGAATGAATTTGATGCGGGTGTCTTCGGTCACACGATATCTAACAGAGTAAAGTATTGTGCCGTCCATGTTACAGTGCCTAGTTTTATCAAAGACCAACCGAGATACATGCGATCAATCATTTGATGACACTATTAATTATAGTTAAACACAACTATTAACTCTAATTATCCAGTCATTTAGTGAGACAGAGAAGATCAATCTAATTATTTTAGATGCACCTATTCAAACTGATAATTTCAAGACAAAGAGAGTGATGAAGTTCGAGGTTTTTCCCAATTGGCCCTGCCCCAAAAGGGGCGATCGCACTTGATATTTTTCAGAAACTGGATCTGCTGGTTTTGGGTGCTGACAACCTGCATCAATTCCTCCCGCAGAGAAGATAAATCCCGTTGAAACTGACGCCTCATCTGCTCTGATTCCTGGACTACCAGATCCTGAATCTGTCGATTCACCATAATCGGTAAATCTTGCAGATGTGCCTGTCCCTCCTGGATCAACTGCTCCAATCGTTGAACCTGTGTAGAAAATCGCTGGAGATCCTCTTCTCCACCCAGTTGAGCAGTAATCTGTTCCATTGCTCGAAACAGATCCTGCAACTGTTGTTCGCGCACCTGAACCTGCTGCGCGAATGTCTCACTCCGGGCAACCTCCTGCTGAACAAAGTCAGCACACTGCTGAACCTCTTGATGGCGGATCTGAATATCTCCAAACTGACGTGCAATCTGCGCCTCAACTTCCACCTGCTGCTGTTGATGGTTCTGAATGCGGGCCTCTGCCCTGAGTAGAGCAGAGGCATTCGCCTCCATCTGAGCCAGTTGCGCGGTTACCCGCTCAGCCCCACCCAGGTCTTCCAACACACGGCTCAGGTGAAGCGCCTCCTCCTGTAACTGCTGTGCCTGCTGAGAAACTTCCTGCGCGAGCGTTTGGGCACCTTGAATTTGTGTGCTCACTTCAGCAAACTGCTCAATTCGTGACAGATCCTCTTGAAACCGCGCCAGTCCCCCCCATTGTTCTAAGGTTTCTTGAAATTGAGCAGACACTGCAAATCCCTGCTGGAGCGTCTGACGCTGATGTTCCAGATGGAGCAACTGAAGCTCGAGTTCCGCTGCCTGTGCGCGCAATTGGTTCAAGTTTTCCTGGCATTCTAAAGCTGCGGTCTCAATCTGCTGTCTGGCCACCTGAACCACCTGGGGGTCCCATGCTTGAGATAGACCCAGTTCAATTCGCTCTATCAATTGATGGAGCGCGTTTAATGTTGTCTGGTCTGACGGATGTTCAGTCATGAGAATTTTGCCTCATTACAAAAACAAAGATCGACAAAACCGTTCACGCAAATCCTCGGTCAGGCGTTTTGCCACCGTGCCAGACGGGCTGCAACCCACTCGTCCAGCAACACCATCAAATTTCCCCGGCGCTGAAGCAGAGCGGCAAAGGGGCGATCGTGCTGTTCCTGCTCACGCGGCTCACCATAAATTTGATTCAACCGCTTCGCCTCAAAGGGAAGCCCCCGGCACTCTAGATCGCTGACGATCCCTGCAATGACATCAGCATAGGCCAGAGGATCGGTCGCTTGCAGCGGCTGTACTACCTCAGCCGCTGCCCAGGAATACCCCAGACTTCTGAGGAGGAGCGATCGCAATCGGAGACGAGCCGCTAATTCCGGTTTCTGGAGCAGGGAATTGAGGTGAGAAGCCGCTGCCGAGCAACGAGAATAGAGCCGCGCGACCATCTGCTGCTCCAAGTGCAGGAGGGCATCTCGCTCCATGCGAAATCGTCCCACCACCTCATACCAGTCCCAGTACAGGAGTGGCGGGGATTGCTCCACCCCCGCCAGAATAAGGTCCTCAATGCCGCGCTGTTCGGTCTCATTAAACTGCAACTCATTGATGATTTCGGTAATCCATATCAAGGCATCCTCCACCGCGACCGGGTCATTCACATCTACCCATTCGCAACAGGACAACATCTCTCCCGTCTTTGGATGCTGGATCTTGGCAGTCTCAAGCAGATCTTGCCCGATCGCCGCCAATTGGTCTGCTGTCGTCACCAGCAGCAACCGATGCCGTGCCCGTGTTAACTGGGTATACCACCGGGTATAGGCTTCCAACTGGCCACCGTGGGCAGGAGCATCGAAAATGCAGAATGCAATACAGGCATCGAACTCCCGTCCTTTCGCCTGAGACACGGGGATAAATTGCAAGTATTGATGCAGATCAGATCCGGTGACATGATAATCATCGCTGCATAGCAAGCGTGCCCGAGCCGCCAGCCGCCATTGCAGAGAGTACTGCTGCTCCCATGCACTCACTTGCTCCGACAGATACCTCATGAGAGGCTGCAAACACTGCTCAGCAGCCCTCAGATCAGAGAACGCCAGCACCCTGACCGCATCCCCCGGTTTTTCAAAGCAATCCGCAGGGTCTGTAGTCGGTTGCAGCCTTCTTGCTGCCCAATCCTGAGCCATCCTGGCAGCTCTGGCCTGAAAAGCATTGGCCAGCGCCAGAATTCGCTGGGTCGTCCGAAAGTTGGGCCAGTGGACTTCTTGCACCCCCTCCAGATGCAGGGCACCCCAATCAAAATCAACGGGAGCAATCCGCTGATTCATATCCCCTAACAGCCATAGGGAAGCCTGGTGGCCTTGGGTTTGCTGCCAGTGATAGCAGATCTGTTTCAAACACTCGATTTCATCTAGCAGGTAGTCCTGGGCTTCGTCAATGATCACAACGGTGCCGTGGGTCTGAGTCAGCGGTTGCAGCGGTGATGTTTGGAGGTGGACTTTCAGAGCACGGGCCAGATCGACTCGACAGAGGCGATCGCCTAGGGATGCCTGCCATGCATTGCAGGAAATCCTTCGTAACTCTTTAATCCGGGTCTGGTTATCGGTATAAACCACACCTCCGGTAACATCGTCTGACCGCGCAAAGAGTTGATAGAGTAAAACATCCCGGTCGGTAATGGGGGCATAACCACGGGTAGACCAGTGACAACTTTGTTCGGCGACGCTTTGCAAACAGGCCAGTTCCTCTGACGGTTCCATTACCTGGGCACAGAAGGTAGGAAACTGAGACCGCAACCACTGCTGAAACGTGCCAATGAAAAAACGTGCTGAATTCTGCTGCAAAATTCTGCGGATGCAGCGGTATTGCATCACCTGCTCGTTAATTAAGACTTTGGGAAGAAGAAAAATAACGTTGCATTCACTCTCGCAAAACTCACTTGCTTTCTCAGCAGCGGTGAGGGTTTTACCTGTCCCCGGCGGCGCTTGGGTGATGATTGAACGAAACCCGACGTGTTGAGCAACCCCCCCATAAACCGGGTAGGTCTGGCGCACCGCTTCTCGCTGAAGTTCACTCACGACCGCCGCATAGTGATAGCCTTCATTAATAAACGCATCCCAGTTGTCTGCGAATTCACCGCTCCACAGGTAGCGAGGTTCACGAGGCAGGGCAGCAAAGTCCTGATTAAAAACATCCTCAGTATCACCAGCCGCCCGCCGTCCGGCTGCAATCACCAAACTGACCTCTGGCCATTGGCATTGATCAAGAAACAAGCGGAGATAAGTCCCTCCCTCAGTTCCCCGTTTGTGATAAGAAATATGATTGTTTCCATGCAGTCGCTCTAGAGCCAATTCGCCGGACTGCAACCTCAGAAAAATCTCAGGGATGAGCTGATTGTCCATACTGGAGCGAAGACCGCGTAAATCTTGAATCGCTCGACGAGTCAGGTGGATGCTGGTCATTTCTCAGGTGGATGCAAATATAAAGACACACGATCTCTGCAATCTGTCGTTCTCGACACTGAACGGCAGCCCGGAGCAGACTGAGATCATCACGACCATCAACGCCCAACCCCACAAAGAGAGAAGAGTTTAGATTTCTGAAATAAAGCGCGACTCAGAGGCGGTCGCCCAACGTAAAACACTCCCGTACTGTAATATGTCCCCAATTGATCAGCAATTGAGTAGATGCGAATGACGAAATCTCAGGGGCCATAGAGCCCTGCAATGGCTCGCCCCATGCCACGAATAGTCTCCACTAATTCAGGGGGACCAGCGACTCTGACACAATCGCCAAATCCCAGAATCCACCGACGCAAATTGATATCCTCCAATGACCAGCATGGGAGCTTCACCTGAAACCGATGGGGATGGGTGGGATCAGGGCTTTTGGGCAACGTAAAGATGGCAACCTGTGGCTGTGTCATGGCAAGCGGTGACAGCCTGGGAGACATCTTCATCTGGGCAACCGGAAATCGCTGGGTTCCTTCACTGACGAATCGAAATGCACTGTCATCGAACCAAAGCTCCACAGTGATACAAACCGCATCTCGAACTGCCGCTGTTTTGCTCAGAAACTGCCGCTGCTCCTCTGCACTGCGCCCCAGATATAGCCCCCCACAAGCCTGGTACAGCTGCTGCAATCGCGCTAAAGAGATCTGCTGCTGCTGGCGATCGCACCGTTGGGGTTGGGGATACCCCCGAAATAAGCGGTCCAAGCGCTCAAACTGTAATAGCCCTTGATGGGGTCCCTCCATAAGCTCAAAACCGAGATACCAGCCAACATTGTGAAACACAATTTGCAGGGGACACACACAAAAAAACGCATCAAGAGTATCTGGATAGCGCCCAACCCCCGAAAATCGCTTCAGCTCAAGAATGTGTCCGTGCTCAATCTCGTCCTCCAATTGTTCAATGTTTCGCGCCAAGGCAGAGTGAGGCAGCAACTGAGGGTCTGCAATTGCGCGGTGAAAGATCGACCGGACAGGATAAATAGACTGAGTACTTAACTGGCTCTGCCGCATCCGCTCGTCAAAGATTTTAAATAGCTCTAGGGCAATGGGGTCCTGCAAATGCTTGACCTGAGCTTGTAGGACGTGAAACACCTGTGTCAGTTGGGGAGCCGATAGAATACCCGTACCGATAAAGTATCCCCGCTTCAGCGCAAACTCTGGCAGAATTCGGAATGGCTTGAGAACCCGTTCAATATCTTTGCGAATGGCATCCCCCTGCTCTCCATCCACAACACCTGAGCGCTGCATCGCCGACACCAGACTCCCGAGACTTCCCTGGTTGGCATCCCAGAGAAAAGGATGTTGTAGAATAAATCGAACGGTTGTGAGCAATCGCTTAAATGGTTCCCAGTCCGAGTAGGGATGGGTCGCTGTATCCAGCACATTCACCTCAGCAATCTTTAATTCCTCAGTGCTCGCCAGAGGGCTAAGGAAATGATTGTCCTCCAGCCATTCTAAATCCGCAGCAATCGCATAGGGATCAGCATAGAGGTCGCCGCACAATCGCTGCATCACGGCGCAGATCTCTGACAAATCGGTCTCAAATGAGACTGGTTCTCCGATTAGCTGGTGCAGTAAATCCGGGTTGGTAACCTGTAACTGGCCCAGCCCAGGATAACGCGCCAGCAAGCTGACCAGATGTAGCAGGCGGTCAAAATCCAGCAGGCGGGAATAGGGATGAAAACGAATCCGACGGTTTTGGGTGCGATTGCCCCGGTTGATGACACTGCGGTGAATTTGCTGCACTCTGGCTTCTATTTCGCTCACCAGGTCTGGGGATTGAGCAGGATTGATCTCATAAACCCCCACAAACCCCTCTGCTGCCAGGGGCGGAAACGCGCTTAAGCGTCGAAATGATCGCTCCATGACTTCTAAAGGCACTTCCCGTCCGCGCTGCTGGTTCCACATTTGGCAAACCTGCCGGGGTGTTTTGAGATGCCAAGCTATCCATTGAACTGGAAGGGGCGCAAGTTTCTGGAGTAACCCCATCCGCCAGACCCGACTGGCATTGGTTGCATCATAAATGATAGTTTGCTGTTGGGCGATCGCCACCTGCATGGCTGAAATCACAAGTGGTTCAATTTCTATCCAATTTCCCTGGTGCTTTTCGTCTCCATAACGCACTTCCCGAAGCTGATCAGTTGATATTACCTGACTATGGCGCATCCTCCGGTTCATCTGAGCAGCCAGTGTAGATTTACCACTGCCGGGTGGTCCGATCAAAAAATGGCCGATGAGTGGAGTAGTCATCGCAGCATAGGATTCAAGTTTCGTAAGGACACGAAGATTGACGCACTTATTGTACTTTTAGTCTAACTAAGACTATCGAAGTTTTATTAGATTAAATTTATTTTTCAATTTTTTCAATCATCAACTTTTTATCCATAAAAATACTATTGTCAAATGAGTAAATATCCGTATAACACTGAAATGTGTTCGCCCCTCACCCTAAAAATAAACACACCAATCCTGTCACTACCCGCTCACACAGGCAGACGGGAGAAGACTGAGATCGAGTTGACCATCAACGCCCTACTCCTCTTCATCAGTGGGTCTATGCAGTTGTCCTTCAGGAAAGAGTCTATCGATCACCCTCCTACACCCGAATAGAAAGGCCCTCCTTCTTCTTATTAAGCCAACAGCCCAAATTTACGCAGATCGTTACCCTTCGTTACTCATCCGCCAGCACAGCCAGGAGCAGAGCAATCCTTCGCACGACTCCAAACACAAGGCGATCCGCCAACAGCCCCCCCCTTGCAGAGAAAGACAAACGCTTCCGCATCGAATCCCCTCACTACTGGCTACTACTGTGGATGGCGAAGGGTAGCATCGCTATTTTTCTTGTATAACTCTTGCCTTATATTGCTCTACTGAGATCTTGCACCAGAAACCAAAACCCTGATTCTGCCGCCGCAGAGCGGCGGCAGAATCAGGGTTTTGGTTTTTCTTTAAGCAAGGTGCAAGATCTCAGTCTACTTACACAAGAAAACATCAAAATCCCTCATCGGCGATCGCACAGGTCCCAGTAAATCTAAATGAACTACCCATCCGCCTGTGCAGATGGGGTTTCACACCCGATTTCCGCCTTGCGCTGAGATTTCTGATGCTTCTTCGCCCCAAGTTGCCGCATACTTCCGCATGAGGTAGTGTTTGACGGCTCTGCGTCAAACGAGGCTCGTTCCAAACCCCGCACCCAGGTCTCATTGACCTGAGCTGCATTCACATCCCGGTCTTGGGTATATCCGCAGTGCTGACAGATATGTTGACGCTCACTGAGCGTTTTAGGCGTCAGTTCCCAGCACTCCACACAACGCTGTGTCTGCATGAACCGCCCCACCCTGTAGAGGTATGGGGTAGTTCATTAGTTTCTGCTATTTCCCACATTTCTGAGTTGCAGGATTTTTAATTTTAGTTCGTCACCTTATACCAACTTTGTGTGAAGTGGAATTGAATAGAAGGGGGTCAAGGGGGCAAGCCCCCTTGTGGGGACTCAGTCCCCGCACCCCTTTAATATGCAGCTTCATATTGAATTGGTATTACACTCTATGAGTATAGTCAGACACCCCCGGCGAAGCCGGTGGCTTGATGAGTGTGACCGCCCCAAGGGCGGGTGTCCTCGCCGGGGGTCTCTCGCTCAGTTCCTAGAATTGCCCTCCTTTATCTGCATTGTCCTGCTCCCGAATGTACTTCTTCACCGCTTCTAGCTCAAAGCCCACAGTCGAGACCGCATAGCCCCTTGCCCAGAAGTTCTCTCCAGCAAAATTCCGCTGCTTACCTCCAAATTGTCGAGCAATTGCAATCGCACTCTTGCCCTTGAGAAATCCAATCACCGATGACACCGCATATTTTGGCGGAATCTCAATACACATGTGCACATGGTCCGGCATCAAATGCCCTTCCACAATCCGACATTCCTTCTGTCGCGCCAGTTCATGGAAAATTGGCCCCAAAAACTTGCGAATCTCTCCATACATCACTTTGCGCCGATACTTCGGCACAAACACCACATGATACTTACAGTCCCACTTCGAGTGAGATAGGCTTTGATACGATTGAGACATTGTTATTCTCTCCTACGGATTCGGCTCATCCCGCCACCGTAGGAGTTACTTTACTGCCGCATCGCTCAAAGCTCTTCGAGTCGCACTGGTCGAACCAGTGGCTTACCTCAAATGTTTAGTTAAAGTATATGGCTGTGTTGATTCAACCGTCTACTGGCTTGAATGTCGTTCTCTGAGAGATTTCCGTTGTCTCTGGACAGAACTATCGTTGACAACGCCTAATCTCGATTCGCACACCTTTGTGATGCTGGAAGACCTCTGGGGTTTCTAGTATCGCCACTGGAAACGGCATTTCCCCACGCTTTAGCATCGGTTGATTCACTCGCCCTGTGAATAGTGTTGGATGTTCTGACCAAAGAGCCAGAAGAGTAACTCGGCTGTCAAATCCGCTAAGAGACAGCGCCTAGTAGACGACCTGCGCGCAACTACGCAAAAAACTGTTTAGAAGAATAAGCGTTTTCCGGGTTTTCTGGGTTTTCTGGACTTTGAGATAATGAAAGCTAAGATAGTGTTTCTTAATTCAAAAACGAGGTTCTCACGATCGTGGCTTTAACTTCAATTACCTCGACATCTCAAGATGGCTCCTTCGAATTACTGGCTACTGAGCTTAAAACCCCACCTGCTCTGGCTAATAATTCTGGCAGCACGGTTACAATCTCCCTAACGGCGACAGGGCAGTGGTCCTTGCTCACCTCCAAAACATCCGACCCTGGCATGATTAAATACAATACGCCATCTGATGGCGATGGTTATGCCCGTGACAAAAACGATGAAAAATTTGCTTTTAAGTACCCCAATTTGAATCCAGCCGCCCTGGTTGGCGAAATTAAAGACGCTAATGGCAACACAAAGCTTGTGGTGAGCGGCAAACAGCAAAGCTTTGAATTGCAACCAGGAGACACGGTATCTTTCATCGCCAATGACGATCCTAAGTGGTACGGCAATAACACTGGCAAGTTGACGATTGCCTATTCTGCTACAACTAAAGCATCGCAAACTGAATCTGAGCAAACTGCGCCGACAGTGATCACTGATCTCTATAACACGGGGGTTGATAATGCCCGTCAGGTTTTGGGGGATAGTATTCCTGACCCCCACTACACGTTGGCAACCTATCCAGTCGGTACAGTCACTCCTGGCGTTACCACTCCCAACAAGGATTTAGCGCCGATCAGCTGGGTTGAGAACAGCAAGACCGCCCGATGGATTGGCCCCAACACTCCTTCTGCGAATGGGCCGGTTGGCGACTATAGCTATAAAACGACCTTCACACTT
The DNA here is from genome assembly GCA_964630955.1 of uncultured bacterium. Taxonomy (GTDB): domain Bacteria; phylum Cyanobacteriota; class Cyanobacteriia; order Elainellales; family Elainellaceae; genus CAZVXA01. The sequence goes on along the minus strand of CAZVXA010000015.1, from coordinate 1,351 downwards.
CCCAGTTTTTCTGAAGCTTTGATTGTCGGTGAACTTTCTGTGGATGACACAATTACTGATATTTTGCTCAATGGGGTATCAGTGGGTAATCCAGTCTCTCTAAGCTCTTGGACAAAGATTAGTCGTTTCTCAATTTCCCAGGGATTTGTTGTTGGTACCAATACCCTTGAATTTAAGCTGAATAGCATCGGTGGGCCAACGGGTCTGCGAATTGATAGTATCAGTGGAACCTACAAACCCGCAATCACTGCTGCGGTACTCAATGCTCTGACCAATCAGACAGTCTTCATTGAAAACCTGGAAACCAAGCGTTATCTGTTTTCTGATGGTGCTTCTATCAAGGGTGATCGAGGAGCAGAAGGAGGTTGGTTAGTTTCTAGTGGTTTTGAAAGCCCTAAAGTAGTAGGAGCTGACGCTAACTATTACAACCGTGCTTATTGGAAGATTATTCCCTCTGGTGAGTATTTCCTCATTGAAAATCTGGAAACCAAGCGTTACCTATTCTCTGATGGAGCCGTAATTACAGGAAACCGGGGTGCTGAAGGCGGTTGGTTAGCTTCTAGCGGTTTTGCAAGCCCTAATGTGGTTGGGGCTGATGCGAATTACTACAATCGTGCGCTCTGGAAGATTATCCCCACAAACGGTGGTTTTCTCATTGAGAATCTGGAGACTAAGCGTTATTTATTCTCTGATGGCAGTCCTATTTCGGGTGATCGAGGAGCCGAAGGGGGCTGGTTGGCTTCTAGTGGTTTTGCAAGCCCTAACGTGGTTGGGGCTGACGCCAATTACTATAATCGTGCTATCTGGAAGATCTACCAAGCTTAGTCACTATCCTTTTGGAATACCACTTGATATAGGGCGATCGCCATCGGTGCTGCTCACTAAGGGGCTTGCCATAAAATCAAATCTCAATAAAATCCCAGTTTTCACTTGGCGCGGCTTCGCCGCGCCAAGTGAAAACTGGGATTTTATTAAACAGCAGATCCCTAACCTCGACTTTACCCATTTGAGTCCAGTGCCATTCCCGGCTGTGTCTGGAGTGCAGGCGGGAAGCCTAACTTTTTTGTATATCCCACACCTGGCTGATATATAAAAAAGTCCAGGGAGGGCTTGGCACAACAGAACCTGCTCCAGGCAGAGGCTCTAGCATTTGGGTAAAGTCCAGCTAACAACTTAGGGATCTGCTGAATACTGGTTACCCTGGTGTCACGTCTCAAACTAGTAGACTGCGGCGGAAATGGAGCTACCATTTAAGGTAGTCGCAATCAAGGTTGAATCATGCCCTTGCTGGCTCCCCCACCCATCGAATTAAACGAGACTGAACGCGAAGAACTGCAACAGTTAGTTCGCC
>CAZVXA010000014.1:0-54984 GCA_964630955.1 uncultured bacterium | reverse complement strand
ACCATCCCCCTTTGGTTTTTTCTAGCGTTTAATTTCCGGGTGGTGTGGTGGCCCCCCCCGGCGCGCTGGGGAGACATCCACACGACAGGTAATTTATTTCGTTGAAATTCTCCGTAAAACCTCTCGATGGCTGTTGGTACTGGCCATACCAACAACCATCGGCTTACAGCATTTTTCACGCTGATGAAGTATAGCCAGAACTAAAAACCGGGGGAGCACCCCGGAGAGGCACTCCTCTGGGTTTTAGTTCTGACTGTTTACTTCCTCCTCGGACAGGTCTTCAAACCGCAAACGCCCAATTCGACCCATGACAAAATCAACGAAGTACAGGGTGCCGTCAGGAGCGTTTTTCAGATCCACCACAAAACCCACATCAGTCGCAAAAGTTTCGATTGACTGCACATTGCCTTCGGGATCGAAATTCACGTTGCTAATCGTTCGCCTCACCGTATCTCCAAAAAACAAATCACCTCTAAATTCACTGGGAAAAGCGCTGCCCGTATAGAAGTCTCCCAGCAGCAGCGAGGTCACCGAGTCTGTCAGGTGACTCAACCCAATGAGTGGACTGACAACACTATTATTTCTAACCGGATCAGCATAAAAACTTTGAGCCTGCGGCGTTTCTTGATAAACAATGGTTCGCAAGCTTTCACCCTTGCCGCCCTCAAAAAACGGCCATCCAAAATTTGCGCCGGGTTCACCTCTGTTAATCTCTTCCCATCGAAACCAACCAACATCACCGATATAGGGTGTACTGGTTCCGGGTCGAATGGCAAATCGAAAAGGGTTGCGAAGCCCCATTTGATAAACCTTTGACCGATTGCTGTTGACATCACCATCGAAGAAGGGATTATCGCTCAAGCCCTCCCCTGTAATGGGATTAATTCGCAGAATCTTGCCAGACAAACTATCCACATCGAGTGTCCGAATGCCCCGGATGTCTGCACGGTTATAAGAGGCTCCATCCCCAGTGCTAACGTATAGCGCACCATCCGCTCCAAATCGCAGCGCTCCGCCCATGTGGGCAACCGCATCGATCACAATGATGTCCTGAACGTAGCTGCCATCCGGCGCAATTCCCCCCGGTCTTTCATCCAGATCAATGGTGCTATCGACAAACCCGTTGAAATTATCCCAGGTGCTATTGTTGCCGATGAGGACCACCTCACTGCCGGGAATCACGGTGGTGTATCCTGTCGATGGATCGGCGGTGTACCGAACAACACGCCCAGCTCGATTGCCATTTCCATCAGGTCGAGCACTCGCGTCGGTAAGAAAATTTTGGGTCTCCGGTGGATCGTAGCTATACATTAAATAGACGTAGGGTTGATTAGGGAAGTCGGGGTAAACTGCGACATCCATCAATCCCCGATCCTGGAAAGCATTGACCTGAGCCGAGATATCAATAAACGGACGATCCAGGATTTGCCCATTCTGGACTACCCTGACCACTCCTTCCTTCTCAGCAACCAGCATTGTCTGCTGATCGGGTGTCCAGGCGATCGCAATCGGATCCCTGAACCCAGCCACCACTGTTTCCTGCACCACCTGACGAGAAGCCTGGACAACGGGTTGACTGCGAAACAGTGCCTGCACCTCTTCACTGGAGATGGCACGATCGTAGACTCTTGCCTCATCGATGAAACCTCTAAAGTATTCATCTCCCCCCGGCAGATCCACGCCCAGGGTCAGCACCTCGGTATTGCTCTTAAAGCGCAACGGTACAGGAACAATATTTTCGTCCAATGTGCCGTTCAGGTAGAAGCGGATATTGCTGCCATCGTAGGTAATCGCCACATGGTTCCACTGATTCAGCCTCAGCTTGCGATTCGAATTCCAGGCACCCTGTCCGAAACCATCACCGAGATCAACTTGATTCACCGCAAAGCGAAGCGAGCCATCGCCCCAGAGCTGCATGGCGTAGGGAGAAGTCCCGGTACCTTTAGTGATGATCCCAGCCCAATCGGAAAACTGTTCAGGCTTGATCCAGGCGGCAAGCGTCAACTCAGTCGTCAGGTTGAGCGATGGAGCATGAGGGAACACCACATAGTCGTCAATACCATCCAGCCGCAGGCTCGCCGGGTTTATCAGACCCAGCAGAGGAACATCCGTCGATGGACCTGCAGGGGGTGCGATATTGATATACTGACCTGTATTCCCAGAACCAGTCGCATCGTTGACCCCACCTCTCAGATCTGGCTCGTCCAGCTTCCAGTAAGCCACCAGACCCGGCGGCAGCTCGTTATCCACAATCACAACGGTGGCCGTTCGAGGAGAAACGAGTTGAGCGTCTCCTAATGCATTGTCGATGACGAAGCTAAAGGTTTCATCCCCTTCTCTCAAATCGTCATCGAGAATAGGGATTTCAACTGTTTTCACCGTTTCACCAGAAGCAAAGGTCACTTCGCCTGTGACAGCGATGTAATCCAGGCCAGGTTGCGCCGTGCCGGGACGAGTCCCATAGCTAACCGTGGCCACACCGCTACTGCTGCCTCGTCGAACAATATTAATCAAGAGCGATCGCCCATCTTCTTCAACCCGATACTCTGACAGTTCCAGGGCCAGCGTACCGGGGAGCACCGGAGGAATAGCAACAACTGCCTCGGCAGACAGAATTCCCTGCAAAACTGGAGCAGCAGTTGGTGTTTCCAGTGAGGTTTCCAGAGGCCCAACCACCATCTCCAGAGCCAAGGTTCCCGGAAAAGATGGGTTGTCCACCCGATAAGTTGGCATTGCAGGGCTTGCCTCTACCTGTCGGACGTACAGGTCGGCAGGCGTACCCAATGCACTGTAAGTTTCAGAAACCTCCGCTAACCCAGAACTCCGTAAATAGCTAGCAGACTGCTGCAAAGGCTGACCACGGAGGGAAGCATTGAGGGAGTCGAGGGGCGACTGAACAGAAGGAAGTAGAGCAGGAGCGGATGTTAAATCATCTGGCATTGCAGCACCTGAAAAGCAGAGAGATCAGCGGAAAATCGACAGCGCGATCAGAGTGTATCAATCAACCTGTAATCCCTTGAGGCGACGAACGCCTGCTTTGAGCAACTGAAGTAATCTTTTGCACAGGCAGGCGCGATCGCCCTCGGTTACCTTTGTTAAAGGATTAAACCTATCACAACTTAATCTTTACTGGGGTGGATTTCACAATCAACCTGCCCTGCTGGGCTGAATCGCCGATCTAGTCGATACTCTGCTTTACAGAAGCTTCATCTTTATGAGGATTCAGCGAAGACACCGCAAAGCAGCAGCATGACTCCAGCTTTTATTCCAATGCAAGGAAAATTACATACCTGCAACAGGATTCGTTGATTTGTTACAGTCTCAAATCCCGTATTCCTACGCAGCTTAATAGGACACAACTCGTCCAACGTCCTTCCCGATGTCAAAAATGGACTCACGGCTTCCTCTAACATCTGCTCCATCCACCTCATAGTCGGAGCAAATTTTAAGAGTTTAACACCGACCCATGATTGAAAGTTGACCACAATCCCATTGCAAAGTGTCACTTTTATACGTCGCCCGACTACATTTGGTCTCGAATAATCGCAGAACTATCGCAGTCCTTTTTGACAATGGGAGTAGAAGTGGGGTGTGCCTGCCTCTACTCTCACACCCCACTCACAAATCAAATTCGGATTACGATAAACGCCAACGATTAGCAACGTATATCCCACTTTTGCCGTATTCCAAAATCAGTTTTGTCAGTGGCACAGCATTTCGACCACGCCACTGGCAAAACTGGGATGCGCTCGATTAGCAGAAGCACTAATCAAACCAACGTCCACCAGGATGCAAAAAACCAAAAAACTGTGCCACTGTCCCCATAACTGGCACAGTTTTTTGGGTTTCCATCTCAAACATGATAGAAAACTTAGAAGCGCTTCTTCCCCAGGACAGGGTGATTTTGCCAGGAAAGTGCAGCACAGATAGCCATACTTTCCCTTCTTAAATTAGAAGCCCCTGAGCGTCCCGATTGTTTTTTTACAAAGCAAGCCGTTGACAATCCCCTGATAAGAATCGACTTTCCAAAATCAGCCTGAGATAGCCTGGTAGCGATAGGAGGATGACAACGATCGCACTTCACAAATCACTTCGCTCTGTCCAAGAAAGATGTGATTCAGTTCAAAAATATGTGGTTAAATTGAAGTGTTTCAGGGTAGTATGTTCTTACAGATGCCCCACACAAGCCAACCTCTATTTGCTGGCCCATCACTCAGGCGCTTGCCTTTCAGTAGGTCTGGCTCAGTCTGTTTTTCGTGGAACTTTAGGTTGACCGATTCAGAGTTAAGTTAATGAGTAAAAAGAAAAAAATTGAGCCTTTGACGGGAGAAGCTCTGCTGACCAAAGTAAAAAACCTGGAGCATCTCACCAAAGAAGAAAAAGCGAAAGAGTGCGGCTACTACACTGTGACCAAGAATGGTGTGGAGCGAGTCAACATGATGAAATTCCTGAATGCATTGATCGATGCTGAAGGGATCGAATTAGGAAGCAAGCAGAACGGAAATGGTCGGGGAGGACGCAGCGCCAGCTACCGCATCACTGTTCAATCAAATGGCAACTTGCTCATTGGTTCAGCTTACACTAAACAGATGAACCTGAAGCCTGGGGATGAATTTGAAATCTCCCTTGGACGCAAGCACATCCGCCTTAAGCAACTCGACCTTGATGAGGAAGGATTAGACGATTCAGTCGATGAAGACGAGGATTAATCCGAGCCATTTGTCCTGTCATTGCATCAACTTTAGTCCTGGTTCTTCGACTAAGTAGCTGGACGTGGAAAAAGTCGAGACCCCAAAAGCTGTCCCGCCCGCTTGCTGCGCGGGCGGGACAGCTTTTGGGGTCTCAAGCTTAATCGCGCCTACCTACTTAAATGGAGTTTTGACTATTTCCCCTACCCTGCCGTGGGCCACTCTCCTGGAGAACGTCTCACGGCAGGGTAGGAAGCAATAGTCAAAAGTTCAATTAGTCCAACAAAGTTACAAGAGGGTGAATGCCGTGGGGCAGTCGTCACGGCATTCACCCTCTTGCAAAGGTCTTACTCCTGCACTGCACCCTGATCAGCCTTTCGGTTGCTACATGCGTAGAACCGGAAACCAGCGAAGCCAGGGAAGATTACCTGGAGAAGCAAGGTAGAGCGCAACAGCACGAGCACCCTCTCGATTAAGGTGACTGGGATCCGCAAAATAGTGATGGCGATCGCCCCACTGCTGACTCAGATCCTCAAACAAAAAACCATTCTGGTTGGCCAATCGCTGCATATAAAGGCGAAACTGCTGCTCTGCAAGACGGCGGGTGCGATCGTTGAGATGCTCCTGGCTCAGCGGCAAACTGATAAATACGAGAGGGATACGACGTTCACGGGCAAAAGCCGCAATTGCCACAGTCGCCTGGGTCTGCACCCCTTCCAACCAAAACGGCGTATAGTTGTCGTCATATCGCCCTGCAACCCTTGGAAACCGCCGAAAATAGGTGCCGGGATCAAACCGAGCAGCAACAGACTGGAAACCATAAACATTGAGATCCCCTGCCTGCCGCACTGGCTGAACCAGAAGCGTTTCTGATGAGCCACTTTGAGGTCGGGGATCAGGGCAAACAGCGGTTTCTCTGGAAAGTGGCGTGGAGCGCAGCAGGGGAATTGGGCGATCGCCCTGAAGCAGCTTTCGATATCCCTCAGAAGCGGCAATCCCCGTATAGGTCAGATCACGCCGGGCGCTGTTAAATGCCCGCGAACCATCGGCCCACAAAATCAGACGGGGCAACTGTTCAGGGAGCAGCACCCGGCGCAACATCAGTTCGACGACGCGAGCTGTTGCACCGTTAATGCTGAAGTTATAAATTTTGAGAGGGATGCCCTGACCTGACAGAGCCTCCTGTAGCACCACAGGGTCAACCCCCTGAAGTGCCCTGGAGCTGCCCACAATCAACACGTCAGGAACACCATAGGTCTTCAGATAGCTGGCGTAGAGCTGTACCTGCTGGTCAAGACGGGAACTATTGAAGCTGGGAAATTGTGTAAGAAGAGATCGCGCCGAATCACTCGGCTGAGCGGCTGCTACTGTAGGGCAATCATGCTGAATCGGTTGCTGCCCATCCGCCATCCGCACCAGCGCAGAAGCGGGAGGGGGCAATATCATTACCCCCAGCAGAACGCCTAAACCGATCCCTGCCCTCCGCAGAAACTGCTTCATTTGTTTTGACTAGTCTTCCTTCGGCCCGAACGCCATTTGCAGAACAAAGGGATCGCCTCCCACCTTATGATAGCGATCTCCCCAGGCACGAATCACTTCGTCCAGTTCCTCCATCGCCTGCTCAACGCGATCCGGTGGAATATCCAATTCCTCTAAAACGCGCATTGCTTTAGGATGGCGTTCGGCCCAGTCTTTCATTAAGCGGAAGTAGCGGGCAGTATCTTCCACCATGATGTAGGTGCGCTCCTCCTCAGCAGCAGGGGAGTAGGTCGAGCGCGTTAGAGCATAGAAGGGCATCCCATAGGGGGAATCAATTCGGGTGACCGTGCCAGAATACATCAGACGGCGACGGATGTGCTCAGCGAGCGCCTCGCTCATCGGTAACTGGTGGTCTTCCGGGAGATCCTCTTGAGAACGGGCGTGCAAAAATTCAATGATATCGACCAACTGGAAAGAGTTAATCAGTTGGGCATCGGGCAGATTAGGCGGAAGCTTTTCTTCAATCTGGCGCTTTTCTTCGAGCGTCAGACTGGTACTAGCAATGCGAGAGCGTCCGGGTTGCCAGGGAAATTGTTCGAGCCAGACATAGGGTAACTGAATCAGATAGCGTGGTTCCTGAGAACCCAGCATCTTGAGCAGCTTGCCTTCAGTTAAAGCCTGCCGAACCTCTTCGACAATGACCTTAACACGCTTGGGTTCTATATGATGCAGATGCCCAGTCATCCGCAAGTTCTGGTCTTGCTCCAGGTAAGTCATATAAATGGCGCACTTGGCAGCAGTAGCAGCAGCGTCCAGAAATGCACCGTGCCGATGACCACCTGTACGCATGGCGCTAAATGCCAGATACAGCATGATCTGATCCATCGCGCTGGGACTGAGACTTTTGATCAGATCGAGGTCTTTACTCATCGTTGGGGCGATCGCGTACAACTAGAAGAGTTTTGGATTAGTTGGGGCAAACTTCTAATCAATAGAGGGCTGTATTATAAAGTACCCTCAATTGAGAATATTCTATCCATCAAACTCTAATCTTTACCAAAGAAAGCAATTTCTCCAGCACCACCTGACGCAAATGCTGCAAACTCCCCTTTTTGTAGAGATGTCAAAAGCATGGAGCCAGGCAAAGGAGCGATATTTTTGAGCATCAGCAGGGACTGCTACGGGGGCAGCGACCGCTACCACGGTGGAAGAGCACCTGAGATACAGGCTCTTGAGCAGAGTCGGACATCGGGGCAAAAACAGAGTCAGAACTATGCTCGATGCCAGCCACCAGTGCAGGACGATGGATCGTCCCAACAGCAAGAACAGGAACCAGTACAAATGCTGCAAGGACAAGGGTAGGAGTTAGCATTGGAAATCTTCCGTGTTAGGTTTCGCTACTTCCACATACGGAAGATGTCTGAACGAATCAGGAAGAAAATGTCAAGACTTTTACTGCCAACGCTCGTATCCAATTCCCAGAAAAATTGCGATACCCATAGACAACAATCGAGGCTTCATCTGGGGCAAGAGCCAGCACCTGCTCCACGTCTGGATCAAGAGTTACCAGGGCGATCAGCCCATCGTTTCTATCAGGAACTTTTTCAATTTCCAGTATGTAATTCTGCTGATCTTGCTTCTGTAAAATTCCAGTAAACTTTGTCACCGCTTCTGTGAAGATACGGTTGTCAATCATTGCATAATCCGGAGAATTGCCATCTTCAGGATAGCCCTCAGGATTTTCTAAGTAGAACTGCTGAAACCGTTCCCATTTTGGATGCGAGGGAACCCCATTGAATAGAGGAACCACTGCTGCTGGGGCCATTGGCTCCCTCAATAGTGCCTGCTGGATTGCCAGGGGAGGCAGTGCGTGAGGCTGACATTCCTGCTCAATGCACAGGGCCGCCGCCATCCCCGCTGCCTGCCCAATTCCCAACACCAGCGGTTGCAGGCGAGTAGCACCATTGGCCATGTGAGACACAGAAATGTTCTTTTCGCAGACCAGTAGCCCCTCAACCGCCGCTGGAACCAGCGCCCGGTAGGGAATACAGAAGGGAGTCCCCGTCCAGCGACCGCCCCAGCGGATTGACTTGGAATGCAGCGGTAGACTCATTCCGGGATAGTGGTGGTCATTGGGATAGTTGCCAATGGCGATCGACTCCATTCGCCCCTCATCATCCACGGGCAGCGGTGCAACCCGACCACCGAGGACGGGCAGAATATCCTGTTCTCGCACCACGCGCCTGCCAACCAGACGACGACTTTCACGGTAATAGGGATGCAGAGCAAACGCTCCCCCACCCAGCGCCCCTGCCAGTTCTGGAAAAGTTCTCTGGGCCAGACCATAGCGTCGGCCCAATTGGGTTTGCAAAAAGCGGGCAAAACTCTGGGAGTGCCAGCGTGCCTCCTGACAGAACTCGTGTCGGGCCTCGGCAGATTGCACCAGGCGATTCAAATTGACACCATAGTCATTGCCTTGCTGCGGCCAGTTGAGCATGAAGCGATTAGCGCCTTGCGTAACTCCGAAGGAACCACCCGGTAACCGCCCATAATTCAGGAAATGCTCGGCTCCATAGCCCTCCCAGCATCCCTCAAACTGTTCCGGTTGATCCAGCGGAGGCGCAGGAATTTCTGGCGCGATCGCCCCCTCACCAAAATCCTGGAGCATCACTACCCAGGTCGGAGACTGTACTGGATAGCGCTGAGTCAACTCGCTGGAAGCGACAGGGGCACTGGGTTCGCCATACTCCGCCTGCCACTCCCAGCCCCAGCGGTAGGGCACTTCTCCCAATGCCAACACATCGCCTAACTCAGTGCCATCCAGTGTAATCGTTGCCTCAACGGTGAAGTCGGCAAATCGTACACCCGTGATGCGATCGCCTCGACGCAGCACCTCCAGGGGTTGCCGTCCTGAGATCCAGCGCAAATTGGGGAGCGATCGCACCCAGTCGGCAAAAATTGCTGCACCGATAGCAGGTTCATAGGTGAAGAAACTCACCCAGGCATGGTCCAGTCCCCCGGTCTGGCGTTTTTCTAACTCTTGCAAAAAAGCGCCCCAAATTCCCGTCTGAAAAGCCAGTAGCTCATTGCCGTCAGGAGCACAAACTCCCGCGCTGGTCAACATTCCACCCAACCAGGGAAACTCACTGACCAGTACGGTTGAAGCACCTCGTCGGGCTGCCTGAATTGCCGCTGCGGTGCCGCCAGTGCCGCCTCCGACGACGAGGACATCTGTCTTTAGAGTTTCCATTGGATTGAGGTTCTGAGCTTCATGTGGGGAGAATACTATTACTACCACGACTGATCATGGCCTGGATGTCAGCCAGATTGACATAGCAGTCCACTACGTTAATCAGGCTATCACTGGTCATCGAGCGCAGGCTCACCAGTTCAACTCGCACACCTTTGTAGCCAATAGCGTTCACGGCGTAGGCCAGATCCCCATCCCCACTCACCAGCACAGCAGTGTCGTAACTGCCAACCAGCTTCATCATATCTACAACGATTTCAACTGCCAGATCCGCCTTTTTAGACCCATCAGGAAACAGCGTCAAATCTTTTGCGACCACTCGATAGCCATTCCGACGCATCCACAGTAAAAAGCTTTGCTGCTTTTCGTTCGTGCGGTCAACACCTGTGTAGAAGAAGGCACGCAGCAATCGGGAGTTCCCTACCAGACAACGCAGCAATTTGGAGTAGTTAATTTCTATGCCCAGTTGAAGTGCTGCATAGAAGAGATTGGAACCATCGATAAAGATAGCAACTCTACCTCGATTGGTCGTGTTGAAGGCAGGAATTTGCGCTGAGCTTTCCGCAGAATCAGCCGAATCAATCGCCTCGGAGAAAGAGGCATTCTGTGCCAGGGTGTTTTTTCCGCCAATGACTTCTAAAGCTTTCCGACTAGACATTATTATTGGTCTCCATTTATAACCGAACGTTATAGGCAAATCGTCTGCTGTTACTTGTCGCCAGAATCAATGGCGTTTCAGGATATTTTGAAAGAAATTTCTGTGGCTCCCACACGGGCAGGAGATACTTTTGGAGTTCTTTCTATTGAACCCAATATTCCCTCCAATATATCGGTTAAGTGCAATTTAAGGGATAAAAACTTTCCTACTTCGATTGATTTTTAGTTATTTTTTAATGCGTTTTATTTAGAAGGTAAAATTTTATTAAGCAGGCAATTGAAACAGGGCAACTGCTGTGCTGATCAACAGCTTCACAGATTAAGGATAGGCGCGAAGCTGGAAACCCCAAAAGCTGTTCTGTCCGCTGTGGGGACAGAACAGCTTTTGGGGTTTCGACTTTGTCCACACCCACTTATCTTAGGATCACGAATTTAATAAAACCCAGAATTTAGTTTCTGCAAGCGCGGCGACGCCGCGCTTGCAGAAACTAAATTCTGGGTTTTATTAAATTTCTATTCCTTAGCAATATTGCGAGACATCTTCCCCTGCCTCAGCGAGAAAGGTTAATGCCATAAACCGGAGAGCAGAAACTTCCTCATAAAAAGGGTTCAATTTGCACAGCGGAGGAATTGAGATCAGGGTACGGCGATTCAGAGTGATTTTTCGTTCGAAGGGGCAACGAGCAGGAATTAAACCACAGATAAAATGAGCTTGTTGAGCATTTTTGATCGTGATGGATTTCAGATGTTGCCGTAGAGGATTGAACAGACTAACAGAGCGAGTCTTTTGAGGAGAAAATGAGGATTGCATGAGGAGCACCGAAACGGGTATCAGGGGCTTTCAGGGAACTAAAAACAGGTCCCTGGCGGGGATCTACACCACTTGAAGAACGTCTTGCAGCAGCAGGCGATCGAGTGCAGAGGTATTTTCCAGGACAATCGTTGCAGCTTCGTTCAACAACAGCTTGCCCATGTGCGTTACGCTGAAGTCCTGGCCCAGAACAAACCCAGCACGCAGGAGTTCCTGGACAATGAACATACGGGTTCCCTCAGCCAGTGCAGTGTAGGCATCGGGGTCATAAAGGTTTTGCAACACCCAATCGCAGGTGCCGGGATCAGATTCAGCCAGTTGTAGAACAGCAGCGGTCAGCAGAGCAGAGGCAAACTCTGTGCCAAAGCGATTTGCCAGCGCCTCCAAAAAGGCTTCTACTAATTCCAGATCTTGCAGCTCCATCGTGTTGCTGGCAAGGCTCACCATGCGATTGAAGTGGGTGATTTGGTTGATACTGGACATCTCTTTAAATCTATCTTGGGAGGGTCAGGTTTCTTACTCGTTTTCAATCTAACGATCAAACGTGGAGAACCTGTGGAGGGTTGACAGGATTCGGCATCTATCTCACGGAAGAGACGCGATCGCCGCTAGGAGGAGTTTTAAGCGCATTGTCTCGTCGGGAGCCTTGTACTTTAGAGTAGAAAGTGTCCCGGTTGTCTGGGCGACCACCCCTTAGGGGATCTGCTTCATAACGCACGCTCTCCTTATCCTTAATTCAGCAAGAATCATGGTTTCTACGCTGCTCAATCCCCTTTCGACCGATGCCCGGATTCGACTCGCAATTCGCGCCCTCCAGCCGCAGCTCATCCAATGGCGGCGCGGCATCCACCAGAAACCGGAACTGGGTTTCCGGGAACAGCTCACGGCTGAACTGATTTCCCAGAAGCTCACGGAGTGGGGGATCGAGCATCAGACAGGAATTGCCCAGACTGGCATTGCCGCTGTGATCAAGGGCAACGGTTCCGGCAGAGTTCTGGGCATTCGAGCGGATATGGATGCGCTCCCGATTCAAGAAGAGAATGAAGTGCCCTATCGCTCTCAGCACGACGGGGTAATGCACGCCTGCGGCCATGATGGGCATGTGGCGATCGCCCTTGGCACCGCCTACTACCTGTCCCAGCACCGCAGCGACTTTGCAGGCACCGTTAAGCTGATTTTCCAGCCTGCTGAAGAAGGCCCTGGTGGCGCAAAACCGATGATCGAGGCCGGAGTGTTAAAGAATCCCGACGTGGACGCCATGATCGGCCTGCACCTGTGGAACAATATGCCACTGGGCAGTGTCGGGGTTCGTACCGGAGCGCTGATGGCAGCCACCGAACTGTTTGACTGCACGGTTCACGGGCGGGGTGGTCACGGGGCAATTCCCCATCAAACCGTAGACTCCATTGTGGTGGCCGCTCAGGTCGTCAATGCCCTGCAAACCATTGTTTCCCGAAATATTGACCCACTCCATTCGGGCGTGGTCACCGTTGGCAAACTCCATGCGGGAAGCGCACTCAACGTGATCGCAGACACTGCCACAATGGGAGGCACAGTGCGCTATTTCGACCCTTCCCTGGACGGCTTTTTTGAGCAGCGAATCGATCAAATTCTGGCGGGCATCTGCCAGAGTCATGGGGCTACCTATACTTTGAACTATCGCAAGCTGTATCCGCCTGTGATCAACGATGGGGCAATCGCGAACCTGGTTCGATCAGTTGCTGAAGCCGTGATCGAGACACCTGCCGGAGTCGTGCCGGAATGCCAGACAATGGGTGGGGAAGATATGTCCTTCTTCCTGCAAGAAGTCCCCGGCTGCTATTTCTTCCTGGGATCGGCCAACGCTGAACGAGGACTGGCCTACCCGCACCACCACCCCCGCTTTGACTTCGATGAAACAGCGCTGGGCTGGGGTGTTGAGATGTTTGTGCGCTGCGTCGAGCAATATTTGAATCCCCAGGTATAAATCCAGAAGCCTATGTTCTCCTCCGACGCAGAAATCAGCCGCCTATTTGACCTGATGCCCGCCTCAGGCCGTATGTTCTGCAAACTGGTCAGTCGTCCTGACCAGACAGTGACCATCAGCACCGAATTCCCCCTGCCCTGGAAGCGCGATCGCCAGATCAGCATCAACTTTGACCTCTGGAGTGAACTCTCCCAACCCCAACGCGATTTGCTATTTCTCCGCACGGTTGCCTGGGTAACAGGGATCCGCTGGCTTCAGTTGGACTGGAAACAAGGGTTGCTGCTGACGGGACTGGTAGGCACTGGTATAGAACTGCTGCAAGGGGATGCAGTGGGAACGGTTTCTGCCGGGGCATTGACGGCGATCGCAGCTTTGCAAATCTGGCGCACCAACCGCAGTGCGCAACAGGAAATCGCAGCCGATGAAGCGGCGGTGCGGGTGGCAGCTCGACGGGGCTACAGCGAACCTGAGGCGGCGCGTCATCTGATCAACGCCATTGAAACTGCTGCCAAAATTGAAAATCGATTTGGGTTAGACTTCACGGAATTGCTGCGCTGTCAGAATTTGAGGGCGATCGCTGGCCTTTCGGCAGTGGCGGTTCCTGATAATCTGCGGAGCAATGGATAATAATGCTGATTCCCGCTGACGTGATTCTGATCTGCAAACACAACTGGCCCTGGTGCAGAGCGTCTCCCCCATTTCTCTGGGTGAAATCAGTGGCACTGCACAGGCCGTTTCAGATGGTCTGCGGTAATCTGAGGCCAAAATAAGCACCACTCACGCTGAATCGCTAGAAGCTGCGTCAAAAGCTTCTAGCGATTCAAGTTTTTTGATATAAATACGCGGGATTTCAGGGTATTGTTTTTAACAATTCTTTATTATGGGAATACCCGGTTCCCTACTCCTCTACCGCGATCGCTCCTGATGCTTAGCCAAATTAAAGATATTGCTGCCAAACTCTCGCCTCGCCTCACTGAAATTCGCCGCCATCTGCACAGCCACCCAGAACTGAGCGGTGCGGAATACCAGACAGCAGCCTATGTTGCGGGAGTGCTGTCCTCCTCTGGGTTGCAGGTGCAGGAGCTGGTGGGCAAGACCGGAGTGCTGGCAGAACTGGCGGGGCGGGGAGAGGATGATCGCTTGTTGGCTATCCGCACGGATATGGACGCGCTGCCAATTCAGGAGCGCACCGGACTGGAATTTGCCTCGCGCCAACCGGGTATCATGCACGCCTGCGGTCACGATGTGCATACAACTGTGGGACTGGGAACTGCGATGGTATTATCTCAGCTCGGAATTCCCCTTCCAGGCAATGTCAGATTTATCTTCCAACCTGCTGAGGAAACAGCGCAGGGGGCAAGCTGGATGGTACGCGATGGCGTCATGGAAGGCGTTAACTCGATTTTCAGCGTGCATGTGTTCCCAACCATTCCAGCAGGGTCTGTGGGCATTCGCTATGGGGCGCTGACCGCCGCCGCAGACGACCTGGAGATCACAATCATCGGAGAATCGGGACACGGGGCAAGACCGCACGAGGCGATCGACGCCATCTGGATTGCCTCCCAGGTCGTGACCACCCTACAACAGGCTATCAGTCGCACGCAGAATCCCCTGCGGCCCGTTGTTCTCACAATTGGACAGATTCAGGGAGGCCGTGCCCCCAACGTAATCGCCGACCAGGTTCACATGCGCGGAACGGTGCGATCGCTCCACCCGGAAACCAGCGCTGCCCTCCCCCACTGGATTGAACAAATCGTCGCCAGTGTCTGCCAGTCCTACGGTGCCCGCTACGAGATGCACTATCGCCGGGGTGTCCCCTCGGTGCAAAACGACCTGCAACTCACCCAACTGACGGAAGCGGCTGCCTCTGAAGCATGGGGCAGTGATCGCGTCCAGATCTTGCTGGAGCCCTCCCTCGGTGCCGAAGACTTTTCCCTCTACCTGGATCACGCACCGGGAACCATGTTCCGCCTGGGGGTAGCCTTCGCCGACAGGCCCAATTATCCGCTGCACCATCCCCAGTTCCAGGTGGACGAGACAGCGATCGTGACGGGCGTCGTAACCATGGCTTACTCAGTCTATAAATACTGGTACGTTTGAGAAGGCGGGCGAGTGTGGCGCTGAGTGCGTTTCAAACGTGCGATTCTAAATATTTGTCTGGGGATGGATTGGTTCCGAAAGTAGGATTGTTAGGCTGGAGTGACTGTCGTCCTGGAAATTGCTTATGTCTGCTTCCTCCATGCTTACCGGCATTGAACTGATTGACTGCGCCCGAGCCAACGCCAAGCAGGGCGTAGAAGTCGCGGCCCGCCAATGCGGCTATGGAACTGACTTTACCCGGTTTAGTCAGGCACTCCAGGACGCATGTCATCACATTGGGGTGGAAATTCATGAACTGAGCGATCTCATTACCGATTCGCAGAGTTTGATCCAGCAGGGAGGTGTGGAAATTGCACCAGATACAAACGGAGCGCTTTAATCGACCAGAGGTTACTATATGGCCGAATTTACGCCAGCCGAATGGGACAAAATCAACGCACTGCTGAAGGCAAATCCCCAAAAGTATGGTTTGCCCAAACGGGAGTACGGCTCCGTTGTACTGGCGTCATTCAATATTCGTAAGCTGGGTCGCAAACGACAGCGCAACATCGAGCACTGGTGCAACGCGGCAACATCGTTTCCGATATCTCCTACGATCGCACCAAACTTCTGGGAACATTAATCAATCATTACCCTGAGATCAGCCAATCTCTTGCCCCCTATTTGAAATATCTGGATGAACTGGAAGCGTGGAAACAAGATCCCAGTCGTTCCAAACCCAAGCCTCCCAATGTTCAGCTTCCCGTCTTCCTGACGTTTATCCGTCAGCCCTTTTGTACCAGTTTCGAAATTTCTGGACATCCAGGAACCGCTTCCTACAAAATCATGGCGGTGAATGCCCATCTGTATTTTGGGGACAGCCTTGCCGATCGCCGTCAGGAATTCAGTGCCCTGATGGAGTGGCTGCTGGCACGGTTAAAGAGCAACGACGAAACCTATTTCCCAAATTTTATCCTGATGGGCGATCTCAACCTGGACTTTGACAACCCGGAGCGCGATCGCCCCGAAATTGAGCAGTACATCAAGACCTTCAACCAGGAGATGCAGCGGACGGGGGGATCGGCGAACGTCAATTTCCCGTTCATTGACATCCATCGAGACCAGAAACAGCAGTTTCGCACCAACGCCCGCCTCAGCGAGACCTTCGACCAGATCGCCCTGTTCAGCCACGATCGCCGCTTTCCCACCTACCTCGATAATCCCAACATGGGCACTCAGGCGCGAGGGCCAGATTACGGTGTGTTCAATTTCTCAAAACTCTTCCGGGAAGCATTGGGGGTTGCACCGTTAGAAACCCTCTCCCGCACCGAGGTAAAAACGTTTTATGCCCGATTTGAACATGAGGTGAGCGACCACCTTCCCCTGTGGCTGCGGTTGCCTTTACCCGACAGTGAATAGTCCTTGCGGAAAGGGTACCCGATCCGGGTAGTCTAGCGTTTAGCACTGTTGGGGAATACCAGACAATGACAGCTTCGACACCGGGCGATTCCTTTGGAGTTTCGCAAAACGGCGATCGCACCTACGCCATCCTGGGGACTGGAGCATTAGGCGGGTTCTACGGCGCACGCCTCCAGCGAGCAGGAATAGAGGTTCACTACCTGCTGCGGAGCGACTACGAGCACGTTCTACAAAATGGGCTGATCATCGAGTCTCCGGAAGGCGACTTTACCCTGCCCCAGGTCAATGCCTACGGCGACGCTGCTAAAATGCCGCCCTGCGATGTGGCGATCGTGGCCATGAAAACCACACAGAACCACCTTTTGCCTGAAATTCTGCCCCATGTCGTCAAAGATAACGGTGTGGTACTGGTTCTACAAAATGGGCTAGGTGTCGAAGCACAGGCCGCTGCGATCGTTGGTTCTGACCGGGTTCTCGGAGGACTCTGTTTTCTTTGCTCCAACAAAGTGGGACCGGGCCACATTCGCCACCTGGACTATAAGAAGATCACAATGGGCGAGTACGACCCCAGCGGACAGGCAAAAGGCGTGACAGCAAGAATGCGGGCGATCGCCGCTGACTTCAACCGCGCAGGTATCCCCATCGATCTGGAGGAAGACCTTGTACTATCTCGCTGGAAAAAGCTGGTGTGGAACATTCCCTTCAACGGCCTCTCGGTTGTCCTCGATGCCCGCACCGATGTGATTATGGCTTCTCCTGAAACTCGCTCCCTGGCAGAAAGTCTGATGCGGGAGGTGGCAAAGGGAGCAGCGGCATGCGATCGCCATATCTCCGATGAATTTATCCAGACCATGCTGGAGCATACCGCCGTCATGATCCCCTACCGCCCCAGCATGAAAATTGACTACGACGAGGGCCGCCCCCTGGAGTTGCGTGCCATGTATGAGGTCCCCCTGCAAACTGCCACTGCCGCTGGAATCGCCCTGTCCAAAATTGAGATGCTGCATCAACAGCTAAAATTCTTAGAGAATCATCAACGCACCCATTCCACAGGTAAGGCATGAATCAGGCAGTCGAGGCAGCAAAAGTAGCAGTAGCGGTGTGCGATCGCTCCTCATGGGGACGAATTCTGGTGTCGGACGCCGACTGTCTCCGGTTTCTGCACAACCAGACCACCAACACCTTCGAGAAACGCCAGCCCGGAGAAGGCTGCGAAACCGTCTTTGTCAACTCTACCGGACGCACTCTGGATTTAGCGACCGCCTATATATTGGAGAATGCCGTCCTGCTGCTGGTCTCCCCCAGCCGCCGCCAATTTCTAATGCAGTGGATGGATCGGTTCATTTTCTTTGCGGACAAGGTAAAGCTGGAAGACATCACCGATGCTACTGCCAGCTTCAGTCTGATCGGCCCCAACAGCAACGCCCTGATTGAGAAACTGGGTGCAGGTGAGATAGTGGGACAACCCGATAGCACCCACCAACTATTTACCCTGAATGGCATTGAGGTGAGAGTCGCTGTTGGCAGTGGGCTGGCCCTCCCCGGATACACCCTGATTCTCAGCGCCGACCAGGCTCCACTCCTCTGGACAACCCTGACCGACCAGGGAGTTGCCCCCCTCAGCCAAACAGACTGGGAACGCCTCCGCATCGAACAGGGACGGCCCACCCCCGACCAGGAACTCACTGAGGACTATAACCCCCTGGAAGCGGGCCTCTGGAACACTATTTCCCTCAGCAAAGGTTGCTATATCGGTCAGGAAACCATCGCCCGTCTTCACACCTACCGGGGCGTGAAGCAGCAACTCTGGGGCGTCCGTCTACCCGCTGGCGTTTCTCCCGAAAGCACCATCATGGTTGGCGAAGAACGGGTAGGCAGGCTAACCAGTTGCACACCAACCGATGATGGTTATTTCGGGTTAGCCTATATTCGAACAAAGGCGATCGAGGCCAACGTGAGAAGCGTCCAAATTGAAGGGGTAGAAGGCCAACTGGTACCCGTTCCATTCGTAAAGCACGAATATTTGTAGCGGTTGAACCCATCGTGATCCCCCACCGTAGGGGCAAAGCATTTGCGCGAAGCACCTCAAGGTCAACCCAACCCCTATTCCGCAAATGCTTTGCCCCTACAGTGGCGTGATCTGATTGACTGACAAATTTTACCGTAGGTTGGGTTGAACAGCGTGAAACCCAACACCAGCAGCGGTTATGTTGGGTTACGCTGTCGCTAACCCAACCTACGCAGGAATCGGGGTTTCAGGAGTTTTGTCAGTCAATCAGGTGGCGTGATACTTAACGAAAACAGGAGGTTGCCCCTGGCTTATTCGTAAAGGCGGCAGCATTTGGCAGCAGAGAAACACCGCCGTTATTACGCACTGAAACCGTCGGCAGATCACCTACCTCAAACAGACCTCTGGGAGCCATAGAATTGTTATTCAGGCGAATGCCACTGGCGCTGCGGTTGTTCAGCAGCACCACACAGGCACTGCCTGCGGAATTGGTCAGCGTGATCGATAAATCGGGTGCGCCATTGGTGCGGTTAGCGGTGAGAGTGTTCCCCTGGATATCGGACACCTGGGTTGAGGCATCGTTCGTGGTCATAATAATGCCTGCGCCCTGGTTGCCTGAAATCTGGTTGTTGCTGATGCCTTCAGACTGGTTGTCCGCGTCGGTCACGAATTCCTGGAAGGAAGAATTGTTGGCGATCGCCCGAATTCCAGGGCCACCGTTATTGCGAATCGTATTGTTGTTGATGCCAAACTCCTGAGCCGATACCTCATTGGCCGTGATGTCGATCCCCGCTCCCCGGTTATTCTCAATCACATTTCTGCGAACGTAAACTTCCTGTGCAGCGGTGTTCACCCGTCCCAGTGTACCGCCCAGCACCTCCAGTCCAGCGCCGCCACTGTTACGGATGGTGCTGTCCTCCAGAATCAGCTCCTGGGTTCCCGTATTCAGCGCCTGGACAAATAAGCCCTGTGCGCCGCTGCCGCTGATGCTGCCGCTGCGGAAGGCAACCTGCTGGTTCCCCGAACCGTTGGCCAGTATCAACATCCCCTGGTCTCTACTGCTGGAAATAATCAGATTGTCGATGGAGACGATCTGGGAGGGGGAAAGGTTTTGGGTGCGATCGCCCAATGTTGATAGTTCCAGCCCCACCCGTTGATCAGTCAGACGATGCCGGGACATCGTGATTTCTACCGCATCATCGGTGCTGCTCCGGATCAAAATTCCCTGTCCAGAACCTGCGTCCCCTCTCGAACCAATCACCGTATTGTCCAACATCACCACACTGCCAATGACGTTGTTCAGGAAGATGCCACGCTGCCCGGAGTTGGTAATTGTGTTATTGCGCAGTTCCACATTGGCAATCGACTGACCGAGGATGGCATTTTCTGTCGCCCCGGTGAGGCGAAATCCACCCAAGATGGTGCGATCGCCTAGAGACACCAGATTCACTGCCCCCGCCTGCTGGATCAGCGGGAAACGACCATCACCTGATAGGGGCAGTTGCACCAGCACCCCATCGCTGTAGTTGGGCTGTGGGGAGAAGGGCAGCCGCACGAGGGTCTGGGGAAAACCAGGGAAGGGCATACCCCCCAGAAGCTGCACAGGCCCCTGAGAAAGCACCTGTACCCGATCGGGAATCGTAAACGCCGGGATTGCAGGATTGCTGCCCGCATCCACATAAACTACATCATTGCCGTCAGAACGGGTCGCATTCAGAGCTTCCTGAACGGTGCCAAAAGGCCGCTCAAAAGTACCATTCCCCCCCGCTGCAATCCCCAGCGTCACATGGTGAAATCGGTAGGGCTGCTCCTCTTCGGGGTTCATCAGCGGCATTGTCACCTGTTCTGTGCTGCGTTCCACCTCCTGCTGCACATCCAGCACCAGGTGAGGATTGCGGGCGATCGGTTCTCCCAGACGGGCAGGCACCATCTGAGGATAGGGAACCGGACCACGGGGACGAATTCCCGGCAGGGTCAGAGCCACTGAGGCCATCAGATTGGTACCAAAAATCTCATCGTGCTGAAGCGCCACCCCAAAGTTCAAACTGCGGTTCACATCCGCATCCAGGCGCACTCGCCAACCAAAGCTACCGTCCCGCTCCGGCGCATCATAGTAGTAGATCCCTGCGTAGCCCCGCAGATCGCCGTACTGCCAGCGAGCCAACCGTGCCCCTGCCTCCAGATCAAACCCACCAACAGCGGCCTCAAAATCCCGAATTCGCTGCCGTTCGATCAGGGCATCCAGCACCAGCAGATTTCCCTGAAACGTGCCTGATGTTTGCAGAATATTATCAATGGACTGCTCACCTGCCGATTGACGGGTATCTCCCATCGGCAGGTAGGCATTGAAGCGTACATCCCACACCTTACCCATCGTCTCCAGGCCAAACCCAAACTGATTAAAGGTGTTGCGATCGGTGCTGCGATTGTCGTAGGCGAGATAGCCGCCCCAGATGCGATCACTCCTGAGACTATAAAACCGATGTCCCAGAATTAAGCTGCCGCCTGTATTCGCGTCATTGTCAATAAAAAAGCGGCCATTCAGAAAGGTAATATTGCGTCCTACTCTTTGCGACAGCGGCAGGAATCCCTCAAAATTAAACGCGCCTTCATAGCCACCACCATCCGTGCTGTATCCGACTCCAGCACGGATGGGAATCCGTAAATCAAGTGTAGATGCATTCGTCAGACCAGGATTGGAATTAGGTGAAGCGGGATCAACTTGAGCAAAAGCGGTTCCACCCAACAGTGGAGTGAGAACCAGGCCGGCGATCGCACATTGAATCAGCTTCATAATCCATCCTAAAGATTAAGTCTCTCTACGCTAGAGTTCCCAAAATATTCGACGAATGATTGACGGATTCGTGAATATTTTTTGAACAATAAACTTTATGTGGGTTGATAGAGTTTTAGTGATTTGACACAGCTTAATTGGGCATCAGGAGGTTTCTTACATACTGGACTTTTGACTATTTTTTCTACAATGCCGCGAAACGCCCTCTGAGAGGGCGTTTCGCGGCATATTTGGTTTTAGCGCCGATTTTTCCTGAAACGCTGACTGCGTCAGCGTTTCAGGAAAAATCAGCGCAATTTAGTCAAAAGTCCAGTTACATAAGGACTCACCCGAAGAGAACCCCGGCTTCTTCGAGAAGCCAGATATTTTCGCGGGAGAGCAGGTAAGAAGCCGGGGATCTTCCAGGTAAAGTGCGTCAGTTCCTTCCCATTGCTGATTCCACAGCAAAAATTGTGGTGCAACAAAAACTGGGTGGGCGGTGCCCACCCAGTTTTTTGACTCAATAGCCTGCTACTTAGAACTGGAAGTGCCGTGCAGCCAGCGTGTTAGCATTTACCCGCTGGACTGTGGCCAGATTATAGCTCTGTCCTCCAACCACGGCCTGGACAATGGTGTCTAATCCACGCTGTTGCAGGCGAATGTTCTGCATGGAGCCGCGTCCTCGGAAGATGGGGCTCAGGTCAATGCGATCTCTGACGATCTCAAAGTCCGTAATGATATCGCCAAACTCCCGGACGTTTCGGTAGACAAATCGATCATTGCCCTGGCCCCCGGTGAGCCGATCGCGCCCCAGACCGCCGATCAGCACGTCGTTACCACGATCGCCCACCAGAATATCGTTGCCCGCGTCTCCCTGGAGCAGGTCATTGCCGTTACCGCCGTTGAGTCGATCGGCCCCGTGACCACCGAAAATGCGGTCGTTCCCGTTGCCGCCGTTGACGATGTCGTTACCAAAACCGCCACGCATCAGGTCATTGCCATCGCCACCGTTGAGGATGTCATTGCCCGTGCCACCATCCATATCATCGTCGCCGGTGCCGCCGTTGAGGATGTCGTTGCCCTCATCACCGCGCAGGATATCAGGGTCGCTACCACCATTGATGATATCGTTGCCACCGCGACCAAAGATAATATCGCGATCGCTGAAGCCGTTGAGGATGTCATCGCCATCGGTACCAATGATCCGGTCTGCCCCCACAGACCCTGTCACACTACGACCAACGTCATAGGGGTCAGGCGAACCATTGCCGTTGCTGTCAGGCATCCGGGTAAAGGTGCTGCCGCCGCCAAATCCGGGCGTGCGATCGTACACATCCACCATACCGTCGCCATCGCTGTCAAAACCATCAATTCGGCCATCCCGATCTGCGTCAGAGAAGCCA
Source organism: uncultured bacterium (assembly GCA_964630955.1). GTDB lineage: Bacteria > Cyanobacteriota > Cyanobacteriia > Elainellales > Elainellaceae > CAZVXA01. The sequence goes on along the minus strand of CAZVXA010000014.1, from coordinate 32,451 downwards.
AAGCCACTCTCAAACAGATCGCTACTACCATCATTGTCACTATCGATGTCCTGGAAGTCAAACTGGCGATCGCCATCTGTGTCAACTACTCTGTAGATACTAATACCGCTATCAATGGCTGTTTCAATGGCGTTGGCATAGCCGTTACTTCCAAACAGGTTATCAGAGTCAATCACACCATCATTGTCCTTATCGAGCAAGGTGATCATCTGTTGAGAAAGACCACTTTCCCTCAAATCACTAATTCCATCATTGTCAGAGTCCAGATCCAGACGATCAATAATCCCGTCACCATCTGTATCAAGATTTGGGTCGTTGCCCATCTCAACCTCATCCAATATCCCGTCATTGTCATCATCCAGATCGATGCTGTCAGGAATACCATCGCCATCCGTGTCCAGCATGATCGTAGAGGTGGCGATCGGACTGGAGGCATCACCATCGTTCACCACAACCGTGATCGTGCGATCGGTTGGGTTGGGAATCCGAGCTGTATTGTTGTAAACAATGGAGGCGATCGCCGTTTGATAGTCCGCCAGCGATGCACTCCCGGATAACTGGATCTGCCCAGTCTGAGGATTATAGGCCCCCGCTGCAATTCCCCCTGGCAAAGAGCCAACAACCGAAAGGCTCTCCGAATTCCCATTCAAGGGATTGGTGAGGGTAATTTGCGCCCACTCGATATTCGTATCATCCAGGTCAGTAATTTGAGGGTCAACATCGGCAATCCTGACAGGTTGACCCGGCTTGTAGGGCGTGCGGTAATCATTGCCCGTAACCCCGCTGCTATTATTCCCATCCAGATCCACTGTGGGCGGATCATTGACCGGAATCACCGTAATACGGGTGGTCACAGGGGTGCTGTTCTCAGAAGGCGCACCGTTCGAACTGATGTCGGTGACCTGCCAGGTGACTTCGCGGGTCGTGGCGGTGCGGGTGGGATCATCGCTGGTGCTGCGGTAGGTGAGCGATCGCATCACCTGCTGATAGTTCGTCAGGCTATCAGCTCCCGTCAGACTGAGAATGCCTGCATTGGGGTCATAGCTGGCGATCAGATTGGTACCCTGGGTGTTGACCTCCAGCAGGTCTCCGACGGTGAAGCCGCTGCTGATGGTAACGGTTGCACTGGATAGTTGGGTACTGTCGGGGTCATTGAGAGTGAGGTTAGGGGCAATTGACAACCCAGGCTGATTTTCGGTGTAGGTGAATGCCCCCCCTGCGGTCACCACCGGAGGATCGCCCTTGAGCAACACATCAACAGTCACTGTCCCGGAACCCGTGAGCGCCCCTCCACTGCCCTGAGCACCTGTGTTGCCATCGTTCAGGGTGTAGTCGATGGTGACCGGGGTAGAGGCACTGCCCGTGTTGCTATAAGCGATCTGTTGCAGGACGCTATTGACCAGGACAGAAGTGGCACTGGCGTTGAAGGTCAGGGTGAGGGTACCGCCGCTGTTAGTAGTCACCGCCCCGACGGTCACGCCATCCACAGTCAGGCTGTTGCCTGCGGTCAATCCACCGAGCGTACCGCTACCGCTGAAACCATCCTCTGCATTGGCTCCACCCTGACGCTGTAAGGTGAGGACTGCCCCATCCCAGTTGTTGAATGCAGTCAATTCTGGATCGCTGACAGTCGCATCGGCATCGAGCACCACGGCAGAGCCGCCAATGATATAGCGGAGAGAGGCATCCAGCGCGGCAAACACAGGAGCATCGTTCACCGGAGTCACATCGATTGTGATGGTGTTCGGTGTGGTGTCGAACTGAGTGCTGCTGTCCTGCACCGAGAAGGTGAAGCTAGCGTAGCTGGTTCCACTCGCATTGGCCGCTGGGGTAAACACCAACTGCCCGGAAGTCACGTTTGCCACCGGGATAGCCTGACCAGCGGTAACCGCCACTCCGTTCAGGACCAATGTTCCCGCACCGGGCAGGGTGTCAATCCGCACATTCGTGAAGGTATGCCCATCCACATCAGCAAAACCAAAATCGCTTGCCGTCAGAGCATAGCCCGTGTCCTCCAGAGTCGTAATGGTTTTATCCGTTCCGGTAGGAGGATCATTCACGGGGTTGACGATGCCATCGAGAGGAACTGTCGTGTTGCTGTAGGGCGTGGTGCCACCGATCGCCCCGCCGCCGCTGAGATTGACCGTCGTTCCTGTCGTGACGCTGCCTGCCGAGTTGTCGATCAGGTGAACCGTCAGCGTTGGAATCGGGCCATTGTAGTTCAGTGCAGGCAGGAACCGCAGTTCACTTGAGGAAGCAATGATCAGCGCACTGTTGGGACTGGGTGTCCCAACATCAACCCAGGTGGTGCCGTTGTAATACTGCCAGGTGCCCTGAGCGGGTGTCGCTGCATTGCCCACGATCGCCACTCCGGCCAGGGTGTTGGCCGTTGAACCGCCAACCACCTGATCCGTGCTATCGGAGAAATTGCCGCCAAATAGAGTGGAAACTGAGGTTCCAGTCGGATTCGCGGTGTCTTCGGCAATCGCCCCCAAACTGACAGTACCAGCGGCGATCGGCGCATCATTCACCGGAGTCACGTTAAACGTGAGGGTGTTCGGTGCCGGGTCAAACTCCGTTGCGGTCACCCCACTGCTATCGCGGACAGAGAAGGTAAAGCTGCTGTAGGTATTGCCGTTCTCATTGGCGGTCGGCGTAAACACCAGAAGACCAGCGGTGATATCGGCGGCGCTGATGATTTGCCCCGGTGTGATGGCCACACCGTCCAAGGTCAGACTGCCATTCGCAGGCAACGTATCAATCCGAACCGCAGATAAGGTATCTCCGGTGTCGGGATCCGTGAAGCCAAAGTCAGCAACGGTTACCGTATAGCTGCCATCCTCGTTCAGCGTAATCGTCTGGTCGGTTCCATCTGGTGGATCATTGACCGGAGTTACACTGCCACTCAGCGGAACGGTTATCGCGCTATAGGGGGTGATGCCGCCAACTGCGCCGCCGCCACCGAGGTTGACCGTATCTCCAGTTGTGACACCGCCCGCTGAGTTGTCGATTAGATAGACATTCAGCGTTGGAATGGGGCCGTTGTAATTCAGCGCTGGAACGAAGCGGAGTTGATCCGTTGCAGAGACGACCAGCGCATTGCCGGGAGCGCGGTTACCCACTGCTACCCAAGTGGTGCCGTTGTAATACTCCCAGGTGCCCTGGGGTGTGGTGCCGTTGCTGGCGATCGCCACCCCAGCCAGCGTATTCGCGGTCGAACCACCGATCACCTGATCGGTGCTGTCAGAGAAATTCCCCGTGAACAGGCTGGATACCGTGCTACCTGTGGGGTTCGTCGCGTCTTCGCTGAGGCTGGGCAGAGTGGCAGTCCCTGTAGCAACGGGAGCATCGTTAATCGCAGTGACCGTCGTGCTGATCGCAACTGTATTCACTGACCAGCCATTGGTGCCGCCGATCGCCCCCGTCAGGTCAACGCTGCTGCCCGCTGAGAAACCAGCACCGTCCGACAGGTGAACCGTCAGGCTACCGGGAGTGCCGTTGAAGTTGGCCGCAGGATGGAACCGTAACTGAGCCGACGCAGGAATCACCAGCGCTGCAGTGGTAGACAACCCGGTTGCAGGAATATCAACCCAGGTAGAACCGTTGTAGTACTGCCAGGTGCCCTGAGCTGCAGTTGCCCCATTGCCAACAATCGCAATCCCAGCCAGCGCTGTTTCGGTTGAGCCACCGGGCACCGTGTCGATGGCATCACTGTAGTTGCCAGCCAGCAGTGTTGAGATGACAGTACCTGTGGGGTTCGCCGTATCTTCATCCACTGCTGCTGGTAGCGTGGCGTTACCCGTGGCGATCGGCGCGTCGTTGACTGGCGTTACATTTACGGTAATCGTATTGGGAGTCGGGTCATACTCCGTGGCTGCATCGTTGCTATTGTCCCGAACGGAGAAAGTGAAGGTGGTATAAGTGCTGCCGTTCTCGTTAGCAACCGGGGTATACCGCAGACGATTCGCTGTAATGTCGGCAGTGGTAATGAAATCACCTGCTGCAACCGGGTTACCATTCAGCGTCAGGCTACCTTTAGCAGGTAGCGTGTCAATTCGCACGCCTGCCATAGCGGTGCTGTCGGGATCGGTGAAGCCAAAATCGGCGGCAACCAGTGTATAAGTGCTGTCCTCAGCCGTGGTCACCGGGCGATCGGCACCCGCAGGGGGATCGTTCACTCCGGTCACATTAACCGTGCTGACAATCGTGTTCGAGAGGTTATTCGTGGATTGCCCATCATTCACCCGGAATGTCACCGTTCGGGTCTGGTTGACCCCAAAGTTCGTCGGGTTATCGCTGGTAGAGGAGAATTCAGCGGACTGGAGCACCTGTAAGATATTGGCGCGAGAAGAACCGCTGAGACTGTACAGACCTCCCCCTTGGTCAGTGATGGTAATGCCTGTGGAGCCGGGAGTGAATGTGAGGCGATCGCCTGTAAAGAAACTCCCAATCTGCACCGTTGCCGTTACCGTATCCGGCAGTTCAGTCCGCCCAATCTCGACATCGCTGATGCCCGTCAGTGCGGTTCCCACTGGAGCAGCCGTCAACTGCTCGGTATAGCCAACCGTGACACCTGTGCCACTCAGGACAGGCGCATCGTTAACCGCCGTGATTGACGTTCTCAACAGAGCAGTGTCGTTTGACCAGGTGTTCGTTCCACCCAGAATTGCAGAAATGTCTGAAGAGGCATTGAAAGTGACGGGACTGTCTGCCAGATGTACCACCAGGTCAGGAGGAGTGCCGTTGTAGTCAGCAGCAGGAAAAAACCGGAGGCTGGCATCGGTCGGCAGCAACAGTGCAGTGGTATTCGCAACCGTTGCAGGAATGACAGTCCAGGAGCCGCTGGATAACCTGTACTGCCACTCACCCTGAGCCACAGTAGCAGTGTTACCAACGATCGCCACACCTCCAAAGACAGTTGAGCTATTGCCGCCGCCGGGAATATTCGCACCGCCTGTGGATTGGTTATCGGTGACATCGAGGTACTTGGAGCCAAATAAGCCGGATACGGTAGCTCCTGCGGGATTCGTGGTGTCTTCATTGACCGCCGTCAACGTAACGGGAGTCCCAGGCGCATTGACAATCGGCGCATCATTGAGAGACGTTACCGTGATGCCGATAGGAAGCGTTCCACTCGACCACGCTCCTGTTACCCCCAACCCACCAACTGTGTTCAGGTTTTTCAGGTCGGCGGGACTGATGCTGGCAGCCATTAGACTGCTGCCGTCCGCCAGACGGGTGGTGAGTGTCCCCGGTGTGCCATGGAAATTTCCAGCAGGGAGGAAGCGCAGTTCTCGATTGGCAGGGATGACGATCGCCGCTGTATCCGACAATCCGGTGGCAGGAATATTAATCCATCCCCCAGCGCCATCGCTGAACTGCCAATTGCCCTGAGTCGTGAAATAGTTGGTGCTGCCTGTGATGGCGATATAGCTCAGAGGGGTCTCAGTGTTGCCGCCGCTGTTCGCCGCCTGGTTGTCGGTCGTGTCGCTGTAGTTGCTGCCCGTAATCAGGGTGGAAATGATCGCTCCGGTGGGATTGCTCGTATCTTCGGGGATGGAACCTAAACTGACATTGCCTGTTGCGGTGGGGCGATCGTTCACCGGGTTAACAGTGATGGTGACTTGTTGAGTGTCAGTTTTTGCGCCGCCAGTGCCCACATTACCCTGGTCGTTCACAGTGACCTGAACGATGGCGGTACCGTGGTAATTCGCAGTCGGTGTAAAGATCAATCCGTCCAGAGCCGCGTTAATCTGGGCCTTGGTACCTGTCAGGGTGAGCATTGCCGTGCCACTACCCCCGACCGTCGTGCCATCTGCACCCACCAGCGAGAGCGTACCACGGGTGGCGGTAATCGTTGCCGTCAGGTTGCTTGCTCCAAAATCATCAGCGTCGGTAAAGCTGAAGAAATTCCCGGCTCCTGTGAAGGTAAGTGCAGCGTCCTCGTTGACCAACAGGGGGTTCGTGGGCGCGGTTAAAACCGGAGCATCATTTTCACTGGAGGCGTTGATGTTAATGGTGCGGCTGGCCGTCAGTTCACCGGGGCCACCGTTGGCGCGATCGAGCACGGTCACCGCCAGACTGACGGTGCGATCGGCGTTTACCGGAGGCGTGTAGGACAGATTGGTGAGGGCAGCTTGAACATTGGCGCGGGTGCCCTCAATGATGAGTGGGCCTGTGGTTCCATCCGCAGTCTGAGCAATCGTGCCGCCGTTCGTACCGGAGATCAGCGTAATTCCCGTCGTGGAACCTAATGTCAGAATGCCGTAGTTAGACGTGCCCGTCCAGCCGGGGGTGGGGTCGATTTTTACCCGCAGAATATCGGTGCCCGGTAAGCCACCCGCAGGAGGATTCAGGTCAGGATCATCAACCGTGATCGCAGTTGCCCCAATAAATTCCACTGGATCGGTGCTGGAGGCGGTCAGCGTGCCTGTGGGAGCGGTCAACGTTGGCGCATCGTTGACGGGGTTAACCGTGAGTGCGATCGTCTGCGTGAGGTTGGTGGCACCGCCGAGGCCAACCCCATTACCGCTGGTGCTGGCCAGTAGAGTAACGACAAGCGAATCGGGTGTTGTTGTGTTGTTATAGTTGTTCGCCCCGGTGTAGGTGAGGGTGAGCAGCGCCGCGTTGATCTGGTCGCGGGTTCCCGTCAGGGTAAGGTCGAGCGAATTATTGGCCCCTGCGGTGACGGTGGCACCGTTCAGATTGCCAATGTTGAGGTTGCCATAACCTGCCTGGAGACGAACGCTGCCCGCCGCCGCTGCGATCGGGAATGCATCCACATCGGCAATTTCAATCCGGTTAGCCCCTGTAAAGGTCAGGGCTGCTTCCTCATTGACCAAACGCGCAGTGGGAATGTTGACAAAGCTGGACGGGTCGTTGGAGTTGCTGGTGTACAGCAGGATGGTTCTTTGGGCGGTGTTGTTGGCATCGCTCAGGGGCAGACCATTGGAGTTGGTGGGACCACCGTTCGCCCCAATCACGGTGCCACTGCCATCCCGCAGACGGTCATCCACCGTCACCACCAGCCGAATCACATCATCGACATCGGTGGAGACCTGGTAGGTGAGACTATTAAGGGCGGCCTGGACATTGGCGATCGCCCCCTCAATGATCAGCCGATTGCCCGCCGTATTGTTATTATTGCCGCTGCTGAAGGCCAGGTTGGTGGCCGGGTCAATGAAAGTGATGCCCGCCGTATTGACCAGATTCAGTGTGCCGTTCGCATAGGTGGCGCTGACAAGCTGGGGGTCGAGGGTGACGCGGATGCGATCGGTTTCGCCGGACACCAGGCTGGTGAGATCAACGTCGGTGAGGGCGATCGCATTGCCACCTGTGAACGTCTGTGCGGCTCCCGTAGCGAATACCAGTTCTGCCGGGGCCGCTACCGTTGGGACATCGTTTCTGGGAGTGATATTGATGGTGTAGGTACCCGGAACGACGCCACCCCCACCATCGCGCACCTGAAAGTCAAAGCTGTCGGTGGAAGTTTCAGAGCCATTATGCAGGTAAGACAACCGATCATTGTCCAGGTCATCCTGAGTGAAGACACTGCCCACCGATAGGGCACTACCGTTCAAGAACAGGGTGCCGTTGGTGACAGGAGTTGTGATCCGGTACTGCCGCTGGATGGTAGTGTTGTCCGGGTCCTCATACACCAGGTGGGGTTCATCCCCCGGCACACCGTTTGAGCCTTTGATGACGCCAGATCCCCCTTCCCCCACAGTCAGGCTCTTGCTGGCGGTAAATCCAGGGTCATCGTTGAGTCGGGCGATCTCGATATTGACCGTGCGAATCGCGCTGAGGTTATTCGACGTACCGCTGGTGTTATCGTTGGCCTGTACTGAGAAACTGTCAGCAAAATTTTCGCTGCCGTCATGCACATAGCGGAAATTGCTGCTGTCCAGTTGCGCCTTCGTAATGATGGTGCCGAGCGTTACATCTACAAAACCGCTACCCTGATTCACCTGAAGTGTTCCGTGGGTCGGCAGGGTGGTGACCGCAAAGGTCAAACTGTTGGGAGTCGCGTAGCCATCTCCCACTTTTTCACCTGTACCATCCACGTCTGCCAGGGAGAAATGGGCGTTCGTGACGATCACCGTTCCCCCTTCTACCACATTAGGAGAACCATTAACCGTCAATGTTGGTGCATCGTTTTGTGGGATCACATCGATTCCGAATTCCTGTTCCGCCAGGGTATTCACTCCATCCGTAACAGTGAATCGAAATTCGTCAATAAAATCTTCTCCACCTGCGTGTTCAAACGTCACCCGGTTGTTATTAATATCGTCCTGGGTGAAGGAACCGTACAGGCCCAAAGTCTGACCATTCAGCTTGATCACGCCGCTGGTGGGCACACGCTCAACCCGATAGACAATCTCGCTGGGCGTATTGTCGGGGTCAGTGGTGAGCAGCATTGCATTGGTGATAGTCGTGGAACCACCCTCCAGCAAATTCGAAATCCCCGTTCTGAAAATGGTGTCGGGGCGGACGTTCACAGGAATCACCGTGCCCGAAGACCCACCAGACCCACCCGGTGTGTTGGCTGGAACCGTAATTTCGATATTAAAAGTGTTGACCGCCAGGGCAGAACCATCCGGTTGCCAGATACCGCCTTCTCGTTTGACCGGATATTCTGTGATCTCACTATCGCGGACTTCAAACCGAAAGCTGTCATTAAAGGTCTCACCACCCGTACTGCTGCGGTGAAAGACATAGCGAATCCGGTCGTTGTCCAGGTCGTTCTGCGTGAAGCTGGTGCCAGCGCTGAGAATCTGCCAGCTACCGCCGACTAACCGCTGGAGCGTTCCAGTCACTGCATCGGGTGTCTGAGTGATCCGGTAGGTGAGCTGGGTTGTCCCCGAATCAACATCTGTGACCTGGAGATCGGTGTTTCTGATGAGTTTGAAGAATCCATCGCCGACTGTATTCAGCGTTAAGGGATTATTGCGAGCCAGAATGGGATCATCATTGTTCGGACGAACGCTCAGATTGATCGTCGAGCGGGTTGAACCAGGTATTCCTGTGCCACCGCCATCATCAACCACATCAATCTCAAAACTGTCATCGGGCGGGTTGCCGAAGTTGGCATCGTTGCCGTCATGGCTGTAGGTTAACTGGGGCAGATCCGCAGAAGTAATCGCAAAGTTGAACGTGGTGATCGGGACTCCATTCAGCTTCAGAACGCCATCGGCTGGTAGCGTCCGAATCACGATATTGTAAGTAGCCGCCGTTTGATCGGGGTCACCGATCGCAATATTCACCGGAACATCCGCCTGCCCCTCAAACACCTGCGTCGTGCCACCAACCGTCGGCAACTGGTTTACAGGCGTGATGGTAATCGCAACCGTGGCGGGGCCAACTACGCCCCCTGCCCCATCATCCACAATCACCCGGAAATTATCGCTGGTGCCGCCGACTGCCGTTGTCTGGGTGCCGTCGTGATGATAGCGCAGTTGACCTACCTGATCCGAGGGGAAGGTCGAACCCACCACCAAACGACTGCCGTTCAGCGTCAGATAGCCTTTTTCTGGCAGGCGATCGAGCTTGAGAATAATCTGCACAGGCAGCGTATCCACATCCGTGATCCCGAAGTTGGCAGCAGTAAAGACCACACTGCCACCTTCTGCAACACTGGGAGCGGTGGGCGAGATCGCTGGAGCATCGTTCACCGGAGTAACGGCGATCGCCACATTCCGAGATGCACTCAGCACACCATCGTTTGCGGTGATTGCCAGGATGACATTGCCGCTGATGTTGGCGTTGGGTGTAAAGGTGACACCGTTGAGAGCAGCGTTGAGAGCGGCGATCGCCCCAGAGAGGGTAACCGTACCGGAGTTGTTTCCGGTCACCGACAATCCGGTCGTTGTGGCCAGGGCAAGGGTGCCGTTGGCGATTGTCAGGGTGACGGTGGAGGTGGGGGAACTGGCGTCTTCGATGGAAAGCCCGGTGATCGCCAGCGCTGTTTCTTCAGCAGTGGTGCGAGCAAGGGTGGCGCTGTCGTTGATGACCGGAGCAGCGAGGGTGTGGGGATAGGTGGTGAGGGTGGATGGGTGGATGGGTGGATGGGTGGATGGGTAGATGGGTGGATGGGTGGAGAGGTGCCAGGTGCCGTTGCCGATAGGGTGGTTGGCGGCGTGGATGGTAGCTCCGGTGAGATGGTGGAGTTTTTGCAGGAACTCTGCTCCAGCGTCTCCAGTGGCGACGTTGCAGGCGTAGAGGTAGAGGGTGGGTTGGGTGGCTGCCCGTCCGACTGAGGGAAACCAGGTTTGAAGGACTGCGGTGTAGCGATCGCAGGTCTCAAGGCTGAGTTCGGTGTTGCCCAGATGGAGTGTGCCGGGGGAACCGTGGGTGAAGAGGTAGAGGGTGGGACGGTGGGACGGTCTTTCGACAGGCTCAAGAACAGGGAGGGACGTGAAGTGAGTGTTGAGAATTTGGGTGATCTGGAGGATGCCGTTCTGGGTGGGGTCGAGGACGTAGGGGGTGATGTGGGAATGGAGACCGTCGATCAGCAGATGATAGTCGGCGACGCTGGAGTCGAAGATGGCGATCGCACGTTCCAGCTTCCGGTTGTCGTTTAACGCTGCAACACTCGGAGTATGTTGGCAATTTTGCATCGCAGCATTAGTGAGCAAAACCGAAGTAGTGTCCATATCTTTGACTCTTGGTAGATTAGGTAGATAGAAATCGGCGATCAGTGGATCAGGCCATCTGAAGAACCCAAAGCCTGGGCTTCTCTCACCCGGCAGACACGCTAAATGCCCCCTTGGCTGAGCGCAGGGGGTTAACTCCGAAGAGAGGCTTATTTTTACTATGCTTAATTGAAAAACCAGTTAGTTCAGTAGTTACACGCGATTTTCTTTATAGGAATAATGGAGGTATACGTGAAGTCACTGCTCCGTTTTGTGTCACCCCAGGGAGCTGCGTGAGAGAGCGATCGCGATATTATGTCTGCTGCAAACCCCATTACCAGAAGTGGCGCAGTGCAAAGCATTGCGCCACTTCTGGTAATGGGGTTTCACTTTATTTGACGTCAGGCGTATTCAAACTGGTGCCATTGTCCATCGTCTCGGAAAGCATACTCCTGACAACTAACCAGTTCAATGACAGTGGTGCGATCGTCAGGAGACCCATATCCCTGCCGTGGTTCTACGGTGATCGTTGTCCTGTTATTCTCTGAGGAAATACGGTAGGTCGTGACCGTAAAATTACCGGATCGGTAGTCAAAGCTAGAGCCATCATCCTCGTAGAGCTGAAACTCACCTTCTCCGGGCCAAATTCTGATTCGCAGGGTATCTACCGGATGCTCATCAGTAAACTGCATGATGGGCTGCATCGGAATCATCGCCCCTGCTTTAACGTAAAGCGGCATTCTTTCGAGCGGAGCATCGGCAAGGATGTGAGTGCCTCCGGTGTAACGCTTGCCTGTCCACCAGTCGTACCATTCACCCTCCGGCAGGTACACCGATCGCGCTTCAACGCCGGGACGGTAAATTGGCGCTGCCATCAATTTCTCGCCCAATAATACCTGGTCGTGCAGGTGATAGGTTTTGGGGTCGTTGGGGTAGTGGTAGAGCAGCGGTCGCAGAATCGGGGCACCAGTGTTGGCGGCCTGCCAGAACAGAGTATAGAGGTAGGGGAGGAGTTGGTAGCGCAGGTTGATGTAGTCGCGGCAGATTTGTTCGACGCGATCGCCAAACACCCAGGGTTCGTGACGGCCACTTTCCATCGAAGAATGGGCACGCATCAGGGGATACAGCATTCCCACCTGCATCCAGCGAACAAATAACTCAGCGGTGGCGTTCTCGGCAAACCCGCCAATATCTGCTCCGACGAAGGCCACGCCCGATAGCCCCAGGTTGCACAACATCGGCATCGACATTTCCAGATGCTCCCACTGGGAATGGTTATCGCCCGTCCACACCGCAGACCAGCGTTGAATTCCGGCAAATCCCGATCGCGTCAGGATGAACGATCGCTGATGGGGTCGCAGTTGTTCCATTCCTTCCGCCGCTGCCCGCGCCATTGAGAGGCCGTAGAGGTTATGGGTCTCTGCATGTGTGCCACCTTCTTCGGATGGCCCCTGCGGCGCGTCTAACGGGAACCAGATTTTCTCGCCGATATCCCCAAAGGGACGATCGTCCATTGCGGGTTCGTTCATGTCATTCCAGATACCTGCGACACCGACATCCGTCAGCGTGTGCTGCCATTCGCCCCACCACTGGCGCACTTCCGGCTTAAGAAAATCTGGGAATACTGCCTTATCGGGCCAGACGTAGCCGTAGGCCAGAGAACCCTGCGCCGTTCGCACAAAGCATTCCTTCTCTAATCCCTCGTGATAGACCGGGTAGTCACCGTCGGGTTCGTACTTGACACCGGGGTCAACGATGGTAATTACTTTGAATCCAGCCTGTTTGAGTTCATTAATCAAACCCGCAGGATCAGGGAAACGTTTGGGACTCCACGTGAACACCCGGTAACCGCGCATGTAGTCAATGTCGAGGTGGATGACATCGCAGGGGATATGGCGATCGCGGAACCCTCTGGCAATCTCTCGCACCTCATCGGCGGTTTTATAACTCCAGCGGCACTGGTGGTAGCCCAGCGCCCATTTGGGAGGCAGAGGCATGCGCCCGGTTAATTCCGTATAGGACTGGAGGATTTCAGCGGGAGTGGGTCCGTAGATGATGTAGTAGTCGAGTTCGGGGCCACGGGTGGTCATTTGCCAGACGCCCGGTTTCTCCAATCCCAGGTCGAACTGGCTCCAGTAGGAGGAATTGAGCAAAACCCCATAGGCCAGTCCCGGACGTAGCGCCATGAAAAAAGGAATAGCCTGGTACATCTCATCGGTAACAGAGCTGAAATCGAGGGCATCTACCGTCCAGTTGGTTTTGATCTGCGATCGCTTGTCCAGCAGTCCCGCCCGTTCTCCAAAGCCGTAGAAGTGCTCCTCGGTTTCAATGTGTTTCCAGGCGGCAACTTCGCCCATGCGCCAGCCCATGCCGCGATCGGCATCCTGCACGAAAGGATTGCCCTGTGGGTCGAAGCAGGTAATTTTGCCGGAATTCTTTTCGACCTGGATACGAATGAGTTCTGTTTTTAGTTCAACGGCAGAGGCTGTGTCGTTGATTTCAAAAGCAGTTGGTTGCCACTGGCCATCCTCCTTCGTGACTGCCCAGGAACGACGGGGGAGAAATTCACCGCCAGGAGCAAGTCGGACACGCACAATGCGGGGAGACAGAATGCTGATGCGGAGGGTCGCAGTGCCGCAGTTCAGCGATAATCCCTGCTTGTGCTGTTCGATGGATTGGACTGGAGTGATTGCTATCCAGGGTTGGTCGGTGGTGGGGAGTTTTCCGAAGTATTGCGGCATAAGTAACTATATTTTCCTCTGTGAGACAAAACCTTGTAGTCCCACCCTAGCCCTCCCCTTAGTAAGGGAAGGGGTTGTGCTGGCTGGCCTCCCCCCTGCCAAGAGGGGACTGAGGCGGGTAAAACCTCTGAACGGCTACCCTACGAAACGCTACCCCTTAAGCAAAGACTCCGCACCGTCAATCCAGACCTCCGTACCCGTGATATGGCTGGCGGCATTGGAGGACAGAAACAGCACCAGTTGAGCGACCTGGTCTGAAGTTCCGGGGGTGCCGTCGGTGAGGGGAATTTTGCCCTCCGGAAATTTGACAGGTTCCTGAACGTCTTCCAGATCGCGACGCTCCGTACTTTGATCAATGTTCGTTTCGATCGCCCCTGGACACACGACATTGACGCGAATCTTGTGCTTTGCCAGCTCTACCGCCAGCATTTTGGTCATCGCCACCTGGGCCGCTTTTGAGCAGGAATAAGCCGTTGCACCGGAGTTGCTAAAAATACGAGTGCCGTTCACCGAGGCAGTTACCACAATTGCTCCTCCCTGTCGTTTGAGATAGGGTACTGCGTATTTAATCGTGGCAAAGGTGCCTCTCAGGTTCGTATTAATGGTTGTATCCCAGTCTTCAATTGAAAGTTCCTCAATGCTTGCCCAAACTCCATTAATACCTGCGTTTGCCAGCACGATATCAATTCGTCCAAATTTCTGTGCAGCTGCATCGATCGCCCGCTTCACCTCCTCAGGCTTCGACACATCAGCCAAGAACGAAGCTGCCTGTCCGCCACTGTGCTGAATCTTATCAATGACCTCCTGGCTTTCATCTGGCGATCGATCGATCGCCACCACACTGGCTCCCTGTTCAGCAAATCGCAGTGCTGTCGCCTGACCAATGCCCGATGCTGCGCCCGTCACGACTGCAACCTTTCCTTCTAATCCGTCTAACCTCATTGTTTCTCCCTGGCAACCCACCAATTTCCCCTTACAGCACTTTGCGTTGGGATAGAACCAAAGTTTTTATTGAGAGCCGCGCTGAGCGCGGCTCTCAATAAAAACTTTGTACCTCACGCGCTTGAAAAGTGCTGTATTCAAACTATTGTGGAGGACACATACAGCTCCTCTCTCTGGAGAGTGATCAGCCCGAATCTTCTCCAGTCTCTGTCCTGCGAAAGGCGATGCCCACCCATCGATTTGATACGGTTCAGGGAGTGAAATCGGAGGTCCCTATGACATTTACTGCTGCCAATGCTGCCAATGAGCAAGTGAATGCTTTCCGCGGCATGGATGTAGACCAGCAGCTTGCGCTGTTCTGGTTTATCTACACAGAAATGGGCAAGTCAATCACCCCCGCTGCACCGGGAGCCAGCACCGTTTCAACTGACGTTGCTGATGCACTGTATGAGCAGGTGAAGGGCATGTCTCACGACGAGCAGCTCCAGCTCCAGCGCGATCTGGTGATGCAGAAAAATTCGGCGATCGCCCGTCAGTATGGCGCATTGGGCGACACTACCAAGCTCCTGTTCTGGTATCGGCTGGCACAGGGTATGGATGAGGGAAACGTCGTTCCTATGCCCAGCAACTATCAGTTGAACCCCGAAGCCGAGGAGTTGTTCAACCAGATTAAGGCCATGGACTTCAGCCAGCAGATTGCATTGTTCCGAGATATTGTTTCTCCGATGGGTGTTGACCCCAACACGGTCGATCACGACCCAGCAACGGGTCTGTAATGGTAGGGCGGTTCGGTAGAGCGTTCTTTCCGCTCTGCCGGATCAACAGTTTTTTCTATCCAGTCAGGAAGGGCATCATGACAGAAGCATCCTCCCGTCCGTCTTCTGGTGAACGCCAGGACAGCGATCAGAACCCGGCTGTAGAAACCACCGAAACCAATCACAACCCCAATCACGTTCTGGAGAAAAGCCGCAACGCAGCAGCAGGCGAAGGGCCAAATTCTGCTGGCAGTGTGGCATCCAGCACCGCAGAAGAATATGTCCCCAGCGTCCATTCTCCAGAGTCGAGCGATCTCCCCAGTTCTCGATAGGAAAGGAGAGAGAGTGGCGCGGGGCTAAGTCGCGCTCGCACGCCACTCCCTCTCAGGGGTTCTGGCAACGGCAATCGGCACCATCCTTGGGCAACCAGACAGAGAATTGAGTCCGGCCAGCCTGACTCTCAACACAGATATTCCCCCGGTGTTTATCAATAATTTTTTGGCAAATGTTTAGCCCAAGTCCGTTCCCTTCTCCACCAGATTTTGTCGTGAAGAAGGCATCAAAGATTTTCGGCTGAAGCTCCAGCGGAATACCCGGCCCTGTATCAGTAATACTCACCTCGACTCCCTGTCCCTTCTGGCGAGTCGCGATCGTCAGGGTGCCACCCGCTGCCATCGACTGCACCGCATTATGAATTAAATTCGTCCAGACCTGGATCAGTTCGTCCGGGTAAGCCCAGATAGGGGGGACATCCTGATAATTTCGAATCAACTGAATGTTGTATTTGAGCTGATTGGCATAAATCTTCAGCGTGGTTTCCAGCCCTTCGGTTACCTGGGTTAATTGCAGCTTCTCACTGATGTCAAACCGGGCGTAGTTTTTGAGCGCAGATACGATTTTGGTACAGCGCTCGACCGCCTGAAGAACCATCTGGTTGCTCATGAAGGCACCGGTCAGGTTATACGCAAGCTGTATCGCCCATATCCCCTGCTCACAGTCGAGGAGCGGTTGCAAAAACTCAATGTTCTCAACAATCCCCATTTCCATCAACAGGTCGGCCATTCCCAGAGCATCCTGAACCCCCTGCTGTTGCAAATTGGCCACCATTTTTCGCTTGAGTACCCGATTCTCAATCGTCGCAATCAGCGGCTGGTTGTACATCGCCCGGCCAATCAGATCAAAGAAGACCGCCAGTGCCGTTTGATCAAGGCGTTGATGCAATTCAGGAAGTCCAGTCAGGGCAGCTTTCAGCGCTTGATGAGTATTCCCTGCCGACGCCTGCATTGCTCCGAGAGGGTTATTGATTTCGTGAGACACTCCGGCAATGAGTTGCCCCAGTGCTGCCATCTTTTCACTCTGAATCAAGCATTGCTGCGAGGTTTGTAGCTCTGTCGCTTTCTGAAGCACTTCCCGTTCCAGATTCTGGGTGAGCCGATACAGTTGTACATGGGTTCTGACCCGCGCTAACACCTCGCGCACTTGAAAGGGCTTGGTCACATAATCAACAGCACCTGATTCCAGCGCCCTCAATGTATTCTCTGAGTCTGAAATGGCAGTGACAAAGATAACGGGGATATCAAAGGCTGCGGGGTTTGCTTTCAGCCGCTCAAACACCTCAAAACCATTGATTCCAGGCATCATGATATCTAGCAGGATCAGATCAGGAAGGATTCGCTCAATCTGCTGGAGTGCCTGTTCTCCACTGGTGGCGATCGCCACATCAAAACCTGCGTGGTGTAAAGCCTTACAAATCACTTCCAAATTTGTCGGCACATCATCCACAATCAATATCAAACCAGAAGCTGCTGTACTCATCGTGCTTTACTCCTGGACACTGTTCCTGGACACAAGATGATGTTGGGAGATTTCTGCAAAAGAAAATACCCACTGTGTAGGCGGTTCCCCCGCGTAGCGGGGGGAACTGCCCACACAACGCAGGTAATTTCATTGCTGAAAATCTCCTTGGAGAGATGACTCATTAGCTCAGACTGATCTTGTTTTGCCAGATTCAGTCGCTGCTGCATAGAAAGCTGATCGCGCTTCTCCCGCTGCCCAACTGCGGATGGGACAATCACCTGCAAAGAAAATAATTCCCCATCCCCGCGAACGCGCCTCAGGAACTCATACCCATCCATGACTGGCAATACATATCAGCGATCACTAGATTACAGGTTGACTGCTGCAACTGGCCTGAGCCATCTTGCCCATTCTTAGCTTTAGTAAGCCTCAATTGGCAGGGTTTCTATAATCGTGCATTTACACAGGATTTTGAGTCCGGCTGGGCAAGCCGGAATTAATGCCTGGAAAGCGATCCAGAAGTGGGCATCTAGAAGTCACGGGATATTCTAGTAGGCTCGGTCGGACATGGCGTGTAAGACCTGATAGCGCTTTTCAAGCGCTTAAAGCTCAGTTGTTGTTGTGAGAGCCGCGCTCTGCACGGCTCTCACAACAACAACTGTGGCTTATTCAAGCACAAAGCGCTGTAGGAGATTTCTACGAAAGAATTACCCGTCGTGTGGATGTCTCCCTCGCTGCGCAGGGGAGACATCCACACGACGTAGATAATTGCATTGCTAGAAATCTCCTAAGTTTCTTCCTGGCGCTGGATCAACTTCTCAACGGCTGGAGGCTGATAGGACTGTAACTTACTCAGCAAGCTTTCCGGATCTACTGCAGAAACCACCAGTTGACGAAAAGTCGGCTGCACAAACCCCTCTGCGACCGTGCGATCGAACAGCTCCAACAGAGGGGTGTAATACCCCTCAACGTTCAGCAGTCCCTGTGGTTTCTGGTGTAGACCCAGCTGTGCCCAACTGAGAATCTCGCAAAACTCCTCCAGCGTGCCAAAACCGCCGGGGAGGGTGATAAACGCATCCGAAAGCTCCGCCATCAGGGCTTTGCGTTCATGCATTGAATTGACCACATAGAGTTCGGTAATGCGATCGTGGGCAACCTCCTTCGCCGACAGGAATTCGGGAATCACCCCAACCACCTGTCCCCCACCCTCCAGCACCGCATCAGCAACCAGCCCCATCAAACCCACGTTGCCACCACCATAAACTAGGTTGCAGCCCTGCTGAGCGATCGCCCTCCCCATTGCCAGCGCTGCCTCCCGGTAGGTGGGGCGATTACCCATTTTGGAACCACAAAATACGCAAATCGTTTTCACAATCCTTCACTCCAATCAATTCAGGAGAGCCGCGACCCCATCATACAGGCGGCACGGCTCCGGATTGCATGAAGCAGGAATTCCATCACCAGTAAAATTCTCCGCAGAGCATATCACCCAATCCTTCGGATAGGGAAAAAGGCGAAAGAAACTTCAGTTTCTTAGAAGGCGCGGAGGGCGCAGAGTAGAATCTTTGCGGCCTCTGCGCCTCCGCAGCGTACTCAATTCAGCTCTGCTGATTTAATTCACATTCCTTAGCAAATTCTGGGTAACTGATCGCCCACCAGCATATCCAGAATTCGGCCCGCACCGAAGGGCGTTTGCAGGGTAACGACACCTGCTGGGGCAGCAGTCACCTCGCCAACCATCTGCGAGTCCTGCCCGGTGGGGTGCGATCGCATTGCTGCCAGCACCTCCTCTGCTGCCTCACCGGGCACCGCCACCACCAGCTTGCCCTCATTCGCCAGGTACAGCGGATCCAGCCCCAGCAATTCGCAGAAGCCCTTCACCTCCTCACGGACAGGCACAGCGCTCTCCTCCAGTCGAATCCCTACGTTGGAACTCTGGGCAAACTCATTCAGCACCGTCGCCAATCCCCCCCGCGTCGCGTCGCGCATCGCCCGCACCTGGGGACAGACCGACAGAATGGCATCCACCAATCCATTCAGGGGCTGACAGTCGCTCTCGATCGCCGTCTCCAGCGCCAGTTCACCCCGTGCAATCAGGATCGCCGTTCCGTGAGCGCCCAGTTCACCATTGATCAAAATTTTGTCCCCCGGTTGCAGACGATGGGCAGAACAGTTCACCCCCGCCCGGATCACGCCAACGCCAGCAGTGTTGATAAACAGCTTGTCAGCCGCCCCCCGATGCACCACCTTGGTGTCTCCAGTGACGATCTGTACGCCCGCTGCGATCGCCGCCTGCTGCATACTCTGCACCACTCGCCGCAGGGTTTCGACGGGTAGCCCTTCCTCCAAAATGACACTACAGGTGAGATAGAGCGGTCTGGCTCCACTCACCGCCAGGTCGTTCACCGTGCCGTTGATCGCCAGTTGACCGATGTCGCCACCGGGGAAAAAGAGTGGGTCTACCACGTAGGAATCAGTGGTCATGGCCAGCCGATCGCCCCATGCCATTAAATCCTGCAACCCCACGCTGGCCTGGTCTTCGAGCTGCGCCAGTACCGGATTGTCAAACGCATTGACAAATACATCGTCAATCAAATCGCGCATTGCTTTGCCGCCGCTGCCATGGGCCAGGGTGATGGCCTCATCGCGCACCTTCCCCGGTTTGCGACGCATCTGCTCAATCTTCTGAAATAGGGAATGCTGTGAAGGATTGATAGTAGAGGTCATGGATTAAAGATGGTTTTGCTAAAGGTAAATTATCAATTCTTTTGATTTAGAACCTATCCGAAAACCCAAATTCTGGAGGGCGTGACGCTGTAGCGCCGATCCCTCCAGAATTTGGGTTTTCGGTTTTCGGATAGGCACTTAGTGAAATCTCTACGGGGATTCATAGGGGCTACCATCTTTATGGGTAAAGATGAATGTTCCAGCATTCTCTTGAGCCAGAAGATCAACATCGGGATAAGTCACAGAATCACCGGAAGTGCGATCGCCCACTTCCAGATAGGTGACATCCCGATCCGTCCGGTTCACGAGACAATGGCCATCTGCTTCGCCTGCCGGAAACCCTGCACACATACCCGGTTTGAGAATTTGCTCTCCGGCATTCGTTATCAAAGTTAATTCACCTTCCAGCACGTAAATAAATTCATCCTGACGGCTGTGCCAGTGTCGTAGCGCCGAGGAAGAACCTGGAGCCAGTCGCGTCACATTTACACCAAAGTTTGTCAACCCCGCTGCTTCTCCAATGCGACGACGCGCCCGCCCCGCGACCAGTGCCCGAAAAGGAGCCGGATAGCCAGTACTGATGCGTTCTGGAATGCCCTGGGGGTCGATGATCACGGGATACCTGTACTTGAGGCCAGTTGAGTCTGCCCAACAACGATGCACCAATCATATCGATGGCTCTGGGCGATCGCTGAAAAACACAGAGATTCTTTATCCAATGACAACAACTTACTGGAGTTTTGACTATTATTTCTAGAATGCCGCGAAACGCCCTCTGCGAGGGCGTTTCGCGGCATCTTTGGTTTTAGCGCCTTTTTTTTTGAAACGCTGACTACGTCAGCGTTTCAAAAAAAAAGGCGCAATTTAGTCAAAAGTCCAGCAGCTTAGGGATCTGCTGTTTAATAAACCCCCAGTTTTCACTTGGCGCGGCTTCGCCGCGCCAAGTGAAAACTGGGGGTTTACTGGGCTTTTATTTTATGGCAAACCCCTTAGGATCGTGAACAAATTAACCTGTAATTGTTTTTGAGAGAGGCGCGGCTTCGTCGCGCCTCTCTCAAAAACAATTCGGTTTTATTTAATTCGCGCTCCTTAGAAGATTTCCAGCAATGAATCTACCTGCGTTGTGTGGGTGGTTCCCCCGCGCAACGTTTGCTACGCCTTCATGCGATCGCCCTCAGGGTCATACACTGCATGATCCAGTACCGTTGCCATTACGTCCCTGCCATCTGATAGGCGAATCGTCACCGTCGCTCCCGGCACTGCAAACTCCGCCTTTACCGAGGCCAGACCAATTCCCCGCCCAACGGTCGGACTGCGGCGAGAGCTGGTGACGCGGCCAATGATCCGTCCATCGGCAAACACCACCACGCCATCTTCGGGAATGGGGTCGGTGGGACTGAGCTGGTAGGAGACGAGGCGATCCTGGAGGGGGCGATCGCCAAAGTTCTGCAAAAACGCCTTGCCCACAAAGTCCGGCTTATCCGCTTTGATGGCAAATCCCACGCCTGCCTCATAGGGATTGGTCAGCGCGTCAGTGTCTACACCAGGAATCAGATGGCCTTTTTCTAACCGCAGAATCCGCTGGGTTTCCACGCCGAAGGGCTGGAGGTCAAATGGCTCTCCCTGCTCCAGCAAAAAGTTCCACAGAGACTCCCCATACTCGGCGGGGAAGTGCAGCTCGTACCCCAGTTCTCCCGTGAACCCGATGCGGAAGAAAAGGGTGGGAATTCCCGCCAGCAGTCCCTTACGACAGGCCATGTAGGGAAAGGCAGGGCCGGACAGATCCACATCGGTAAGGGACTGCAGAAAGTCGCGGGCCGTTGCTCCGGTGACATTGACCGCTGCATAGGCGGCACTGAGATTTCTCACCCGCACGTCCAATCCTTCAACCATCACCCACCACTGGAACATAGCGTTGATCGCATCCTGATTGCCAGTAGTGGTACTGAGGTAGTATTTGCCAGGTTCCAGATGGGACAGCGTGCCGTCCTCAAATAGCACCCCGTCCTCGCCCACCATGATCGAATAGCGAGTGCGGCCCACGGCTAATTTGTCGTACTTCCCCGGCAGCAAAAAGTTGAGAAACGACAGTGCATCGGGGCCACTCAGTTCAATTTTGCCTAAGGTGCTGATGTCGATGATGCCCAGTTTTTGACGGACATGCAGAGCCTCCTGCTGAGGATCGCCATAGGAGTGGGGGCGCTTCCAGGCTCCGGCATCCAGGAACGTCGCCCCCCGTTGCTGATGACAGGGGTGCATTGGGGTGCGCTGAACCGGCTGGAGGTGGGGCGATCGCCCCGCCAGCACGCCAAACGACACCGGAGAAAAGGGGGGCCGCATGGTCGTCGGCACCGCCTCGGCTGCAGGAATTCCCGTATCCTTTGCAGCAAGTCGGGCGATCGCCTCATAGCACTGCTTCCCCTGACACGGCCCCATCCCCATGCTGGTGTAGCGCTTCAGGGTTTCTACCGCGTCAAAGCCTTCCCCCACCGACGCCTGGACTTCCCTGCGCGTCACATCCATGCACTTACAGATGATGTGATTCTTACCGCCGCATTCGATGTCTGCGGGAAGCGCCGGAATATCGTCTGACCCATCCCGCTGAGACGCTACAGGAAATTTACCCAACGCTGCGGCCCGCCCCGTCTCGTAGCCCTCCTCGTACCGTCTGGCAAAACTCGCCGCACCATTGACTTCCCCTGCGGCGTAGAGACCATCGGGCAGTTCCGTGACGCGGAGGATCTGGCGATCGCCATCCCACACAGGCCGCTGCCGTCCCGCCGACAGCAGGTTGATCTGGGGTTTGAAGCCAACGGCGATCACCGCCAGGTCACAGCTAAAACTGCGGGACGTTTGCTTCCCTTCAACATCGCCAATTTCAATCCAGGACAGCGTTTTGTCGCCGTGGGCTGCATGGATCGTTTGCTGGTTGTAAACCGGAATATTCAGCGCACGAATTCTGGCTTCCCAATATCCTGAAAGCTTTTGAGGACGAGCATCCACGATCGCCTGCACATAAATCCCTGCCCCGTGCATCATCATGGCCGTGTGGTAGCCACCATCATGACAGGTGATGACCACTGCATTTTCTCCAGGGGCGATCGCCCGTCTGGCAATCAGAGACTCCACTCCCCGTGCCGTCAGAATTCCCGGCCTGTCATTGTTTTCGAATACAAGATGGCGATCGGTCGCCCCCGGAGCCAGCACCACCGAATCGGCCCGAATCTTGAAGAAATCATTTCCCTGCTGAGCCGCGATCAGATTGTCCTCATACACGCCGAAGACACTGGCTTCGGTGAGAATTTCCAGGTTGGGGAGGGCGTGGAGCGATCGCGCCAGCATTCCCGCCACTTCGTATTCGGGCAAACCGTTGAGGTCGGGGTCAGGACAGCCGGAGACGGGGGTGAGCGTGTGGAGCGATCGCCCCCCCAATGTTTCCTGGTCGTCAATCAATAACACCTGCTTCCCCTGTTCTGCCGCTGCTCTCGCCGCCGCCATCCCTGCAACGCCACCCCCCACTACGCAGACATCCGGGAAACGATAGCGTTTCTCGTAGCGAATAGCGCTGTAATCGGTGGTGCGATCGATCTTCCCGAGTCCGGCGGCACGTCGAATTAATTTTTCCGCCAGGTGCCACATCCCCTTTGGCTTGTGGAACATTTTGTAGTAGAAAAGATTGGGTAACAGCGGCACGATCGTATCGTTCACCGCCAGCAGATCTCGCTCGACTGAAGGAAAGGCATTTTGCGTCTCCACACGCATTCCTTCTCGCACCTTCACCCGATCCACCAGAACATTCGGCTCACCATCCACCGTCATTAAAGTTTCCGGTCCCTGTCCGTGGGCATCGTACACGCCTCTGGGACGGTGAAATTTGAAGCTGCGGGAGAAGATCTGGATACCGGAGGCCAGCAGTGCCGAGGTTACCGTATCGCCTTCACAGGCGGAAATCGGTCTGCCGTTGAAGTAGAAGGTGAGGGTGTTTCCCAGATCGGGCAGGGGAAACAGAGCGTGATGGGTAATACGGTGGGGCATGAGTGACTAGAATTAATTCAATGTTTTACCGTTTAAATTCATGTAGCCCCTCAGGCTACTAAACTCGTTCCTGGCTTCCAGCCAGGAATGCTAACTGGAGGCTCTGCCTCCTATTCGCAGCAGGAGGCAGAGCCTCCGGTTGGCATTTCCAGGCAGAGCCTGGAAACGAGGTAAGGACAACCCACATGGGTGTACCACAGTTGCAGAGAGATATTCATACTGCGTCATTCCCTTCGGTCGCAACCCCATCCCAATCCTTCAACCAGAAACTCCGGTGATCGACATTATTCGTCGTGTCTCGCTCCACCAGAAACCAGCTCTGACACCCCGTGCGGTGATACCACCACTCCACCTGCTTTCCCTTGCGGTTCTGCCGCAGGTAGACGTAGTCTGCCCATTCTGCAAAGCTGGCCTCCGCATCGGGACGCTGGAGATATTCGCTCTTGAAGGTGAACTCGTTGACGGAACGTTTACCGCAGTTGGGACAGGTGAGTTGGAAGCTCATGATTAGAAATCTGAATCGTGGAAGTGAAGAAGAATCAGCGACAGAGACACCGCTGCGTACAGATCCCCGGTGTCTTGCTGGCGTGAGGGTAACATCTGGATGTTCTGATAGACACCGGGGATCTAAAGTCTTGGGAACAATCGACAGACTTATCGGACACCACTGGCATTTGCATAGGTTAAAGGAGAACGAATCAGTTGGTTACTTTGAAAGCGATCGCTCCTGAATAGATCTAGCAACACAGTTTTGTCATCCTCCAGACCCAGAATTCTACGGCTAAACAGATCTCCGATAATCGGACTCAGCTTGTATCCATGTCCACTAAACCCAACAGCACAGTATAAACCAGGAATATGCTCCAGGCGATCGATAATGGGCTGATAGTCAGGCGTTTTGGCCCAGATTCCGGTATAGGTTTCGGTGACGGAAGCATCAGCCAGTGCGACAAACCGCCTCGTCAGCTTGCGGTACAGGTCATCGCAAAATTCAGGAAACTGTTGACCGTGAAATTCGTTCGCATCATCAACGGTGTACTGGTTGTGGTAGCGGGGGTCAGAGTTTCCAGTACGGGTGCAGGGTTGGTGGGGGTCAGAACGAAAATAGCAGAGATTGATCAGGTCAGAAACCACGGGATGTGCCGCCCGATGTTCAGCAGGACGCTCCAATACAACCACATGCTCAATCACGGGCTGCACCGGAAAAGGTAGCCCCAATGGTTCGGTGAACTTCTTCGCCCACGGCCCCACACAGTCGATTACCATGCGCGTCGCAATTTCTCCGGCAGGGGTACAGACTGCACAAATTCGTCCTTCTGCATCGCGCAGAATATCGGTCACTGGAGCGTTACAGCGAACGTCAACCCCCAGTTCTACAGCGCGAGCAGCGAAGGCGCGAGTGGTTTGAGGCGGACTGCCGTAGCCAGAATCGGGTTCATGGGCGATCGCCCCCACATCCTCCAGATTCAGCCCCGGCATGACCGCCAGCAACTCCGCCGGATTTGAAAATCGCACGTTAATCCCCAACGACTGGTGCAGACCCACAAGCTGTCGCAACGTCACCACATCCGACTCGCCCACCAGTACATAGTAGCCACAGGGATGAAAGCCAGCCTCATGTCCGCCAAACCGCTCAGAAAAATTGTGAAACAGCCGTAGCGACATCAGCGCCAGTTCTGCCAGCACCGGGTGGGAATAGTGCGTCCGAATAATTCCGACCCCTTTGCCCGATGCACCATTGGCCAGGTCTTTCTGTTCGAGTAACACTACTTTGCCTGCCCCCCACTCTGCCAGATGGAGGGCGATCGAGGCTCCGATACAGCCTCCGCCAACAACGACAATATCTGCGGTTTCGATCATTGGGTGGATGGGTGGATGAGTAGGGGTTTAGCATTCGGGTATTACGGACTGTGACTTCGCCATGACTAACCTTGCCCGAATGCTAAACCCTTACGGTGGATGGGTGGATGGCGATTAACAGAAGAATCAAGTCTCCGCCAGGACAAAGCGTTGTAACATACATAGCTAACAAACTCCACCCACCCTCAGCGTATCTCAAGATACAAACTTGTTATAACAAGGTTGATTTACTAGAAGGCAAATTGTCTAGAGGTCATGACATGGTTTCTACATTGGCGAAGGGGCGATCGCTAGTCGAGCTAGCCGACGAGCTCAATCTGGACTTTTTCCTGGTCTCCTATACCGACCTGCTGGGGGGCACCAGAGCCAAGCTGGTTCCAGCTACCAAGATCGCCGCCGTTGAAAAAGAAGGTGCCTGCTTCGCGCCCTTCGCCTCTAACCTGGGGCTTGGCCCTGACTCCCACGACATCGCCGCCATCCCCGACCCTGAATCACTGATCGTGCTGCCGTGGCAGAAGAACGTGGGCTGGGTTGCCAGCGACGCTCACCTGGATGGAGAACCCTACGTCGCCGCGCCCCGCGTCATCTTCAAGAAACTGCTGGCGCAGTGCAACACCCTGGGCTACGACTACAAAACCGGGGTGGAAGCAGAGTTCTGCCTGCTGAAGAAAACCGAGCAGGGCTACGCCGTTGCCGATGACCTGGACACCGCTGCCCGCCCCTGCTACGACCAGCTCAACCTGATGCGCCAGTTTGACTTTATCTCGACGCTGGTACGCTACATGGAGGAACTGGGCTGGGAGCCTTACCAGTGTGACCACGAGGACGCCAACGGTCAGTTTGAGATTAACTGGACGTTCAGCGATGCGCTGGTAACCGCCGATCGCCACGTTTTCTTCAAGTACATGGTGAAGACCCTGGCGGAAAACCGGGGACTCACGGCCAGCTTCATGCCCAAGGTGTTCGATCACCTGACGGGCAACGGTGCCCACATCCACATAAGCCTGTGGAACAACGGAAAAAACGCCTTTGAAGATGCCAACGGCGAACTGGGGCTGTCGGCACTGGGCTACGAGTTTCTGGCCGGGGTGCTGTCCCACGGGAGAGGACTGTCCGCCCTATGCAGCCCCACCGTCACGTCCTATAAGCGCCTGGGCGCTGCCACGACGACATCGGGTAGCACCTGGGCACCCCACTATCTCTCCTACGGTGGCAACAACCGCACCCACCTGATCCGTATCCCTGAAGGCGGTCGCTTTGAGTGTCGTCTGCTGGATGGAGCCGCCAACCTGTACCTGGCTCAGACCGCTGTTCTGGCTGCGGGTCTGGACGGTATTTCGCAGCATCTGCAACCGGGCGATCGCCTGGACGAGAATATGTTCGTGCGCGGCTCCGAGTTTCCCAACCTCCAGGTAGTACCCGCCAATCTGCTGGAGGCTTTGCAATGCCTGGAAGCCGACCCTGTGGTTTGCGATGCCCTGGGCGAACAGGCTCTCAAAACCTTCCTGGACTTCAAATACCAGGAATGGCAGAACTACAGCGCCTCCATCACCCCCTGGGAACTAACGCAGTATATCAACTGCTAATGCCAGAGGTGCCTGCCGCGACGCGGCAGGCACCTCTGGCACCATTTGAGCCGCGCTCTGCGCAGCTCAAATGGTGCGATAAAGTCCCGCTAAGACAAAAACAGTTCCCGAATTCCCTCGCTGCCAATCTCGACCGCCAGCGCCGCCAGTAGAAATCCCAGCAGTTGGGTGGCAATAATCGCCCCCTCTATGCCAATCCACTGGTCAATTCGGGTTGCCTGACGCACGATCGCCCAGGTCACCAGCATCGCTGCCAGAATTCCAATCACCACACTGACCCGCGCATCAGGTGATTCTGACATCAGCAGCATCACCGTCGTCAGGGTGCCCGGTCCCGCCAGCAGCGGCAGCGCCAGTGGAGTGATCGCTACATCCCTCTCCCTCTCCACCACAGGCTCATCCAACTGGCCCCGAAGCATATCCAGCGCAATCAGCAGCAGTAGCATTCCACCCGCGACCCGGAGCGCCCCCATGCTGATGTGCAGGTATTGCAAGATCAAGTTCCCCGCAAAGGCAAACCCCAGCAGCACCACGGTTGCCACCACCGTCGCCCGGTCTACCACGTTGCGCTGCGCCTCTGGCTCCATTCCCTTCGTCAACACAATGACAATCGGCGCATTGCCCAGTGCATCCGCCAGCACAAACACGGCCACAAAGGTTTTGACCAGAACCGAGAAGTCCATCCGCAGAACAAAGCACGACCTCCTTATTGTAGGGGGAGACTTTGCGTCTGAGTACTACAATTGGCGACAGCCATTCCTCCACCTCCAGGAGCGACCAGTCGCACTCGACCATCTGCCGCTCGCACCCACCCCTGAGCCTCAACGGGAATCGTGGCAGCCTGGGTATCAGGAGGGGTCAAGTTGCGCGACGAGCCAGTCATCGATTGACCGGATGCCTCCGGAGTATCCAACCCTACCCAATTGGCTGCTCCAGCGGAAGCGGTCAACGGATCGGTGGGAGACACCGGAAGACCACCACGACCGCTCACGGTGAAGGCGGACGATCGCGCAGCGGTTCCCGGTGTCGGGCAGGTGCGGGCGATCTGGTTGGCAGTGTCGGTAACATCGGCGGGAAGTTCCGTTAGCCCCCGACTGGGGTCAGCGTCAGGGTTGAGAATACGCACCGTTCCCTGAGGGCCAGCGTCAGAACTGGCATCGATGACATTCGTGCTGCCACCCGATCCACTCCGCCCCTGCTCAAAGCCAAATATCCCTGATGAGTTAAGGGTAATATTACCGCCGCTGCCCTGATTGGCTCTGGCGACGATGTTGTTATTCGCATTACCGTCAGCCACGATAAACGCAGGAGCAGAATTTACGCCTGTCCGGGGTTGAATGGTGATATTACCGCCATTGCCAGTGGCACGGCTATCAGCAGTGGTGGCGTCGGCCAGAATCGCGCTGGTCTGACGGAGAAACAGGAAATCTTGAATCCCCATCGTGATGTTGCCGCCATTGCCCTGGGGCGCTCTGGCGCTGATCTGAGAGCGATCGCGCACCTCCACATGCGCCGCCTGCACTGCAATATTGCCCGCTGAGCGAACCGTTTGAGCGCGACTGGCCGCAGTTGTGGCCAGGGTGGCCAGCCGACGATTCACAATCGCATCCGTGATAATGCCGCTTCCCTGTTGCAGCTCCAGTAAATTATCAATGTCCAGGTTGATATTTCCGCCGTTTCCCTGAGCAGCTCTGGCGGTGATCTGGGAGCGATCGCCTAAAGTCAGATTTCTGGCTCTTAGGAGAATATTCCCTGCGGGGCCATCTCCTTCATTGTTCACGGAGATGCTCGACCCACGCTGCAATTCTGATAAATTATCGATGTTCAGGTTGAGATTGCCACCATCACCCTGAGCAGCTCTGGCGGTAATTTGGGAGCCATTGCCCAGAAATAAATTTCTTGTCTGTAGAAACGCATTACCCGCAGTACCTGCTCCGTCATTATTCACAGAAATACTCGAACCCGTCTGTAGCGCCATCCCATTGTCAACATTCAAGTCAATGTTTCCACCGTTGCCCCTGGCGGCGCTGGCAGCGATTTGGGAGCGATCGCCCAGAGACACATCCTCAGCCTGCAAGCGAATATTCCCCGCAAAACCAGTTCCCTCATTGCTGGCGGAAATCGACGAACTCCCCTGCAAGTTTAATAAACGATCAATCACCAGGTTGATACTGCCACCATTCCCGCGAATCGCTCTGGCCGTAATCTGGGAACGATTGTCCAGCATCGCACTGCCAGCGCGTAGACGAACATTTCCGGCTGAACCGATGCCCTCATTGCTGGCAGCAATCCGCGAATCGCCGCTTAAGTTCAAAGTGCGGGCAATATTCAGATTCAAATGACCACCATTGCCTTGAATAGCTCTGGCAGTAATTTGAGAGCGATCACCCAGAAATAGCTCTCCCGACTGCACTCGAACATTTCCGGCGGAACCCGTCCCCTCATTGTTGGCAGACAGGCTGGAACCGTTCTGCAACTGGAGACGATTGGCAATCGTCAAGATGAGATTGCCACCACTGCCCTGGGTGGTTCTGGCGGTGATCTGAGAGCGATCACCCAGAAACAGATCTCTGGCATGCAGCAGCACATTTCCTGCTGAACCCGCGCCATCATTGCTGACGGAGATCGTTGAGTTGCCCTGCAATTGCGCCGTGTCCGCCCGCAGTCGCAGGTTGCCGCCCTGCCCCAGGTTGGTGGTGAGCGTCAGGTTAGCACCATTGGTCAGGGTAAATTGACCTGTTGTAATTTGAATTTCCCCAGGATTACCCAGCGCAATGCCCGTTGCGGTGGCCGCCGTACTCAGCCTTGCCCCGTCAATCAGCACCGACCGATCCGCCCAAATGGCAATTCCTCCCGCGTTACCTGCACCGTCCGTTTGCACGTTGATCACACCAAATCCAGAGCCTGGTTGTCCCACGATCGAAACGGTTCCTGGCGTTTCCAGCCTGATATTGCCCCCGCTGCCCGCCTGCTGACCCACAGAAGCCACCTGATTGGCAACACTGGTCAGATTGGTATCCCGTAGTTCGATCGCCCGTCCGGCATACAGCAGCATATTACCCGCGTCGCCCGTTCCCGCATTATTGCTGCTGTTGTTGAGGGCGGTGCGATCGCTCAGCAGCAGCCGATCATCCGCTCGCAGGGTAATATTTCCACCGTTCCCTGCACTGTTCGTATTCGCCTGAATCGTCGTGTTGTTCAGTTGCAACAATCTGGCCCGAAGTACAACATCGCCAGACCGGGCATTGGTGCCGCTGGTCGTCGAGCCTCCAATTGTTTTGAAGTCTGCGTTGTCAAACTGGAAGACATCGCGCGCATTCAGAAAAACATTGCCGCTGTTGTGGGTGCCGCTGTCGGTCCAGATTTGGGGGCGATCGCCCGTGACATTGCGGCCCTCCACCCAAATATCAGGGGTCACCCTCGCACTGCGATTCCCCTGCACCGACAATCTTGCTCCCTCCAGAGCCGTATTACCTGTAGCGAAAGTGATATCCGCAGGGAGGCCGTTAGGAGTCGCCAGTCGGGGGACATCGTTGCTCCACAGCAGTGGAAGCCTGCCGCTCCCGGTCAGTCCCGTTAACCCAATATGACCTCCTCCGGCCCGCAGGACACCACCGTTGAGATTGACCGCTCCCCCAGCCAACAGCAGGCTACGGCCCTGTCCCACCTGCAATCCAGTCAGGGTGGGCAGGGGAATTCTGAGGAGCGGCGACATCTCCAGCACCGTTCGGCGGCTGTTCACCTGAATCGACTGAACGGGTTGCTGGCCGAGCTGGTTGTAGAGCAACGCTGTGGGACGAACCGTAAGTAATGCGGTGGGAGCCTTTGAATCCTGCACCGTAAATCGACCCAGGTCACCAAATTCCAGTCCACTGGCGGTGCTGGCAACAAACGATCCGGTGACATTCAGGCGGGCATTTCTGCCAAAAATGATGCCGCTGGGGTTGATCAGAAATAAATTGACATTGGTCGGAGCCTGAATCGTGCCGTTGATCTGGGAGGGATTGCCCCCAGTGACGCGAGAGATGATGTTCTGAACCGTGCTGCCGGAATTCAAGGTGAACTGAAGTCGCTCCGGCTGACTCAGGCTCAGTTGGCCAAAACTGTGGAACAGATTTATGCCTGCGGTCTGCCCCACCAATTGCGGCACGATCGTGGTGGTACCCTGACGGATCAGTTGTCCAGATCCCAGGCTACCGTCCAGCGTCACACTCTGGGCCAGGGCAGCGTGGGGCCACAGGGTAACGGCAGCGACACTGGCAGTTACCCCCACGACAGTGGAGGGGATGCTACTGACTGTGGTGGGCTTCACCGGGGTGGTGTCCATGGGGAGGGGGAGCTTTCGGGATTAGGTTCACCGCAGAGGCACAGAGGACACAAATCAAAGATGAACACTGCGCTCTGCGATGCATGTTTCTATCGTCAGGGTTTGCCAGGACTCTAACCAATTTGGGGACCCTGGTCATCGGGTCTGCGCTGGAGTTCTTCGGTGAGCTGATCGAAGTCGTTGGAGGGAGCAGAAGCGATCGCCACAAAACTATTAACAGTGTTGACCAGGAGGGCGATGAAGTTGCGGATAAACACCTCAATTACGCCGCCGAGGTTGTTGTTCACCTCGTATCCCAGTTCAATGTCAAAGCCCAGATCCAGTTCAGCAATCTGGACGGTCATAG
Organism: uncultured bacterium; assembly: GCA_964630955.1. GTDB lineage: Bacteria > Cyanobacteriota > Cyanobacteriia > Elainellales > Elainellaceae > CAZVXA01. The sequence continues at coordinate 704 of CAZVXA010000014.1, read as the reverse complement.
CCGTCACTCGTTTGGGGGTGGAGCCGGGCGTCTCAGCAGCGATCGCCACTGAATTCTCGATATAGGCAGTGCTAACCAGAAACTGCACATCTCCGCTGTAGAGATAAAGGTGAGCACCAGGAGCCGCAAACCAGACCCAGCGAATCGGGTTGATGGGCACCCAGCCAGAGGTAATCTGACCGTCGGGGATCTCCGGTAAGGCAATGGGATCAGGCCAATCGGATGTCGGGACAGTAGTGGGAGCCACCACACATCGCAGAAAGATCCCTTGCAGGGGAATGGGCAGGGGCGGATTATCCCGCACGGTGACGCGAATGTGGGTCAGCCGCAGCAGCACTGCACCACTCTGATATCGACCGAAACAAACAGGAGTATCAGCAACAGGTGAAATCATGGTCAGATGTGGGGGAAATGAATATCATTGATCTTCCAATGGAGAAGCCGAACCGACCGGATCAGATCTATTTTTGTAACGTATTTTTGTAAGAGACTTCTCGCTCAAAAATGGGACGGTTTTATTTTTGGAAGTCTCTAATGTAATGAGATGGTCATTGGGCAACAGGGCAGGTGCACCAACTTGACAACACTGTTGACGACATCTTTGGAACAGGCTGTATTCCATTCTCAAACGTCCCCATCTTTTCGGTGGTACACTTTGGGGTACTGTTTCAAGGGTGCATCCCACTTTTGCAAATTTCTAAAAC